>NZ_JBHTSW010000099.1:0-1025 GCF_042794945.1 Rhodococcus sp. NPDC056506 | reverse complement strand
GCCGGATCAGCAGTCTTCGCGACAGTGAAACCGGGAACAGAGTGATTCGTCTCCACCGGAGGAGGAGTGATGTCCGGACCCGTCGGCGGCTTCGCAGTACCGGTCACCTTGTTGCTGATCAACGTGCCACCGGCAACACCGGCATTGACCTTCACCTGGTAGGTCAGAACAACCGACTTACCAGCCTCGAGAACACCAGTCCACGAAAGCGTCGTGCCCGAGAGGGTCGGAGTAGCAGCAGGAGCACCATCGACCGTCGCGTTGAGCGAACCGTCCACCAGAGCGGCGTTGTCGAGAACCTTCGACAGATCATCGGTCAACACCACCGGATCAAGCGTTGTCTTACCGGTGTTCATGCCCGTTACGGTGTACGTGATCGTCTGACCAGCAGCAACATTCGTCCCCGACACCGGATCCGCAGTCTTCGCGACCGTGAACCCCGGAACCTGAACCGGATGCGTCGTGCACAGCTGCGTCGCCGGATCACACACCTCCGGAGGATCCACCGGCGGAGTCGTACCCGGAACAACGAAGTTGAGCACCGTGTTGTCGGCACCAGCCGCAACACGATCGGCATCAGCCTTGACCTTCGCCGTGTACGTCACCGTCTTGCTCTCACCAGCGCCGAGGGTTCCCGTCACCGAGAAACCATCCGTGCCGACCATCGCAGCAGCCAACGGATCCTGAGCAGACAAGCTGCCCGCAACCAGATCAGCATCATCGAGCAGACCACGCAGATCATCGAAGTACGCGACCTCACCCGCACCACTACCGGTGTTCGAGAACGTCAACGTGTACTTGATGTCCTGACCGGCAACAACATTCGAACCAGATACCGGATCAGAAGACTTCACCACAGCAATCTTCGGAGAAACCACCGGATGCGTCGTGCACAGCTGCGTCGCCGGATCACACACCTCCGGAGGATCCACCGGCGGAGTCGTACCCGGAACAACGAAGTTGTTCACGAACACACCACCGACCACATCGGCATTGACCTTCACCGAATACGTCACCGTCTTCGT
>NZ_JBHTSW010000097.1:0-1216 GCF_042794945.1 Rhodococcus sp. NPDC056506 | reverse complement strand
GATTCCTCGACTGCCTCGTCGAGCTGGGTGTGCTCGGTCGGGTAGTTCTCTTCCACGTAGTTGTGGATGTCCTTGCGGAACGCAGTCTTCGACTCCGACAACAGGATTCGGTCCTGCGGGCGCTTCGGGCCGGCGATCGAGGGAACAACGGTTCCCAGATCCAGCTCGATGTACTCCGAGAAGACGGGTTCCTTGTCGGGGTTGTGCCACAGGCCCTGTTCCTTGGCGTACGCCTCGACGAGAGCGAGCTGCTCGTCGCTGCGGCCGGTGAGGCGCAGGTATTCGATGGTCTCGGCGTCGATCGGGAAGATCGCTGCGGTGGAACCGAATTCGGGGCTCATGTTGCCCAGCGTTGCGCGGTTCGCGAGCGGAACCTCGGCAACACCGTTGCCGTAGAACTCGACGAACTTGCCGACGACGCCGTGCTTGCGGAGCATCTCGGTGGCGGTGAGCACGACGTCGGTTGCGGTGACGCCGGGCTTGATCTCACCGGAGAGCTTGAAGCCGACAACGCGGGGGATCAGCATGGAGACGGGCTGGCCGAGCATTGCTGCCTCGGCCTCGATGCCGCCGACGCCCCAGCCGAGCACGCCGAGGCCGTTGACCATCGTGGTGTGCGAGTCGGTGCCGACGCAGGTGTCGGGGTAGGCCTGTCCGTTACGGGACATCACGGTGGGAGCCAGGTATTCGATGTTGACCTGGTGAACGATTCCCATTCCCGGGGGGACGACCTTGAAGTCGTCGAATGCGCCCTGGCCCCAACGAAGGAACTGGTAACGCTCGCCGTTGCGCTCGTATTCGAGGTCGACGTTGCGCTCGAGTGCGTCGGCCTGGCCGAAGACGTCGAGGATGACCGAGTGGTCGATGACCATGTCGGCGGGGGAGAGCGGGTTGACCTTGTTCGGGTCGCCGCCGAGGGTGGTGACGGCCTCACGCATGGTGGCGAGGTCGACGATGCAAGGAACGCCGGTGAAGTCCTGCATGATCACGCGGGCAGGCGTGAACTGGATCTCCTGCGACGGCTGGGCCTGTGAGTCCCAGCCCCCGAGGGCGCGGATGTGGTCGGCGGTGATGTTCGCGCCGTCCTCGGTGCGGAGCAGGTTCTCCAGCAGCACCTTCAGGCTGTAGGGAAGGCGCGCGGAGCCCTCGACCTTGTCCAGCCGGAAGATCTCGTACGACACGTCGCCCACCTGCAGTGTGCTGCGGGCGTCGAAGC
>NZ_JBHTSW010000096.1:0-1360 GCF_042794945.1 Rhodococcus sp. NPDC056506 | reverse complement strand
TTGGGGTATTGGACGTCGGTGTTGGAGGGGTTGCCGGAGCGGATCGAGTTGCCGGCGGATCGTTCGCGGCCGTTGGTTGCGTCCAATCGTGGTGCCGGTTACCAGTTCTCGGTAGATGCGCGGTTGCATCGGGCGCTCGAGCAGTTGGCGCTTGATCGTGGTGTGTCGTTGTTCATGGTGGTGCATGCGGCGTTGGCGGTGGTGTTGGCGCGGCTCAGTGGTAGTGATGATGTTGTGGTGGGCTCGCCGATCGCTGGGCGGGGCGAGCCGGAGCTTGATGATTTGATCGGGATGTTCGTCAATACGTTGGTGTTGCGGACGGAGGTGGATTCTTCGGGGAGTTTCGTCGATCTGCTCGCGGGTGTGCGGGAGGCTGATCTTCAGGCGTTTGCGCATGCGGATGTTCCGTTCGAGCGGTTGGTGGAGGTGCTTGATCCGGCGCGGTCGCAGGCTCATCATCCGTTGTTCCAGGTTGCGTTGTTCTTCCAGAACATGGCGCAGAGTGTCTTGGAATTGCCGGGGCTGTCGATTGCCGGTTTCGACGCGGGTGTGGAGATCGCGAAGTTCGATCTGCAGTTGACGGTGTCACCGTTGGAGGAGGACGGCGTCGGTGTGGGGATGCCGATGTCGTTGACGTATGCGACGGATTTGTTCGACGAGTCGACGGTGGCTGGGTTTGCGGAGCGGTTGGTTCGGGTTCTGGAAGCGATGGTGGCGGAGCCTGATTCGGTTGTCGGGGATGTGGAGTTGCTCGGTGAGCACGAGCGTTCGCAGGTGTTGGTGGCGGTCAATGACACTGTTCACGAGTTGACTGTTGGTGCTTTGTTGCTCGACGGGTTTGTTGCGCAGGTGGCGGCGTCTCCGGATGCGGTGGCGCTCTCGTTCGAGGGTGTTTCGCTGTCGTATGCGGAGTTCGGGTCTCGGGTGAATCGCCTTGCGCGGTATTTGGTTTCGGTGGGTGTGGGGCCGGAGTCGTTGGTGGCGTTGGCGATGCGTCGGTCGGTTGATCTTGTTGTGGGTATGTATGCGGTGGTTGCTGCGGGTGGGGCGTATGTGCCGTTGGATCCGGATCATCCGGTCGAGCGCAATGGTCATATTCTCGGTACTGCGGCGCCGGTGTGTGTGTTGTCCACTGCTGGTGACGGTGTGGTGTTGCCGGGTGAGTTCGATGTGGTGTTGATTGACGAGTTGGATGTGTCCGGGTTCTCGGATGCGCCGGTGTTGGATGTGGATCGTGTTGCGCCGCTTCGGGGTTCGAATGCTGCGTATGTGATTTTCACGTCGGGGTCGACGGGGAAGCCGAAGGGTGTGGCGGTTTCGCATGAGGCGATCGTCAATCAGATGGCGTGGATGCAGGGTC
>NZ_JBHTSW010000095.1:0-1423 GCF_042794945.1 Rhodococcus sp. NPDC056506 | reverse complement strand
GAATAAAACAATAAACGAAGCGGAGGAAATACAACTTAGATGACGATGGTAGGAGAGCGAACAAAGGACAGTGAAGTCAGACCGGAAGGACTGGTGGAGTGCTTAGAAGTGAGAATGCCGGTATGAGTAGCGAAAGAGGGGTGAGAATCCCCTCCACCGAATGCCTAAGGTTTCCTGAGGAAGGCTCGTCCGCTCAGGGTTAGTCGGGACCTAAGCCGAGGCCGAAAGGCGTAGGCGATGGATAACAGGTTGATATTCCTGTACCACCTCCTCACCATTTGAGCAATGGGGGGACGCAGGAGGATAGGGTAAGCGTGCTGTTGGATTAGCGCGTCCAAGCAGTTAGGCCGGTAATGAGGCAAATCCCATTACCATGTCAGCTGAGCTGTGATGGCGAGGGAAATATAGTACCGAAGTTCCTGATTCCACGCTGCCAAGAAAAGCCTCTAGCGAGATGAAAGGTGCCCGTACCGCAAACCGACACAGGTAGGCGAGGAGAGAATCCTAAGGTGTGCGAGAGAACTCTCGTTAAGGAACTCGGCAAAATGACCCCGTAACTTCGGGAGAAGGGGTGCTTTCTTAACGGAAAGCCGCAGTGAATAGGCCCAGGCGACTGTTTAGCAAAAACACAGGTCTCTGCGAAGCCGTAAGGCGAAGTATAGGGGCTGACGCCTGCCCGGTGCTGGAAGGTTAAGAGGAGCGCTTAGCGTAAGCGAAGGTGCGAATTGAAGCCCCAGTAAACGGCGGCCGTAACTATAACGGTCCTAAGGTAGCGAAATTCCTTGTCGGGTAAGTTCCGACCCGCACGAAAGGCGCAACGATCTGGGCACTGTCTCAACGAGAGACTCGGTGAAATTATAGTACCTGTGAAGATGCAGGTTACCCGCGACAGGACGGAAAGACCCCGTGGAGCTTTACTGCAGCCTGATATTGAATGTTGGTACAGCTTGTACAGGATAGGTAGGAGCCATTGAAACCGGAGCGCTAGCTTCGGTGGAGGCGCTGGTGGGATACCGCCCTGACTGTATTGAAATTCTAACCTACGGGTCTTATCGACCCGGGAGACAGTGTCAGGTGGGCAGTTTGACTGGGGCGGTCGCCTCCTAAAAGGTAACGGAGGCGCCCAAAGGTTCCCTCAGAATGGTTGGAAATCATTCGTAGAGTGTAAAGGCATAAGGGAGCTTGACTGCGAGACCTACAAGTCGAGCAGGGACGAAAGTCGGGCTTAGTGATCCGGTGGTTCCGCATGGAAGGGCCATCGCTCAACGGATAAAAGCTACCCCGGGGATAACAGGCTTATCTCCCCCAAGAGTCCACATCGACGGGGAGGTTTGGCACCTCGATGTCGGCTCATCGCATCCTGGGGCTGTAGTCGGTCCCAAGGGTTGGGCTGTTCGCCCATTAAAGCGGTACGCGAGCTGGG
>NZ_JBHTSW010000094.1:0-1449 GCF_042794945.1 Rhodococcus sp. NPDC056506 | reverse complement strand
GGCGCCGTCTCTGTTCGCCCTCGGTGAGCCGACTCACGGGATCAAGGCTTTTCCGTTGCTGCGCAACGAACTTCTCGGCCAGCTGGTCGAACGAGTCACTCGACCAGTTTTGCGATCCACTCGGTGGTGTGTGCGGTGACATGGTCGATGTCGGCGAGGTAGAGGTCGAGGTGCCCGTCCGCTATGTGGCGGGCGAAGTTTTCATCGCCCCCGTCCGCGGCCTCACGCATGAACGTTGTCAGCGCCGTCAAACGAGGCACCACGTGGTTCAGTGCACCGATGCGCAATTGCTGATCCGCGCCATAGGCGTCGAGGAATGCCCGCGCCCGCGTGCCCTGGACATACGATGACGCTGGGGCTCCATTGTGTCGGCCACTGGTCAGGGGCGCGAATCGATACAGCGCGTACGCCAGATCCCAGGAGCGCGGTCCCGGTCCGGCTGTGTCGAAGTCGAAGATCCCACGGGCCTGATCGCCGACGAACACACAGTTGTACGGCGCGAAGTCGTTGTGGCAGATCACTTCGACTGGCTCCCGGGCCGGCCAACGCCACCCACCGCGCCACCGGCCGGCCACGTCGACGGTCGCGTCGTGGAACCGCCGCAAAAGGCGGCCCGCGCTGATCAGGGCCGCCTCACTGCCCACCGCGGGGGTCCATGGGTAGTGCCCGACCTCGCCCGGCACATAGGTGAACACATCGCGGCCGCGTTCGTCGGTGCCGAACGGGTATGGTGCGTCGTCGAACCCGACGTCGCGAAGCCGGACAAGCAGTTCGCGCACCCGCGGGCTCCACGGCTGCAGCAGGCGGCGAACAGTGTCACCGACCCGAACCACCGGGTCCGTGTTCCCTCCATACAAAAAATCCTCGTCCGATCCGTTGATCACCGCGTCTCCCGTTTGATAGACCTTGAGCAGGCCGTCGGCGTAACGGGCCTTGATTGCAACGCAATTGTGCAGGGGATTGCGGTGGCCGTGTGCGTCGGCCAGATTGGATGCCACAAACAGGGACACCGAGTTGCAGGGTGCCACGGTGGTTGACGATGGCGACGTGCTTGTCGCGGTCCCTCGCCAGCCCCGGCCAGTCTGTATCGACACGGTTCAAGGCCATACGGAGTCGGCTGACCAACTCGCCACCGGGCTCGCAGAGGGGAACGGACGGAAGTCTAGGTTCGCAACGGGCTACTGAACACGGTCACCGCGTGGTCCTGCCGTGCTCTCCCCAGGTGCGCAGTGTGGCTGGATGCACGCCGAGACGGCGCGCGAGCTCACCCACCGTCAATGCTGGACCACGCACGCGTGCCGGTGCTGTGGTGGACAGAGTCCCCAGCGCTGTGGCTACCTCGGTGCGAGTGCCACGCTCGGCGAGCAGCGTCACGTGCGCACTGTCGATCAGGCGGTAGGCGGACTCGGTGTCGCCCTGATTGGTCGCCCGCATGATTTCCGTAGCTTG
>NZ_JBHTSW010000093.1:0-1709 GCF_042794945.1 Rhodococcus sp. NPDC056506 | reverse complement strand
CGTGGGTTGGTGTTGGGGGGTGTGAATGTTACGGATCGTTGTGTTGATGATGTGACGTTGGCGGGTTTGGTGGCGGCTGCGGTTGAGGTGTCGTCGGGTCGTGTTGCTGTGGTGTTCGGTGATGTGGTGTTGACGTATGCCGAGTTCGGTGTGCGGGTGAATCGGTTGGCGCGGTGGTTGATCGGGCGTGGTGTGGGCCCGGATGTTTTGGTCGGGCTTGCGGTGGAGCGTTCGGTGGAGATGATCGTGGCGATGCATGCGGTTGTTGCTGCGGGTGGTGCGTATGTGCCGATTGATCCGGAGTTGCCGGTGGAGCGGATCGGGTTTGTGGTTGAGTCGGCTGCGCCGCGGTTGGTGTTGACTGTTTCTGCGTTTGTGGGTGTGTTGCCGGCGGGTGTGGATGTTGTTGTTCTTGATGGTCTTGATGTGGGTGGGTTGTCGGGTGGTCCGGTTTCTGATGGTGATCGGGTGGCGCCGTTGCGGTCGGGTAATGCGGCGTATGTGATGTTCACGTCGGGGTCGACGGGTCGGCCGAAGGGTGTGTCGGTCAGTCATGGGGCGATTGTCAATCAGTTGGCGTGGTTGGCGGGGGAGTATGGGGTTGGTGCGGATGATCGGGTGATGGCGCGTGCTCCGTTCACGTTCGATGTGTCGGTGTGGGAGTCGTTTTTGCCGTTGACGGTGGGTGCGCGGTTGGTGGTGACGCGGCCGGGTGGGCATCGTGAGTTGGATTATCTTGCGGGTGTGATGGTCGAGCATGCGATTTCGGTGGCGGAGTTCGTTCCGTCGGTGCTTGCGGCGTTGGTGGCTGATGGTTTTGGTGGTGCGTTGGGGTCGTTGCGGCATTTGTTTGCCGGTGGTGAGGAGTTGACGCCGGAGCTTGCGGTGGCGTTGGGTTCGTTGACGTCGGCTGCGGTGCATAACACGTATGGTCCGACGGAGGCGGCGATTACGACGACGGCGCATCGGATTGTGGGTTCGGTGTCTGGGGTGGTGCCGATCGGGACGCCGGTGTGGAATACGCGTGGGTATGTGTTGGATTCGCGGTTGCGTCCGGTGCCGGTGGGTGTTGCGGGTGAGTTGTATCTCGATGGTGCGCAGTTGGCGCGTGGTTATCATCGGCGTCCGGATTTGACGTCGGATCGGTTTGTGGCGAATCCGTTTGTGGTGGGTGCTCGGATGTATCGCACGGGTGATCGTGCGTTGTGGAGTGCTGCTGGGTCGTTGGTGTATTTGGGTCGGACGGATTTTCAGGTGAAGATTCGTGGGGTGCGGATCGAGCTCGGTGAGATCGAGTCGGCGTTGGCTGGGTTGCCGGGTGTTTCGGGTGCTGTGGTGGTGGTGCATGGGGGGAGTCGTCTGGTCGGGTATGTGACGGCTGGGTCCTCGGCCGATGCGGGTAGTTCTGTGGATTCGGTGGGGGCGCGGGCTGCGGTGGGGTTGGTGCTTCCGTCGTACATGGTTCCGGATGTGGTGGTTGTCGTTGATGAGTTCCCGTTGTCGAGTGCGGGGAAGTTGGATCGGAAGGCGTTGCCGGAGCCTGTTTTTGGTTCGCGGGTGTTTCGGGCGCCGGTTTCTGGTTCGGAGTTGGTGGTGGCTGCTGCGTTTGCGGTGGTGTTGGGGTGTGGGTCGCGGGTTGGGTTGGATGATGATTTCTTCGTGTTGGGTGGTAATTCGCTGAATGCGACCAGACTCATCAGCCGCATCAA
>NZ_JBHTSW010000092.1:0-1736 GCF_042794945.1 Rhodococcus sp. NPDC056506 | reverse complement strand
GGTGGTAATTCGCTGATTGCGACGCAGGTGACGTCTCGGTTGGGTCAGGCGTTGGATGCTTCGGTGTCGGTGCGGGAGTTGTTCGAGGCGTCGACCGTTGAAGGGCTTGCGGCCCGACTCGGTTCTCGTGTTGGTGGTGGTTCGCGTGCGGCGTTGACTGCGCAGGTGCGTCCGGTTCGGGTGCCGTTGTCGTTGGCGCAGCAGCGCATGTGGTTCCTCAACCGATTCGACACCGATTCTGCTGTCAACAATGTCCCTGTTGCCGTTCGGCTCACGGGTGCGCTCGATCTGGCGGCCCTGAATTCGGCAGTTCACGACGTTATCGGCCGCCACGAGGTTCTGCGCACGGTCTACCCCGAGGTCGACGGCGTCGGCTACCAGAAGATCTGCTCGGTAGAAGATGTGTCGATCGATCTCGGCGCAGAACGCGTCACAGACGACCGAATCCAGGCGGAGCTGTATTCGTTCTTCGCTCAGGGCTTCGATGTCACTGTCGAGGTTCCGTTGCGCGCCAAGCTTTTTCAGGTCGCCGATGACGACTTCGTGTTGTCGTTCGTGATGCATCACATCTCGACCGACGGCTTCTCGATGGGCCCGTTGACCCGCGACGTCATGACCGCCTACTACGCCCGAACCAACGGCCAGGCTCCGACCTGGACGCCGTTGCCGGTGCAGTATGCCGACTATTCGTTGTGGCAGCGTGAGGTTCTCGGGTCCGAGGACGATCCGCAGTCCGTGATCGCGAAGCAGATTGCGTTCTGGTCGGATGCGTTGGCTGATCTTCCGGAGCAGTTGGATCTGCCTGGTGATCGTCCGCGTCCCGAGATTGCTTCAGGGCGCGGCGCCAATCACAGTTTCACCATCGAACCGCTGCTGTGGTCCGAGCTGGACGAACTGGCCAAGGCAACGAACGCAACTCCGTTCATGGTTGTTCACTCGGCTCTGGCGGTGCTGTTGGCACGACTGTCCGCGACGACCGACATTGCGATCGGTGCCCCGATCGCGGGTCGTGGTGAAGCCGAGCTCGATGACGTGATCGGTATGTTCGTCAATACCTTGGTGCTGCGTACCGAGGTTGATCCGTCGATGTCGTTTGCCGAGTTGTTGGCTTCGGCGCGTGAGGTGGATTTGCAGGCGTTCGCGCATGCGGATGTTCCGTTCGAGCGTGTGGTGGAGGTTCTCGATCCAGTTCGTTCGCAGGCTCGTCATCCGTTGTTCCAGGTGGCGTTGACGTTCCAGAACCTCGGTCAAACGTCTCTCGAAATGCCCGGCCTCCGTGCTGCTGCAGTCGAGTTCGACGCCGCACTGGCTAAGTTCGACTTGCAGCTCACTCTCGAAGAGGCTGAAGCCGGAATGTCTGCGACGCTGACGTATGCGACGGATCTGTTCGACGAATCGACCGCTGCCGACTTCGCCGATCGTTTCCAGCATGTTCTGCGTGGCGCTGCCGCAGATCCGGATCTTGCTGTCGGTGATGTGGACGTACTCACTGTCGGTGAATTGGACCGTGTCCTCTCATGGAGTGGGGTCGGCACCGATCGTGGTGTGGATTCGACGTTGTCGGCGTGGTTCGATGATGCTGCTGCTCGGTTTGGTGATCGGGTTGCGGTGCGGTTCGGTGGCGAGTCGTTGTCGTATGGTGAGTTGTCGGTGCGGGCTAATCGTTTGGCGCGCAGGTTGATTGCTCAGGGTTGTGGTCCGGAGTCGTTGGTGGCGGTGGCGTTGCCGCGGTCGGC
>NZ_JBHTSW010000091.1:0-2012 GCF_042794945.1 Rhodococcus sp. NPDC056506 | reverse complement strand
CGCCCGGTCCCATTCCGAACCCGGAAGCTAAGCCCTTCAGCGCCGATGGTACTGCACTCGACAGGGTGTGGGAGAGTAGGACACCGCCGAACACACATTAGAGAAGCCCCCCAACCAGTGATGGTTGGGGGGCTTTCTCGTACCCAAAACACCCCCCACACCATCTCCCCAACCCGCCCCCGGCATCGAGTGAACGGCACTCTCACCCTCTTAGACGAGGGGAACGGTACGTTCACACCATCCGGGCAGGGGCGTGACCGACGACGCGCCGGGATCGAGCGAACGGCACTTCCGTCGCCTTCAACGAGATGAACGTACCGTTCGCACGATCAGGGCAGGGCAGGCAAAGGCGGGGCGAGGAAGATGCCGGCGCCGACGCACATAGCGACTTGTTAGCCAAGGTATAGATTGTGAACCGTCTCATAAGTCCGAAGTACTCTCCGATTTTGTGCCTTCGTCCCTAGCACTTTGGCCTAGGCTGAGTGGCATGGTGGGGTTGAGCAGCTCGAGGGTGTCGCATTTGCGACTCGTTCCGACGGAACCGGAAGAACTGCGAAGATTTGTACAAGAAACTGGCGGAGGGCGTGGGGGCCTTCAGGTAGCGCGATCGTTGCGTTCGAAGAGGCGCGCGGTACCGGCGCAATACGCGATACGTATCAGCGTCGACAATGTTTCCACCCAGATCTGGAGACGAATCCTCGTCGCGTCGGATCTGAATCTGGATGACCTGCATTCGGTGGTCCAACGGGCAATGGGGTGGAGTGACCGTCATTCGCACGCGTGGTCCAAGTCCGGCAGCCGATTTCCGGGCGAGGTCGAAGAGTACGTCGCTTCCGGAAGCAGCGCCGAGCAGCGTCGCGCCGGACGAGTGGCGATCGTGGAGTCCGCCGTACGTCTGGACGAGGTCATGGTCTCGCCTGGCGATGAAATCAGTTATCGCTACGGACGCTTCGGGAACTGGCGCCACACACTGACGCTTGAATCTTCGGAAGTACTGCCCGACGGATTCCAAGTTGTATGTGCAGCGGGTCGCGGTGCTTGTCCGCCGGAGGAATGCGTCGGGCCTGACGAGTACGAGCAGCTTCTCGGTGTCCTCGCTTCGGAGAAGTTGCGCTCCCACGAATGGACCCTCGAATGGCCGCAAACTGAATTCGAGCCGACACGATTCGAGATCGCTGAGGTCAACAATCGACTTCATACACCTCGACCGGACGAGATCGTTGCGCCGTACGACATGGCGAAGCTCGTCGAATGCCTGGAACCCTCGCGAGTCCCGGAACTGCACGCGGTCCTCGCCCGAGCCGGCATTGACGATGAGTCGGCAATCGGAGAGTTGGTCCACGTCGAGGCGGGCCAACGCCTTCAGGCGGTCTTGGCGCTGATCGGTGTCGAAGGGATCGACGCCGATGATTTCTTCATGACGGTCGATGCGATGCTCGACGAACCTGAACTGGGACCGGTAAACCTCCCCCAAGGGCGATCACTCTTCGCAGTGCTCAAGAAGTTCGGCCTGGTGCGAAAGCACAAAGGGCAAATTTTACTGACGAAGCGGGGACAGTCAGCTGAGCGGGACGCGTCAATGACGTGGTCGGTGATCGTCGAGGGCGTTCCGGTCGCGCCGGGCGGCTCGCAGAGAGCGGTGGAACTCCTTGTCCTCCTCGCCGTAGCCGCTGGCTTGTCGCCGGCAGATCGTCATCGTTTCGTCGCGGGAGCGTTAGAGCCGATTCGGTCGTCGAGCATCCTCATGTCCGGGGCTCAGACTTCCAAACGTGACACGTCCGGGAGCACCGTGGAGGTGCTTGGTTTGATCGGCGCTACGGGTTACGAGTTGGGGAAGTTCGGCACCAAAGCGGACTCGTCCTGGGCTGTTCATCTCGCGAGGGCGATTCTGAAGCGTTAACCCGAGCACTGACGCAGACCTTCCTCCATCGCGGAGTCGCCGCCGCCGACCACGACGATGTCCTGGTCGCGGAAGAAGAACCCGTCGCAGGTGGCGCAGGCGCTGACGCCGC
>NZ_JBHTSW010000090.1:0-2096 GCF_042794945.1 Rhodococcus sp. NPDC056506 | reverse complement strand
GCGATCGGTACTCCGGTGGCGGGTCGTGGTGAGCAGGTTCTCGATGATTTGATCGGGATGTTCGTCAATACGTTGGTGTTGCGGACCGAGGTGGAGAGTTCGGGGAGTTTCGTCGATCTGCTCGCAGGTGTGCGGGAGGCTGATCTTCAGGCGTTTGCGCATGCGGATGTTCCGTTCGAGCGGTTGGTGGAGGTGCTCAATCCGGCGCGGTCGCAGGCTCGGAGTCCGTTGTTCCAGGTGATGTTGGCGTTCCAGAACATGGAGCAGTCGGCGTTGCAGTTGGGTGATCTGCGGGTTGCGGGTGTCGATGCCACTGCGGTGGCGGCGAAGTTCGATCTGTCCTTGACGGTGGTGGAGCAGTTCGACGAGGCGGGTGCCCCGGCGGGGATGGCGGCGCAGTTCACGTACGCGACGGATTTGTTCGACGAGTCGACGGTTGTCTCGTTTGCGGAGCGGTTCGGGCGCATCCTGGCTGCGGTGGTCACGGATTCGTCGATACGATCGGGCGACATCGACTTGCTCGACGCGAGAGAACATACGGTGTTGACTAATGCGCTCCATGACGACTTGATGCCGCAGCGCAGGTTAGTGGATATCTTGACTGCGCGCAGTGAGGTGGGTAGCGAGTCTGTTGCAGTACGAACCAATGGCAAGTCGGTCACCTATCGCGAGCTTGACAGGCATTCGTCGCAATTGGCTCGTGTTCTCATCACGAATGGTGCGGGACCCGAATCGGTTGTGGCGATTGCGCTTCCACGCTCGTACGAGATGGTTCTAGCTGTTTGGGCAGTTGCCAAGTCGGGCGCCGCGTACGTGCCTGTCGATCCGAACTATCCCAGTGATCGTATCGCGCATATGATTTCGGACTCCGGCGCGTCGATGGGACTGACTACTTCGTCAAATGTTGATCGTGTGCCGGATGGTGTGATTTGGTTTGAAATCGATTCCACAGACTTCGCGGAGATCGTTGCAACATTTGCTTCATCCCCGATTGATGAGCATGAGCGGACAACGACGCTTATGCCAGACCATATTGCCTACATAATCTATACCTCGGGATCGACTGGCAGGCCCAAGGGCGTTGCTGTGACACACACGGGCCTGTTTGGCCTCTTGGAATACGCGAATGACCTATACGAGATCACAGCGAACTCACGTGTCCTGCACATTTGTGCGCCAATCTTCGACCCCTCCGTTCTTGAATGGATGGTTGCTTTCTATTCGGGGGCAACGCTAGTTGTGGTCCCCGCGTCGATTCTCGGTGGCGATGAATTGGCTGAATTGATGCGCGTGGAACGCGTTTCCAATGTCGTCATCACACCGGCAGTCCTAGGGACGATGGATCCAGCGGCGCTACCTGATCTCCGTGTTGTCTCTGTCGGCGGCGATGTTAGTTCTCCTGAGCTGCTGGCCAAGTGGGTGCAGGGGAGGATCTATTTCAATGCTTACGGGCCAACCGAGACAACGATCATTTCTACGTATGCAAGATTGGAAGCGGACAGTCAAATCACTATTGGTTCGCCGATCAATGGTGTCTCAGCATTGGTGCTCGACGAACGACTGAATCCGGTTCCGGTCGGCACGCGAGGTGAGCTATACCTAGCGGGGTCAGTTCTAGCTCGCGGATACCGAAACCGTCCGGATCTGACGGCAGACCGTTTTGTTCCCAACCCATTCTCGCCTGGCGGCTCGCGGATGTATCGCACCGGAGACATTGTCCGTTGGATAGGGAGCATCGATCAACCGCAACTCGAGTACGTTGGCCGCAGCGATTTCCAGGTCAAGATTCGGGGATATCGGATCGAACTCGGTGAAATTAACGCGGCACTGGAAAAGCACTCTCTCGTGGCGCAAGCCGTAACTCTCGGTAAAGAGTTGCAATCAGGGGTGACAGCGTTGGTGTCCTATGTGGTGCCGGCGTCGGGTGTGGTGGTTGATACTGCGGCACTGGTGGATTCGTTGGGTGTGGTGTTGCCGTCGTATATGGTGCCGTCGCAGATCATGGTGTTGGATGCGTTTCCGCTCAATGCTTCGGGGAAGTTGGATCGGAAGTTGTTGCCGGAGCCGGTGTTCGAGGTTGCGGTGTTCCGGGCTCC
>NZ_JBHTSW010000089.1:0-3265 GCF_042794945.1 Rhodococcus sp. NPDC056506 | reverse complement strand
CGTCGTACGACGACCAGTACTACAGCCCGGACGGCTTCGGCCAGAACACCGGTGCTGCAGTTCCGCTGGACGACTACGGCTTCAGCAACGACTACCGCTAAGCGCTAGGTCGTGAGAAATCCCCCGCCTGAATCAGGCGGGGGATTTCTTCGTTTCGGAGGTGCGGTTTTCAGGAGTTACTGCCGCTGAGGTCCGGGATGACGATCTCCTGGACGGCCCACTTGTTGCCGTCGGGGTATTTATTTGCCTGCGATTTGGCTGGTGTGCGGCCACCAAGGCGCGCCAACACACGGTAAGTACAGCTTTCAGATTGGCAGTATCAGCCTCTTAAGCTCATACTTTCGAAGTGCTTGGAAATCAGCTCCTGCAGCGTATCTATTGATTGAGCCGACATACGAGACCAAAGGCCCATGGATCGTGTTGCTTGCATCATAACGATCCGCACGTATCCAGGAAAATCGTCGAAACTGTGTGCAGATCGGTGAATGCTTTGCCGTTTCTAAGATCTCCAATGCTTGACAGTATTCCTAAAGTGGCGCTTAGGGTCTTGGTTCCATGCTCTTGTTGAATTGTGCTTCCTTGACTTCAGGTGGAATTCGAGCAGACTATGGTCGAGTGCTTAATTTCAGATGGTGCACGAACGCCAAGTTGGATCGATGATTCAGGGAATCGTCGTCATCAAGTCTCGTTCTTCATTGCGGTAGTGCCGATTCGATTGTCAGGCTGGCCAGCGGATTGCCGCGTTTGGATCGCGACCGCTACTGCTCTGGAGTGTCATCAGTTCGATCGTCGACCCACCACAAGATCTCAGTCCCCTGCTGATGCGGATCTCGTCGTCGTTCTCTTCAGCGCGGATGACGCTATTGCTGACCGTCGGGCCGACGGGATGAGTGTAGGGCTGAGGAGTGTCGCGGCGGACGAAGTCGGGTGATCGATCGGGCATGGTCGCTCAATCGGTGACAGGCGACGATGTCCCCTGTCTGCTGGGCTGCAGACGCAACCCACACGAGACGCCGCCAAGTTCGAGCAAGATCATTCCACCGCGTACTACTTGTATCGATGAGTTGCTAAGAGGGGATTACCCCAGACGTTGCTTGCGCAATGGTCCTAGTGTTGATCGCATACCAATGCGGGATTAAGGGTTTCCCGGTTCATCCGCAGTGCATAGGTTGAGCCCGCTTTTTGAGGAACGACTGTACGAGGGTTGGACGTCGTTGTTTGTCGCACCTTGTAGAAGTGCATCTATAAGATATTCGCGGTACCGGTGAGTCATCAGCGCCTTCGGGAACCTAGCATTTAAGCTTTCTTGGTGGTTGAGCAATATGAGACTGTTGATCTTGCTGAATGGACGCGTGGCGAGAGTGAGCCAGGGGGGGACGAGGCAAAGCGTTGGTTCATTGCTCCTGAGTCTTCGCGTCATGCAGGGCATTGGCTTTTCAAACCCCGGACGGAAAAATCATTGATCCTCTCCGTGGAACGGCGGGCGTGTGGCGATAAACCAGACCTTCTTGTGGGCGGCGAGAACTGGGCAGAAAAGATCTCGTACGAACTGGCTAGAGTACTCGACGTTCCCGCAGCGCAAACTGAATTGGCGACCGTTATCCGATTGGAGGACGGCCGAAAAACTGTTGGCTCTATGAGTCGTGATATGCGGCCCGACGCAAAGAGCAGATCATGGACATGGACCCCTGGAGCGGCGCTGCTGGCAGAACACGATGATGACTTTGACGCTCAGACTTGCGCCGGTCACACCATTGAGGCAGTTCATCATGTACTCGATGGTCTCCATGGGCCGGTGGACACACCATATTCTGAATGGAGTGCGTTCGACGTCTTCGCTGGCTACCTAGTTCTGGACGCCTGGGTCGCCAATACTGATCGACACGCGCACAATTGGGGTGTGTTGCAGAATTCCCTTACTGGCGAGGTGTGCCTCGGACCGAGCTTCGATCACGGATCTGCACTGGCCAGTGGGCAGCGTGAGGTCGATCGAGCCAAGCGGAGCGATAGCGGTACGGTCGTTCAGTGGTGTGCGAAGGGCAAAACGCAGCGTTTTGAAGGCGGCACGAGGTTGGGGTTGGTAACTGTCGCCCAAAGGGCACTTAGAATGGGGAGCCTGCGAGCTCAGCAACACTGGTTGGAGCGACTAGCGAGCGTTGACCTCGGAGTATGTGACGATGTTGTATCAGCAATCCCTGATCTGTCGGACCCGACCCGTAGCTTCTTACAGACCGCCATAGCCACCAACCGAAAGCGACTCTGTGATGCTCTACAGTGACTTGACTCCCGCATCGGCTTTCGCTGAGCTGGAGATGCGCGCGTCCCGGTTGATCGTTACCCGGCGCAGTGCTGCGGATCGGACGTATAGGGCGATCGGCTACCTCGACAAAGTGATCGGCGACGATGACACGGCGCCGACCTTCGACTTCACCTACTTGCGTAGGGTTGCTATGGATGAAACTTTCGTCCCGATCGTTGGCTTTCGTGATGTATGGCGACACTACAGCTCATCACGACTGTTCCCATCTTTCGCAGATCGCGTGATGAGTGCGAAACGACCCGATCGGCCGCAGTATCTTGCTGCGCTGAGTTTGGAATCGGACGCCGATGCGTGGGAGATTCTGACAGCTTCAGGTGGGTATCGTGAAGGCGACCCGATAGAACTCGTTTCATTGCCGAGCTATGAGCGCGAGGCAAGAGTCACGACTGCCCACTTTCTCGCCCACGCGGTGCGCTATTGCGCTGACGATGCTAGTGCGCATATCTCCAAGCTGAAGAGCGGCGACGAGCTGACATTGAGGCCCGATCCTTCCAACCCAAAGGATCCCCGTGCGATTGAGATCGCGGACGGTGACCTCGGTCTGGGATTTGTACCGAGCCCGCTCTTGGACTATGTCCATTCTGTAATTGATGGAGGTCCGCACAGGTTGAGCGTGGTTCGTGCAAACCCAGCTGAGACGCACCCCCACCTGCGTCTTCTCCTGCGCCTCGATGGTCGGTGTGATGAGTTTGTATTCGACCGACCAGAATGGTGCTCGGCGTAAACGGGATCGATAAATACAGGTTGATTGGTATGAGGCAGTTGTAGTCCGCCCATTTTGAAACTGTAGAAATGAATTGTTCCGGAATGGTTATTTTCCGGTGGGCGATGCTGGCCTATTTGGTGTGTGAGGTTCAGATCCACTTGGTCAACGAGGTCCAGGAGGTGTACCGGAGCCAGGGTGTGTCGATCCACGACAAGCACATCGAGGTCATCGTGCGCCAG
>NZ_JBHTSW010000088.1:0-3413 GCF_042794945.1 Rhodococcus sp. NPDC056506 | reverse complement strand
GGTTGCGATGTGCTTTGCGATCGCATCGAGTCCTCCGGAAGGGAGTTGCAATGCGTCGCCGAGGGCAAGTGAAGTCCGCTTGAAGTGCTCGACAAGTGGTTCGTATTTCGTGACCAGTCTCAGTCTGTCGGTCTCGTTCAGGTACTTCACGCTTCCCGCGTTGTCGACGAAGTCGCTGAACTTCACGAGGAACACTGCGGGATCCGCGATCGCGCGGATGACGTGATCCTGGTATCCGGCGGTGGTGTTGTCGTGCGGGTATTCGATCGGATTGGTCACTGCCTCAACAAGTTCGGAGATTCTGTGGCCGAAGCGCGAGGCGATGAGTGTTGACGCACGTTCTTGCGCATCGGAAGGGGACATATCGTCTGCAGTCTGACCACCGAGGAGCGCGATGACGGCGTGTGGTCGGTCCTCGACCGTGTCGTGAAGCGCGGTTGCGCTCAGGATCTCGACATCGGAGCACCCGTACCGAAGCAGGCGCAATACATTTCGTAGGGGATGAACGATGTAGGGATCCTCGTCGGACTTTATCCCGTTCTTTCTGAACTGATCGAGGTGCGCGAGGGTCGCGACCTCCATGGCGAGTCGCAGGGTTTCACCCGGGATCGCCAGTTCGTCGACGGCGCTCTCGATGGCGAAGACCAGCGTCGCAGCGTCCATCTCTTTCAGGGGCAACTGATCGAATGCAGATCTGATCGGGTCGGAGTTGCTCATGCCGAATAGCCTTCCGGTTGGTGAGGCGTCGGGACGAATGTCCTGGTGCGGATCTGCGATCGAGCCCTGGTTGACGCCGGAAATACGGGCCGAGGTCAGAATCATCTTGATTCTATCCGGCGACTGCGACAGCAAGTGTTCCTAGCGTTGTCATCGAGGTCGGCGGGGAGTTTCGTCCGCGTCCATCACAAGCAGACTAGGGCAGGAAGAGGTTCGATGACCACGGAGGCGACCCTGGCGTCGTTTGTCGAGACAGTTCACACGGATGTCGACATCCATCCACTGGACGACCCTGTGCGACAAGGTCTTCGCGGACAACATGCACATTTCGCTCACTGGGCAGGGAGGGTTGCACGATACGACCCGACGGTCGCGCTGTTTGTCGGTCATCCGCCCGAGTTGGACGCCGAAGACTGGGAGAACCTGCGCACACTCGTAGGTCCGGGCGGCACAGTAGGTTTGCGAGGATTCGACCATCATCCGCCGGTAGGGTGGCGCATTGTGGATCAGTTCGGCTCGGTGCAGATGGACGGCTCCGCACTCGAAGTCTCTGTTGATCCGTCGGTCGAACTTCTCGGAACGAGCGATGTTCCCGAAATTCTCGCGTTGATCGAGCGCACCAAACCCGGGCCTTTTCTCGCTCGCACCGTCGAGATGGGGAGCTACTACGGCATTCGCGTCGACGGAAGACTTGTAGCCATGGCGGGGGAGCGGCTGCACCCTCCGGGATGGACGGAAATCAGCGCGGTGTGCACTGACAGCGATTTTCGAGGTCGAGGACTGGGCACGACCCTGATCCGAGCCGTCGCCGCCGGGATTCGGGAGCGCGGCGAGCTGCCGTTTCTCCATGCAGTGCAATCGAATACGAATGCGATCAGACTCTACGAGTCGCTGGGATTCGTGCTGCGGAAGAAGTCCCGGTTGACCGCGGTGCAGGCGCCTGCCTGATCGAATTCTCGCCGACGCCTGTGTTTCGGGCGCTCGGCCACTAGTCTGAACAAATGACAGTCGATCAGGCGTTGGACAGTGATTTCCTCACTCTTGCCGATCCGTACCGCCGCGAGTTGCTGGCGCACTGCTATCGCATGATGGGGTCGATTCACGACGCCGAAGACCAGGTCCAGGAGACGTTCATCCGGGCTTGGCGCGGGTTCGACGGTTACAAAGGCCAGTCGTCACTCAGGACCTGGCTCTACCGCATCGCGACGAATACGTGCCTGACCGCGCTGGAGGGGAGATCGAGGCGTCCCCTCCCGACCGGTCTCGGCGCACCTAGTTCGGACCCGGCCGACGATTTGATCGAGCGCAACGAGATCGCCTGGTTGGAACCGATCGCCGATTCTGCGTTGGGCGACGTCAATGATCCGGCCGTCATGGTCGTCAATCGCGACTCGGTGAGGCTCGCGCTTGTCGCCGCTTTGCAACACTTGTCCGCGCGCCAACGTGCAGTTCTGGTTTTGCGTGACGTTCTGCAGTGGAAGGCATCGGAAGTTGCGGAGGCCCTGGACACCACAACCACTGCGGTGAACAGCCTGCTGCAGCGGGCTCGCGCACAGATCAATCACATCGCGCCCACTGAGGACGACCTCGTGGAACCGACTACCGAGGCTGCCCGGAAATTGCTTCGCGACTACGTGCACAGCTTCGAGAGCTACGACGTCGAGGCCATCGTTGAGCTGTTCACGCGCGAGGCCATCTGGGAGATGCCGCCGTTCGAGGGTTGGTACCAGGGCCCCGAGGCAATCGGGCAGCTCATCGGAACCAAATGCCCGGCCGACGGACCAGGGGCGATGCGTCTACTTCCGACCGCTGCCAACGGACAGCCGGCGTTCGGCCTCTATATGCGCGAGCCCGACGGCGTTCACCGAGCTTTTCAGCTGCACGTTCTCGATGTCACCGAGTCAGGGATCTCGCACGTGACGTGTTTCTTCGATCTGAGCCTGTTCGCACGGTTCGGATTGCCCGCAGAACTGTAGGGGCAAGGAGTTGCGCGAGCCCTCCGGTTTGGAGGACCCGCGCAGCTGCTCGTTACTGCTCTCGCTGTGCGTTACTGCTGGGGAACCGTCGCGGCCGGGTCCATCCACATGACCTCCCAGACGTGGTTGTCGAGGTCGCGGAATGCGCGTCCGTACATGAAGCCGTGATCCTGGGGCTCCATCCACTTGCTACCGCCGGCAGCAATAGCCGCGTCGACGAAGGTGTCGACTTCCTCCCTGCTGTCGGCCGACACACACATCAGTGCCTCGCGGGCTTTCGACGTGTCACAGATGTCGTCGGCGATGAAGTCCCCGAAACGCGGTTCGTTCAGGAACATGACCGTGGCGGAATCGCTGACGATCATCGAGACGGTGTTCTCGTCACTGAACATGTCGTTGAACTCGAAGCCGAGGCCGCTGAAGAATGCCCGCGTGGCAGCGACGTCCTTGACCGGCATGTTGACGAAGAGAAGACGAGACATGGAGTGCTCCTTGAAGTCGGTTGACTGATTACTGATCGCTTCGGTTCCTGTTGGTTCCTGTTCATACAGACCGCAGCGGGGACAGAAAGTCATCGCGGCAGTCGAAAATTCGGAGAAATTGTCGGTTGTTAACCCGTAGTAGTGCTCTGACCTGGCGATTTGGTGTTGTGTTGATCTTCGCGTAACTTTGTCCAGGTCAGAGCGACACGGACACCGACTCCCACCTGCGAGGGTGAGT
>NZ_JBHTSW010000087.1:1640-4050 GCF_042794945.1 Rhodococcus sp. NPDC056506 | reverse complement strand
CCCCACCCAGCTCAGACAGTAAATGTCGTCACCAGACAGGGCCCCCCTTCTCCCGAAGTTACGGGGGCATTTTGCCGAGTTCCTTAACCATAGTTATCTCGATCGCCTTAGTATTCTCTACCTGACCACCTGTGTCGGTTTGGGGTACGGGCCGTGTGAAAGCTCGCTAGAGGCTTTTCTCGGCAGCATAGGATCACTGAATTCGCCTCAATCGGCTACGCATCACGTCTCAGGCTTGTGTGCGACCCGGATTTGCCTAGGTCACGCCCTACACGCTTACACCAGTATTACCACTGACTGGCTCAGCTACCTTCCTGCGTCACCCCATCGCTTGGCTACTACCAGATCAGGTCCCATGCATCCACCAACTCGAGACCCGAAGGTCTTCTCGTGGCTTCAGGATGGTTAGTATCACTGATTCACCATGGGCGCGTTCACACGGGTACGGGAATATCAACCCGTTGTCCATCGGCTACGCCTGTCGGCCTCGTCTTAGGTCCCGACTCACCCTGGGCGGATTAACCTGGCCCAGGAACCCTTGGTCATTCGGCGGACGAGTTTCTCACTCGTCTTTCGCTACTCATGCCTGCATTCTCACTCGTGTGGCCTCCACGGCTAGGTCACCCTGCCGCTTCCATGGCCACACGACGCTCCCCTACCCATCCACACACCTGCCAGAAAATCCTTGGATCAACTGGGGGCTATTGCGTGAATGCCGCAGCTTCGGTGGTGTACTTGAGCCCCGCTACATTGTCGGCGCAGGATCACTTGACCAGTGAGCTATTACGCACTCTTTCAAGGGTGGCTGCTTCTAAGCCAACCTCCTGGTTGTCTTCGCGACCCCACATCCTTTTCCACTTAGTACACGCTTAGGGACCTTAGCTGGCGATCTGGGCTGTTTCCCTCTCGACTACGAACCTTATCGCCCGCAGTCTCACTGCCGCGCTCTCACTCACCGGCATTCGGAGTTTGGCTGATTTCGGTAAGCTTGTGGGCCCCCTAGACCATCCAGTAGCTCTACCTCCGGTGAGAAACACGCGACGCTGCACCTAAATGCATTTCGGGGAGAACCAGCTATCACGGAGTTTGATTGGCCTTTCACCCCTACCCACAACTCATCCCCTCAGTTTTCAACCTAAGTGGGTTCGGTCCTCCACGACGTCTTACCGTCGCTTCAACCTGGCCATGGGTAGATCACTCCGCTTCGGGTCTAGAGCATGCCACTGACTCGCCCTATTCGGACTCGCTTTCGCTACGGCTACCCCACACGGGTTAACCTCGCGACATGCCACTAACTCGCAGGCTCATTCTTCAAAAGGCACGCCATCACCCCCAGTGACAAGTCACTCGAAGGCTCTGACGGATTGTAAGCGCACGGTTTCAGGTACTATTTCACTCCCCTCCCGGGGTACTTTTCACCTTTCCCTCACGGTACTAGTCCGCTATCGGTCACCAGGGAGTATTCAGGCTTATCGGGTGGTCCCGACAGATTCACACCAGATTTCACGGGCCCGGTGCTACTTGGGTTTCCATTACAACAGTCACAAAGTTTTCGTGTACGGGATTCTCACCCTCTACGACAGGCCGTTCCAGACCACTTCCACTAACCCAGTGATTTCTTACTGTTGGCCAACACGGCAGTATTGACAAAATGAACCCCACAACCCCACGAATGCAACACCTGCCGGCTATCACACACCCATGGTTTAGCCTCTTCCGCTTTCGCTCGCCACTACTCACGGAATCACGGTTGTTTTCTCTTCCTGTGGGTACTGAGATGTTTCACTTCCCCACGTTCCCTCCACACGCCCTATATATTCAGGCGCGGGTAACACGACATCACTCGTGCTGGGTTTCCCCATTCGGACATCCTCGGATCACAGCTCGGTTGACAGCTCCCCGAGGCTTATCGCAGCCTCCTACGTCCTTCATCGGCTCCTGGTGCCAAGGCATCCACCGTACGCTCTTCATTACTTACAACAAAGATGCTCGCGTCCACTGTGCAGTTCTCAAACAACACACAACCCCAGAACTCCCGTGAGCACCAGCCGAACACCAACCAAGTCACCTCAGTTACATATTCGCGGTATGACCCACATTCCAGTGTTGTCGTTACTTCCTTCGAGGAAACACTCGCGTGTTCTCTCAGGACCCAACAGTATGCCGATATATTGTTCGTCGGTTTCCCACAGAGGAGAAACCGTACGACGATCAAGTTTGTCAGCGTCCACCCATGAGCTCCTGCCGGATCACAAATGGATCCGAAACAGGCTCTGCCAACCAACCATCCACCTGTGTGGATATTGGATTGGAGAATGCTCCTTAGAAAGGAGGTGATCCAGCCGCACCTTCCGGTACGGCTACCTTGTTACGACTTCGTCCCAATCGCCGATCCCACCTTCGACGGCTC
>NZ_JBHTSW010000086.1:0-5364 GCF_042794945.1 Rhodococcus sp. NPDC056506 | reverse complement strand
GAGTGATCACGCTTAGCTAGTCCGATGGCCGCAGCGCAGCGTTTGCTGCGTTGCGGCCATCGGCGTCTACGAGGTCGTGTCACGGATTGGTCGTGCTTGCTCGGACGGGTCAGTATTCTGGTCACCGAGTGGCAAATGTATCTTCGGCTTACCCGGTTTTCGTGGTCTGCCCGCTTAGTTCCCAAATGCTCACTGTTAGAGTTCAAAAGTTCGACAGGTCAAAACGATCTGTCTCCCTACCGTCGTGCCAGGAGGATCTTTGCTTTCCGCCTTCGTCTCGGCCCTCAGGACCCCAGACCTGAGGCGGAAGATCCTCTTCACCCTCGGCTTGGTGGCTCTGTATCGGGTCGGCGCTCTCATTCCGTCCCCAGGTGTCGACTACGGCCGCGTGCGTCAGTGCATCGATATTGCCAACTCGGGTGACTCAGCAGGTATCTACTCGCTGATCAACCTGTTCTCCGGCGGCGCTCTGCTTCAGATGTCGATCTTTGCGATCGGCATCATGCCGTACATCACGGCAAGCATCATCGTGCAGCTGCTGACCGTGGTGATCCCGAAGTTCGAGGAACTTCGAAAAGAAGGCCAGTCCGGTCAGGCCAAGATGACGCAGTACACGCGTTACCTGTCCATCGCTCTGGCCATCCTGCAGTCGACTGGCATCGTCGCCCTCGCGGCGCGTGGACAGTTGCTCCAGGGCTGTGACGACATCATCGCCGACAAGTCGATCTTCGGTCTTGTCATCATCGTGCTGGTCATGACTGCCGGTGCTGCCATGGTCATGTGGTTCGGTGAGGTCATCACCGAACGCGGCGTCGGCAACGGTATGTCGCTCCTCATCTTCGCCGGTATCGCATCGCGTATCCCGAGCGAGGGCAAGTCGATTCTCGACAGCCGTGGTCCACTGGTCTTCGCCTTCGTCTGCCTCGCAGCGCTGTTGATCATCGCCGGTGTCGTCTTCGTCGAGCAGGGTCAGCGCCGCATTCCGGTGCAGTACGCAAAGCGGATGGTCGGACGCAAGATGTACGGCGGATCCTCGACGTACCTGCCACTGAAGGTCAACCAGGCCGGCGTCATCCCGGTGATCTTCGCGTCTTCTCTGCTGTACCTCCCGAACTTGATCGCACAGCTGACTTCGGCCAGTACAGCGGTCGACCCGAGTTGGTGGCAGCGCCTCATCAACACCTACCTGGTGAACCCGGCCAACCCGGTGTACATCGCGATCTACTTCGGCCTGATCGTCTTCTTTACGTACTTCTACGTCGCCATCACCTTCAATCCCGAAGAGCGCGCCGACGAGATGAAGAAGTTCGGTGGCTTCATCCCCGGTATCCGACCCGGTCAACCGACCGCGGATTACCTCAACTACGTGCTGAGTCGCATCACCCTTCCGGGTGCGATTTACCTCGGCACCATTGCTGTTCTGCCCAACCTGTTCCTCGACATCGGGAATGGCGGCGGCGCGCAGAACCTGCCGTTCGGTGGCACCGCGGTGCTGATCATGGTCAGCGTCGGCCTGGACACCGTGAAGCAGATCGAGAGTCAGCTAATGCAGCGTAACTATGAAGGGTTCCTCAAGTGAGACTTGTCCTCCTTGGTCCTCCCGGTGCCGGCAAGGGCACCCAGGCCGCTATCTTGTCCGAGAAGTTCGGCGTTCCCCACATTTCGACGGGTGATCTCTTCCGCGCGAACATCGGTCAGGCCACCGCTCTCGGTGTAGAAGCAAAGAAGTACATCGACGCCGGTGAACTCGTACCGAGTTCGATCACCAACGACATGGTGAAGGCTCGCGTCGCAGAACCGGATGCAGCAAACGGATTCCTTCTCGACGGATTCCCGCGCTCGGTCGAACAGGCTCAGGCACTCGAGGGAATCCTGAAGGACCTCGACACCAAGCTCGACGGTGTCCTCTCCTTCGTCGTCGACGAGGACATCGTGGTCGAGCGCATGCTCGCCCGCGGTCGTGCAGACGACACCGAGGACGTCATCCGCAACCGCCTCCGGGTCTACCGCGACGAGACGTCACCGCTGTTCGACTACTACAAGGACAGCATCGTCTCCGTCGACGCGATCGGCGAGGTCGAAGAGGTCAACGCACGCGCACTGGCAGCGTTGGGTAAGTAATGGTCTTCGGGCGTAAGCGCAAGGTTGTTCCGTTCCGCTCCGCGGGCGAACTCGACGCGATGGCTGCGGCCGGCGCGATCGTGGGTTCGGCGTTGGTGGCGGTGCGCGCTGCGGCGAAGCCCGGTGTCAGCACTTTGGAACTGAACGCGGTCGCAGAATCCGTCATTCGTGACGCCGGCGCCGTGCCGTCGTTCCTCGGGTACCACGGCTTCACCGGTTCGATCTGCTCCTCGGTGAACGATCGCGTCGTTCACGGGATCCCTTCGGCTCAGGACATCCTGGCCGAAGGTGACCTCGTTTCGATCGACTGCGGTGCGATCCTCGACGGTTGGCACGGTGACTCTGCTTGGACGTTCGGTGTCGGCGAGATCAGCGTCGCCGATCAGGAACTGAGCGAGGCAACTCGGCTTTCGATGGAAGCCGGGATCGCGGCGATGATCGCAGGCAACCGTCTGACGGACGTTTCGCACGCGATCGAGGTCGGCACCAAGGCGGCCGAGAAGTTGCACGGTCGTTCCTACGGCATCGTCGACGGATACGGCGGACACGGAATCGGTCGGGAAATGCACATGGATCCGTTCCTCGCCAATGAAGGCGCCCCGGGTAAGGGTCCTGAATTGGTTGTCGGATCTTGCCTGGCGATCGAACCGATGCTCACGCTCGGCACCACCGACACGGTGATTCTCGACGACGACTGGACTGTCGTGACCACCGACGGTTCCCGCGCAGCGCACTGGGAACACACAGTCGCTGTGACCGAAGACGGGCCGCGGATTCTTACCCTTCGGCCGGAGTAGTCGGCACAGTCGCTGACAAGTGTTGGCAGCGAGCATGTTTCACGTTCGAAAAAGTCCCAGCCTCATGTCGAGGCTGGGACTTTTTCGACGGGGGAGCGGTGTGTGTCGTCACCCTGACCGGAGGCGCATTTGGCCTGGTCGTTTACATCGCGTAACATGGCTAGGCGGTGCGCTATGCGCGTCGATAGTTCGTGTGCCTACGCCCGGATCGCTCCGGGATCGGGCTCGTGAACTGCCGACGATCTTTCCATTGCGTGCCAATGTAACGGAAGCCGATGCACGAAGCATGCCAAACCAAACGGATCGCGGAGGATATGGCTAAGAAAGACGGGGCCATCGAGGTCGAAGGACGAGTAGTCGAGCCGCTGCCCAATGCGATGTTCCGCATTGAGCTCGAGAATGGCCACAAGGTCCTCGCCCACATCAGCGGAAAGATGCGTCAGCACTACATTCGCATCCTCCCGGAAGATCGCGTTGTCGTAGAGCTCTCGCCCTACGATTTGTCGCGCGGACGCATCGTTTACCGCTACAAGTAACGAACTTCCCGGACCTGACCTGGGTCAGGGAGAAGTATGTCTGCTGCGGTTCATCGCGGCAGGCTGCGACAAAACAGGAGATCAGAAGACGTGAAGGTTCAGCCGAGCGTCAAGAAGATCTGCGAGAAGTGCAAAGTGATTCGCCGTAACGGTCGAGTCATGGTGATCTGCGAGAACCTGCGTCACAAGCAGCGTCAGGGCTAGATCTAGCTTTTCGAAGATCTGCTTGGCAACAAGCAAAGAAGACCTCCCAGTACCAGCCATTGTTGACGAGACCCCACGCGATCGTTCACCGATCGCCAAGGTCGGACAATGGTTCACCCCCGGCACGGAGGCCGGGGCCCCACTGAGTTAGTTGATGAGATCATCTGCGCCTTCGGGCGTCGGTACTCGGCAAGAGGCACAGGGGAAGGGCTGGGAGCAGACCTCCGCACACCGATAAGGAAATGCCACCATGGCACGTCTCTCTGGTGTTGATCTTCCTCGCGAAAAGCGCATGGAGATCGCACTGACATACATCTACGGCATCGGCCGTACCCGCTCCAAGGAAATCCTTGACGCCACCGGCGTCAGCCCGGATCTCCGGAGCAAGGACCTCTCGGACGAGGACCTGGCAAAGCTCCGCGAGTACATCGAGGAGTCGCTCAAGGTCGAGGGTGACCTTCGCCGCGAGGTTCAGGCCGACATCCGTCGCAAGATCGAGATCGGCTGCTACCAGGGCCTGCGCCACCGTCGTGGTCTGCCCGTGCGTGGTCAGCGCACCAAGACCAACGCCCGTACCCGTAAGGGTCCGAAGCGCACCATTGCCGGCAAGAAGAAGGCGAAGTAATGCCCCCGAAGTCACGTAGCACCGGTCCGAAGAAGACCCAGAAGACGCGTCGCAGGGATAAGAAGAACATCCCGCACGGCGCCGCTCACATCAAGAGCACCTTCAACAACACCATCGTGTCCATCACGGACCCCGCCGGAAATGTCATTTCCTGGGCGTCTTCGGGACACGTCGGCTTCAAGGGTTCGCGTAAGTCGACTCCCTTCGCCGCTCAGCTTGCTGCTGAGAGCGCTGCCCGCAAGGCGCAGGAGCACGGTGTCAAGAAGGTTGACGTCTTCGTCAAGGGACCGGGATCCGGTCGCGAGACCGCAATCCGTTCCCTCCAGGCTGCTGGCCTCGAGGTCGGCACCATTTCCGATGTAACCCCCCAGCCGCACAACGGCTGCCGTCCGCCCAAGCGGCGTCGGGTATAGCGGGAAGGATAGGTAGAAGAAAATGGCACGTTATACCGGACCCATCACCCGCAAGTCGCGTCGTCTGCGCGTCGACCTCGTTGGAGGCGACCAGGCATTCGAGCGTCGCCCGTACCCGCCCGGACAGCACGGCCGCGCGCGTATCAAGGAGAGCGAGTACCTGCTCCAGTTGCAGGAGAAGCAGAAGGCTCGCTTCACCTACGGCGTCATGGAGAAGCAGTTCCGCCTGTACTACAAGGAGGCGAACAACCGCCCCGGCAAGACCGGTGAGAACCTGCTTCGCATCCTCGAGTCGCGTCTCGACAACGTCGTGTACCGCGCAGGCCTCGCTCGCACGCGCCGTCAGGCACGTCAGCTGGTCACGCACGGTCACCTTCTCGTGAACAACAAGAAGGTCGACATCCCGAGCTACCGCGTCTCGCAGTACGACATCATCGATGTCAAGGAGAAGTCGCTCTCCACGCTTCCCTTCCAGGTTGCGCGTGAGACCGTCGGCGATCGCCCGGTTCCCGGGTGGCTGCAGGTTGTCGGCTCGCGTCTGCGGATCCTGGTTCACCAGCTTCCCGAGCGCGCGCAGATCGACATCGCTCTGCAGGAACAGCTCATCGTCGAGTACTACTCGAAGTAAGGTGCTCCGCACCCCGTGAGTGGTTGAGGAGTCTCCGGAC
>NZ_JBHTSW010000085.1:0-6032 GCF_042794945.1 Rhodococcus sp. NPDC056506 | reverse complement strand
TTGACCTGTTCGGTGAGCAGGCCCATGGCCTGGTCGGTGAAGATGTCGTGGAGGCCGTCGTAGGCCATGTGGTCGCGCATCGTGACGTCGCCGTACTTGAAGCCTTCGCGGCTCTTTTCGAGCATGTGGGGTGCGCGGGACATCGATTCCTGCCCGCCGGCGACGACGATGTCGAATTCGCCGGCGCGGATCATCTGGTCGGCGAGGGCGATGGCGTCGATCCCGGACAGGCACACCTTGTTGATGCTCAGGGCGGGCACGTTCATCGGGATACCGGCGGCGACGGCGGCTTGGCGGGCGGGCATCTGGCCGGCGCCGGCGGTGAGGACCTGTCCCATGATGACGTACTCGACCTGCTCGGGCGCGACTGAGGACTTGTCCAGGGCGCCTTTGATGGCGATGCCGCCGAGGTCGGACCCGGAGAGGTCTTTCAACGATCCGAGGAGTCGACCCATCGGGGTACGAGCTCCCGCAACAATCACAGAACTGGTCACGATTTCCTCCGGCTGCAAAAGAGACATAGTCGTCGGTTCCGTGCGGCCTAAGAGCCAAGTCACATCCCGACGTGTACTCCTCAAACGGTAGCGCTACCGTGAAAGGTATGACACAGACCTCCCCCAGTTCTGCACTCGCGCCTTTGTCCTCCGACCTCGTCGTCGCGATCGATCACGTCGGAATCGCGGTGCCCGATCTCGACGTGGCAATCGCGTGGTACACGCAGCACCTGGGCATGGTGTCGACCCACGAGGAAATCAACGAATCGCAGGGCGTCCGTGAGGCCATGCTCTCCGTCGTCGGCTCCCCCGCCGGATCCACTGCCGTTCAGCTGCTCGCGCCGCTGGACGAGAACTCGACCATCGCCAAGTTCATCGACCGAAGCGGCCCCGGACTCCAGCAGCTCGCCTACCGGGTCACCGACATCGACGCCATCTCCGCCGAGCTTCGCGACCGCGGGGTTCGGTTGCTGTACGACGCTCCCCGACGCGGTACGGCCAACTCTCGCATCAACTTTATTCATCCCAAGGATGCCGGCGGCGTCCTCGTGGAACTGGTCGAACCCGACGCGAGCCACTAGCAGACCCGACTCCAGCTCGTATGCCAGGTAGATTGTCGCCATGGCATACGAGCAGGACCGCGGTTCGATCCAACTTCCGTTCCAGATCGCACGGAAGGGATACGACCGTGACGAGGTACGTAACTACTTCGAGCGATTCGACGCGGAGCTGCGCGTTACCGCAGCCGATCGTGATGCTGCCGCCGCGCAGGCCCGTGATCTTGCCAAGCAGCTCGACGATGCACGCGACGACATCGACGACCTCCGCAAGGACGTCGACCGTCTCTCCGTTCCACCCACCACTGCGGAGGGCATGAGCGATCGCATCAGCCGCATGCTCCGCCTTGCCTCCGACGAAGCTTCGGAGGTTCGCGCGAAGGCCGAGGCCGACGCAGCCGAGATGACCTCCATCGCCGAACAAGACGGCGCCCGCCTACGTGGGCACTACGAGTCGTTGATCGCCGAGCTCGAGGACCGTCGCAACGCGATGGAAACCATGCACGAGCAGACCATGGCGCAGGCCCGTACCGAAGCCGCCCGGATCGTCGAAGCTGCACAGGCCGAGCGGGATCGACTGGCGGCCGAGTCCGAGGCCAAGCGCACTCAGATCCGCGAAGACTTCGACATCTCGATGTCGGAGCGCCGCGCCAAGGTCGTCGCCGCCGTTAACGAATTGGAGTCGTCCAGCAAGGCAGAGGCCGAGCGTCGACTCGCCGATGCGTCGCACGAAGCTCAGCGCAGGCTGCAAGCCGCGACGGATCAATCCGAGCGCAAGATCGCTCACGCGAAGGAACTCACCGAAGAACTGCGCGTTCTCCGCGGCCGAATCCTGGCCCAGCTCTTGGGAATTCGCGGACAACTCGATTCGGTTCCGGCCATGCTCGCATCGGTCAATCGCGAGAGCGAACTTCTCGATTCACCGCCTGCTCCGGTCATCGTCGAAGCCGAGGAAGATCTCGAGATCGAAGACAAGAAGGTCGACGCAGATAAGGTCGACGCAGAACCGAGTATCGACGAAGACGACGTTCTCGAGGACTCGGACGAGACGAACACCGCCGAGATCGACACCCGCGCCGTCGAGCAGCGAGCCCAGTCCAGGAACTGAACGACGCTCAGGACCACCGTCTGGTCAGGCTGCGAGTTCCGCGGCCTGACCAGCACCCGGTGTGCCAGTGCCGACGCTCGTTCGCTCCGCCCGGTTCCGAAGGCCAGGTCACCACGTGTGCGACTCCCGGCCTGATGTCGTGATCACAGCCGGGGCACCGGTAGAACTTCGTCGCGTTGGAGCCGGGTATCGGCCGCACCATGTACATTTCACCGCCCGGCCCTGGCTCCTCCCGGACCAGCGCGCCGCCGAACAACACACCGCTAGGTGACGCCGACTCAGCGCTCGAGTTCTGAGTACGCCGAGGATCCGTTCGACGGGTTTGCTTCGGCGAAGGTTTGCGGCGCGGCATGGTTCGAGTCTAAACAGCGTCAGAAGAGTCGGAACTCGGTGCTTTCGGTGCCGCGCAAGGCCTCGTAGTCCAGGACCAGGCAGCGGATTCCACGATCGTTCGCCAAAGTCTTTGCCTGCGGCTTGATCTGTTGCGCTGCAAAAACTCCCGTGACCGGTGCGAGGAGCGGATCGCGGTTGAGCAACTCCAGGTAGCGCGTCAACTGCTCGACACCGTCGATCTCGCCGCGCCGCTTGATCTCCACCGCCACCGAGGCGCCGTCCGCGTCACGGACCAGAAGGTCGACCGGCCCGATGGCCGTCATGTACTCGCGTCGTACCAGGGTGTAGCCGGGGCCGAGCGTCTCGACATGCTCCGCCAAAAGTTCTTGAAGGTGTGCCTCGACACCGTCCTTGATCAAACCCGGATCGAGACCGAGTTCATACGACGAATCGTGCTCGACCTCTTCGAGAGTGATCCGAAGTTCCTCGCCTGCCTTGTTGGTGACGACCCACAGGACGTCGTCGCCGTCTCCGGTGGTCTCGACCAACCAGCACGGCGGACTCATCCAGTTGAGCGGCTTGTACGCCCGATCGTCGGCATGAATGCTGACCGAGCCGTCGGCCTTGACCAACAGCAGTCGTCTTGCGGTAGGGAGGTGGGAGGTCAGGCGTCCCACATAGTCGACACGGCAACGAGCAATAACTAGGCGCACCGGACCACCCTAAGCGATCATTACGACTACTCTCGACACACTATGCAGCGAAGCCGTGTCCCGAGTGCGCCCCTGGGGTCGTGGCTGCTCGGATCCACCGACGAAAGCCCCAGGCGCCGCCGAATCCGCGTCCAGGCACTACTGACCGCCCCTCTCCTGGTCACCAACCTGATCGGAGCGGTACTGGCGATCGTGCTCGTCGGATTCGTGGTTCCCGGACCCGAGATCATCCACCCCGAATTCGCGTGGATCAACTTCATTGCCGTGCCCGTCTTCATCGGGTGTGTCTTTCTCATCGGACTTCTGTGGGGCACCAAACGGCTGATGCGGGATCTTAGGTGGGCCACCGAGGATCACCCACCGACAGAGCAGAATCAACGCGCGGCGCTGCGCGGGCCGTGGCGACTGACCCGAGTGCAAGCCGTCCTGTGGACGGCCGCGCTCATCACCTTCACGACCATGTACGGAATCGTCGACCCCGACACCATTCCGAAAGTTCTGTTCACCGTGGCTTTCAGCGGTATCACCACATGTGCCTTCTGCTACCTGCTCAGCGAGTTCGCACTCCGCCCGATTGCTGCGCGTGCACTCGAATCCGGAGCACCCCGCAAGGCTGCCGTTCTCGGACTGACCGGCCGGACAATCCTCGTCTGGCTGCTCGGAAGCGGAGTCCCCGTCACCGGCTTGATGCTCGTAGCGGTCTTCAGCTTCATCCGACCCGCTTCGTGGCAAGCACTCGCGACCGCGATCCTCGTCATCGGCGGGATCACTCTGTGCGTCGGACTCGGGCTGACGTACATCAACATTCGGTCCGCCGCGGCTCCCATTCGGTCCGTGCGACGAGGCATGGAACAAGTCACCCGTGGTGACCTCACCGCGTCCGTCGTCGTGTACGACGGAACCGAGCTGGGGCTGCTGCAGACCGGCTTCAATCGCATGGCCGAGGGACTGCGCGAACGAGAGCGAATTCGCGACCTCTTCGGGCGCCACGTCGGACACGAGGTCGCCGCAAACGCGGTCCGCCGCAACCCGGAGCTCGGCGGGGAAGAACGTGACGTTGCCGTTCTCTTCGTCGACGTCATCGGTTCGACCACCATCGCGGCCACCAACTCCCCGACCGCGGTGGTCGCTCTACTCAACCGATTCTTCGACGTCATCGTCGACGAGGTCGATGCTCACGGTGGATTCGTCAACAAGTTCGAGGGCGACGCAGCGCTGGCGATCTTCGGAGCGCCGACAACGCTCCACGATCATGCCGGCAGTGCACTTGCCGCCGCCCGCAAGATTCAACAGCGCCTGCGTGCCGAAGTTCCGGAAGTAAGCGCGGGAATCGGCGTCGCTGCGGGTATTGCCGTTGCCGGAAACGTCGGTGCACGCGAAAGATTCGAGTACACCGTCATCGGTGATCCGGTCAACGAGGCAGCGCGCCTGTCGGAGGTCGCCAAGACGGTTCCGGGTAACCTCGCCGCATCCGGACGGGCTGTGGCTGCCGCTGACAGCGCCGAAGCTGCCCACTGGTCGATCACCGAGAACATCACCCTTCGTGGCCGTCTCGAACAGACCGAGCTCGCGGTTCCTTGCGACGCCCTGGAGTCCGAGGCCGCTCCGGCAGACTCGGTCCCCGTTCAGCCCTGAACTCCAACCCCTGCCCTGCCCTGCCCTGCCCTGCCCTGCCCTGCCCTGCCCTGCCCTGAGCGAACGGCACTTTCGGTCGATCCAAGGCGACGAACGCCACGTTCGCTCGATGACTTTCCCACTTCTCGTCGGTCTATATCGGTACAGCGGAAATCCGACGAGCCTGGGAGATGGGTACGACTATGAAACTGACGACCTTTACCATCGTCACTCTCGACGGGGTGATGCAAGGACTCGGTGGGCCGGACGAAGATCGGCGTGGTGGATTCGAGCGCGGCGGGTGGTCCGCGCCGTTGGTGGACACCGAAGCGATGACTTTCCTCGTCCAGGTCTACCAGCGTGCTGACGCGTTCCTGTTCGGCCGACGCACGTACGACATCTTCGCCGACTATTGGGGCGCGTTCGAGAATCCGGAGGTCAACCCCATTGCCAGCGCCTTGAATTCGCGGCCGAAGTATTTGGCGTCGACGACGCTGACCGATCCACAATGGAAGAACACGACCGCGCTCACAGGCGACACCGCCACCGCGATCGGCGAACTGAAAGCCAGACCCGGCGGTGAGCTTCAGGTGCACGGCAGTGGCAACTTGTGCCGCTGGCTTCTCGCGAACAATCTCGTCGACGAGATGATCCTGCTGATCGCGCCGGTGGTCCTAGGCCAGGGCACGCGACTCTTTCCCGACTCCGGACCTGACGTCGCACTCGAGCTGGCCGAATCGCGGGCCACTCCAAAGGGTGTGACGATTCAGCGGTATCTGCCTACCGGCCGGCCGAAGTATGCAACAGCCACCGCCGACGGCATCGACTGATCCGGGCAAAGCGCCTGTCGTCCTCAGTCGTGCCCCCGCCCCTAATGGTGTGAACGTACCGTTCATCTCGTTAGAAGCGGTGAGAGTGCCGTTCGCTCGATCCGGGGTGGTGGTGTGCCGGCCGGCGACCGGGGTGCTGCGATCGGGTGAACGGTACGTTCATCTCGCTGGAGGCGACGGACGTGCCGTTCGCTCGAAGACGGGGGCGGGTTGGGGGATGGTTTGGGGGTGTTTTGGGTACGAGGAAGCCCCCCAACCACGAATGGTTGGGGGGCTTGTCGTTAAATTGTGTTCGGCGGTGTCCTACTCTCCCACACCCTGTCGAGTGCAGTACCATCGGCGCTGAAGGGCTTAGCTTCCGGGTTCGGAATGGGACCGGGCGT
>NZ_JBHTSW010000084.1:0-6489 GCF_042794945.1 Rhodococcus sp. NPDC056506 | reverse complement strand
TCTCTTCCGGGGTTCATGGTGCCGTCGGTGGTGGTGGTGTTGGATGGGTTGCCGGTGACGGTGCATGGGAAGTTGGACCGTAAAGCCCTACCGGATATCGACTTTGATCCTCCTCCGCTTCACTATGTTGCACCGCGTACGCCCTTCGAGGAGACCGTTGCCACCGTCTTCGGCGAGCTACTGGGAATATCGAGGGTCGGTGTGCGCGATGATTTCTTTGCTCTCGGTGGAAACTCTCTCGGTGCGACTAGGTTGGTTGCGCGGGTGAATTCGGTTCTCGGAGAACGGATCAGTATCCGCGACGTTTTCGACGCGTCCACCGTGGCAGCGCTGGCCGAGTTGGCGCAGTCACGCGGAGGGGACGCCGGTGGCGGCGTCGGAGTCAAGCCGCCGTTGAGACCGCGGGGTGCAACCACGGATATCCCGCTTTCACCTGCGCAGCAGAGGATGTGGTTTGCCAATCAGTTCGACCCTGATTCCGCCGCGTACAACATCGCGTGTGCGTTACGGCTGGACGGCACTTTGGATGTCAGTGCACTTCACGCGGCATTTGGCGACGTCGTCGACCGGCACGAGTCTCTACGCACGGTTTTCCCGCTCACTGACGCCGGCCCACGCCAAGTGATCGTGCCTTCCTCACAGGTCCTACCAAACCTCGTACCGACAATTGTGCCGGGCGAGGAGGAACTGCGCGAGAGGTGCCGCAGCCTTGTCTCGGAGGGCTTCGATGTCGCACAGCAGGTCCCGTTGCGCGCAACTCTGTTACGTGGGGGTGATCACGTCCTGACGCATGTCCTGGTGATCGTGGTACACCACATCGCCGCAGACGGCTTCTCCACGGCGCCGCTGGCTCGCGATCTCATGAGCGCCTACGCCTCCCGAGTGAAGGGAGAGGCGCCCGAGTGGGCGCCGCTGGCGATCCAGTACGCCGACTATGCGTTGTGGCAACGTGATTGGTTGGGCTCGGAATCCGACGAGCAGTCCGTGGTCTCGACACAACTCGGCTATTGGGTCGACAATCTTGCCGGCGCACCGGAGGTTCTCGACATTCCCACCGATCGACCGCGCGGTGATGTGCGCTCGCTTCGACGCGGGCGGGTTCGGTTCGTGGTGAATTCGGAGATTCATGCCGGTCTGATCGGCCTTGCCCGCCAGCACAACGCCACGATCTTCATGGTCGTGCACGCAGCCCTGGCCGTGATGTTGGCACGACTGAGTGATACCGCCGACGTCGCCGTCGGAACTCCGATCGCCGGGCGTGGGGAGCGAGAGCTCGACGAACTGGTGGGGATGTTCGTCAATACATTGGTCTTGCGCACTGCAGTAAACCGCGGGACGACTTTCGGGGAGTTCCTCGACCTGGTCCGAGGCATCGATCTGAGCGCCTTCACTCACGCCGACGTGCCGTTCGAACGTGTCGTCGAGAACGTGAATCCTTCACGTTCGACGGCATACTCGCCCCTGTTTCAAGTCATGCTGGAGTTCCAAGACATCGAGCGGCCCGGACTTGAACTCCCCAACCTGCAGGTGACCGACGTCGGCGTCGCGATCGACACCATCAACTTCGATCTGCAGTTGACGGTATCGCAGACCTTCGACGATACCGGCGAACCGGGCGGCATCCACGCTGAATTCGGATATGCCACAGATATTTTCGACGAGAGAACAGTAGGGTCCTTCGCCGGTCGCTTGCAGCGGATACTCGATAACGTGACCTCCGATCCGCACTCGCAGATCGGAGATATCGACATCCTCGACACCCGTGAGCACATCGAACTGGTTCCTGTTCGAGGTGAGGTTTCCGCCGCGGCACAGAGTTTATCGGCGTTGCTCACTGCAGCAACAGATATGGCAACCGCCCACGATCCCGACGCCGTCGCACTGATATTCGAGAAGCATGAAGTGACCTACCGCGAACTCGACGCGCAGTCGAACCGGTTGGCCCGCATGCTGATCGAATCCGGAGTGGGCCCCGAGTCGATGGTCGCGCTGTGCGTCCCACGTTCCGTCGAGTCCGTTCTGGCAGTGTGGTCCGTTGCCAAGACCGGTGCGGCATTCCTTCCCGTGGACCCGAGTCATCCTTCTGAACGTATCGAGTACATGTTGGGCGACTCCGGCGCAGCCTGGGGAATGACCATCAGGGCGCATCGCGGTGTGCTCGCCGACCGAGTGCCGTGGGTGGTTCTCGACGACGAGATAGTGGCGGAACGGTTGTCGACGTACTCGCCGTCGAGAATCACCGACGCGGATCGGACGACACGGATTCGAACCGACAATCCGGCCTACGTGATCTACACGTCGGGATCTACAGGAACGCCCAAGGGTGTGACGGTCACGCATCGCGGGTTGAGCAACTTTGCTCGCGAGGAGCGCGAGACTTTTGCTGCCACGACTCGATCCAGAATCCTGCACTTCGCTTCGCCGAGTTTCGACGCCTCGGTTCTCGAACTCTTGTGGGCCGTTGGTGCCGGAGCCACCATGGTGGTCGTGCCCCCGACCGTCTACGGCGGGTCGGAGCTGGCGGAGTTACTGGAGCGCGAGCGCGTCACTCATTGTTTTGTCACTCCGGCGGCTTTGGCGTCCGTCGATCCCGACGGCCTCACCACAGTCGGATGCGTTGTCACCGGCGGTGAGGCGTGTCCATCGGAATTGGTGACCCGCTGGGCGTCGGGCAGAAGAATGTTCAACGCCTACGGCCCGACCGAGGCGACGGTGGTGTCGAGTATCAGTGCAGCTCTGACGCCTGACGAAACGGTCACCATCGGTGCACCAACTCGGGGATTTGCCGAGGTAGTGCTGGATTCGCGGCTTCGCCCGGTGCCGGTAGGTGTCGCCGGGGAGTTGTATCTTGCCGGGCCGGCTTTGGCACGCGGCTATCACCGGCGTTCCGCACTGACGTCCACGCAGTTTGTCGCTGATCCGTTCGGTCCGCCGGGAACCCGGATCTACCGCACGGGCGATCGGGTGCGCTGGACTACTGACGGACAGCTGGAGTACCTCGGGCGCACGGATTCCCAGGTGAAGATCCGTGGGTACCGCATTGAACTCGGGGAAGTCGAAGCGGCATTGCAGTCGCACCCGCGCGTGACCCAGGCGGTGACGGACGTCTGGAACGGAGACGGTAGCGATCGGTTGATCGGCTACGTGGTACCTGATCGGGAAGCGAATATCGATACGCGTGACGTCCTCGCGCATGCCGGCAAGCGGCTGCCGTCGTACATGGTGCCTGTGGCCCTGGTGATACTCGATGCGCTTCCACTGACGGTTCACGGAAAAGTTGACCGCGCAGCGCTTCCCGCGCCCGATTTTTCGTCCGCCTCCTCACTTGATCGGCCACCCCGAACGGAAACCGAGAATCTACTCGCCGGCCTGTTCGCGCAGGTGCTCAGAGTGGAAACAGTAGGAGTGCACGATTCGTTCTTCGAGCTCGGTGGCGACAGCATCATGTCCATCCAATTGGTGGCCCGGGCTCGCGATGCAGGTGTGATCTTCTCGCCTCGAGATGTGTTCGTCCGTAAATCTGTTGCCGCGCTTGCCGAGTCGGCGAAATTCGAGCACGACGGATCGGAACTTCTCGCGGAGCTGGCAGGATCGGGCATCGGTACTGTTCCGTTGACGCCGGTGGCACAGTGGTTGCTCGATCGCAGCGGCGGCTTGTTCGGCGAACTGAGCCGGTTCTCCCAGGCGCTCTTGCTGACAGCTCCCGGTGATCTCACCCAGAACGTCCTTGTCCGTAGCGTCCAGGCGCTGCTGGACCGGCACGACATGCTCCGAGCACGCCTGGTCGAGCGTGAGCGGGTCATGGAAGTTCCACCGCCCGGCTCGATCTCGGCTGAAGGACTGAGTAGTCGTGTGAGGGTCGACGCGGTGGACGACGACGACTTCACCGCCTTGGTGTCGAGGGAACTCGAAGCCGCGGCCGAGCGCTTGGATCCTGCTTCCGCCGACGTGGTTCGCGTTGTCTGGTTCGACGTTGCTGACAATCCCGATGTGCCGAACAAGCGGGGCCGGCTACTGCTGGTGATTCATCACCTGGTTGTCGACGGCGTCTCCTGGCGCATTCTCGTCACAGACCTGGCGTCGATGACAGCGCAACTGCGGTCCGGTGTCACGCCCGAACTGCCACAGATCGGAACGTCGTTCCGGCGATGGGCGCATGGGCTTGTCGAGCACGTGGGCGACCGGAGCGTCGAACTGGACATGTGGAAAACGATCCTGGACGGCGATGACCCGTTGATCGGTTCGCGCCCACTCGATCCCACGATCGACGTCGACGACACGGTCGACACCGTCACTGCTGACATCACGTCTCACGTGACCAGGAGCCTTCTCACCACAGTTCCTGCGGCATTCCACGCCGGCGTGATCGACGGCCTCCTCACGGCTGTTGCGCTGGCAGCAATCGGGTGGCGACGACGCCGGGGTATCGATACCTCCGACGCGCTGATCAGTCTCGAAGGCCACGGACGTGAAGAAGATGCCGTTCCCGGCGCCGATCTCTCTCGCACCGTCGGTTGGTTCACCACGCTCTTCCCGGTGCGATTGGATCTTGGCGGGATCGATGTCGACGACGCACTGGCAGGTGGAGGCGAAGCGGGGCGCGCCGTCAAGGTCGTCAAGGAGCACGTGCGTGCGATCCCGGACCACGGAATCGGATACGGCATGCTGCGGTACCTGTCCGAAGACGCGGAGAACCTCAGCCGATACCGTTCTCCTCAAATCAGTTTCAATTATCTGGGTCGGGTGAGCACCTCCGACGGAGCGCAGGACTGGCTGCCGGTCGAAGGCAATCGAAAACTCGGTGGAACACAGAATCGTTCCATGCCGGTGGCGTCGGTGATCGACATCAACGCGGCCGTCGAGGACGGTCCCGACGGCCCGTGCTTGACAGCGTCGTTTGCATTTCCACGCGGGGTACTCGACGAGTCGGACGTCGCGGAGTTCGCGGACCTCTGGCGCCTCGCGCTCGATGGTCTGGCCGCTCATGCATCGCGACCCGGTGCGGGTGGTCTCACACCGTCGGACATCCCGCTGGTCTCGGTCGACCAGCAACAGATCGAACATTGGGAGGGAGATTACCCGGCATTGAACGATGTCTGGTCGGTGTCGCCTCTTCAGGCGGGGTTGATGTTCCATGCTTCACTGGCGGCAACGTCCACCGATGTCTACACAGCTCAACTGTGTGTCGAACTCGAAGGAGTGGTTGATTCCGAGCGTGTGCGCGGCGCTGCTGCCGGACTGTTGGTCGACCACCCGAATCTGCGGGCGGCGTTCGTCTACGACAGTAACGGTGTACCAGCGCAGTTGATCGTCGACGACGCGGAGATTCCATGGAGCGAAGTAGACCTCACCGAACAAGGATCGGCTACCGAAGCAGAGCTACGGCGGTGCCTCGACGAGGATCGCAGAGCCCCCTTCGACCTGGCCTCGCCGCCACTGCTGCGGCTGACGGTGCTGCGAACCGCCGCGACGCGGTGCGTACTGGCGGTGACAAACCATCACATTGTTCTCGACGGTTGGTCGATGCCACTGTTGGTACGGGAACTGCTGATGCGATACGCCGCCGACGGTCTCCCGGTCGACAGAGTTCCGCCCGATCTTCCCGAGTCCCCGTCGTACCGCACCTATCTGGAGTGGTTGGCGGACCGCGATCCCGACACCTCGCTCGCGGTATGGGAAGACGCCATGCGGGGCGTCGAGGAGCCGACCCTGTTGGCAGATCCAGCACCGAACGTGGAGCAGGGTGTGCCCGAGGAAGAAATCGTCGATCTGCCTGAACCCGTACTCGACGGACTCAGTGCACTGGTCCAGCGCAGCGGGATCACGATGAACACGGTGGTCCAAGCCGCGTGGGGTGTTCTGTTGTCCCGATTGCTGTCCCGCGAAGACGTAGTCTTCGGCGCCACGGTCTCGGGACGCACACCCGAACTACCTGGTGTGGAAAACATGGTGGGACTGCTGATCAACACGTTGCCCGTACGTGTGCAACTGGATCCGGACGAGACGTGGACCCAGTTGCTCGCTCGACTACAGGACGAGCAGGTATCACTGCTCGAGCATCACTATGTCGGGCTCGGCTCGATTCAGGCACGGGTAGGGATGGGCAACCTGTTCGACACGCTCTCGGTCTTCGAGTCTTATCCCGTCGACGCTTCGGGGATGGATGAGAACGCCGACATCGCCGGGATGCGAGTCACCACTGTGGACGCCCGCGATGCCACGCACTACCCGCTCACCCTGCTTTCGATCGCCGAGCCCGCTTTGCACCTGAGTCTGCGATACCAGCCTGCAGCCTTCGAACGCGCAGCGGTCGACACCTTCGCACAGCGTTTGGCGCGGATTCTCACCGCCATCGCAGAGGACGCGGACACAACGGTCGGCGAGGTCGACGTGTTTGTTGCGGGTGAGCGTGGGTTGGTGGTGGGTGGTTGGGATGGTGTGGGGGTGGTGGTGGGGGGTTTGACGTTGGTGGATGTGTTGGATGGTCGG
>NZ_JBHTSW010000083.1:0-6555 GCF_042794945.1 Rhodococcus sp. NPDC056506 | reverse complement strand
CGCCGCCAACACAAACCCATTACGCTCCGCAGGCTGATCCGGATCCACCGGAACATACCCACCACCAGCCCTGAGCACACCGTAAACCACAACCAACAAATCAACCGACCGACGAACCGCAACACCCACCAACGACTCCGGCCCCACACCCACCGAAACCAAATACCTGGCAAAACGATTCACCCGAGCATCGAACTCCGCAAACGACAGAGACTGCCCCTCGAACGAGAGCGCTACCGCATCCGGAGACGCCGCCACCTGCGAAACAAACCCGTCCAACACCGACACACCCGCAACCTCACGAGCCGTGTCATTCCACCCCTCGAGCACCAACGAACGCTCAACAGAATCCAAAATATCAACGTCACCAACACGCACCGAAGGATCGGTGGCTACGGAGGAGAGCAGTCGAAGAACTCTGTCCAGCAACGCAGTGGCGTAGTCGGCATCGAAGAAGTCCGGTAGGTACCGCAGCGTCAAGTGCAACTGCTCGTCGAGTGCGATCAGCAGGGTCAACGGGTAGTTCGTGGAATCGTCCGAGGCGATGTCGTCGATCATCATTCCGTCGAGAACATCCGCCTGCGCGGCGAGGCCCTCACGGTCGACCGGGTACGACTCGAATACAACCAACGTGTCGAACAGTGTTCCGACGTCCGCTGCTTTCTGGACATCGGTCAAACCGAGATAGTGATGATCAAGCATTCTCGCCTGCTCGATCTGGACCCTGGCAACCAATTCTTCGACGGACTCCGCGGCGTCGAGGCGCACCCGCACGGGGAGGGTGTTGATGAACAACCCGACCATCGATTCGACGCCGGTGAGCGCCGGTGGCCGGCCGGACACTGTTGCACCGAAGACAACGTCGTCGGTTCCGGTCAACGCACCGAGCAGGACCGCCCACGCGCTCTGCACGATCGTGTTGGCGGTGACCCCGAGTCGTGCGGCCAGAGCTGTGAGCGCCGTCGTTGTCTCCGACGACATCGACACGTTCAGCTTCTGTGACAGCGCGGTGAATTCCTGTCCGCCTGTGACCTGAGCAAGCAGCGTCGGCTCTTCGACGCCGGAAAGCGCATCCGCCCAGGCTGCGAGTGATCGATCACGATCCTGATCGACAAGCCACGCCAGGTAATTGCGATAGCTACGCACACGCGGAAGAACCGCGTCGTCACCACGCGTCGCGTACAGCGCCAACAGGTTCTGCAAGAGCAGCGGCACCGACCAACCGTCGAGAATGATGTGGTGATTCGCCACCACCAAGCGATAGTCCCCCTCCGCCATGGTGACGAAGGTGAACCGAATCAACGGCGGTGACGCCATGTCGAAGTGCGTCGCCTGGTCAGCCGTCAAAACTTCGTTCAGGGCTGCCTCGCGGTCGACGGCCGCAATATCGCTGAGATCGATATTCCGCCACGGGACGTCGACGTCCGCGAGGACTATCTGGACCGGCGTGCCGTCGTCGTCGGCCGTGAATGCCGTTCGCAGGTTCGCGTAGCGGTCGATGATTCCCTGTGCTGCAGTACGCAATCGGTCGGAATCAACCTTCCCGGACAGAGTGAGAATCATCTGCACCGAGTAGAGGTCGACGCTGGATTCCGCCAACATCGCGTGGAAGAGCAAACCGGACTGCAGCGGCGCCAGCGGCCAGATGTCGGTCACTGTTCCGAATCGATTCTCGAAGCCGTCGATATCCCGCTGGCTCACAGAGACAAGCGGCACGTCGGACGGCGTGAGTCCACCTGCTCCGACGGAGCGAGAATGCTCCGCCAGGGCAGTCAGTGCTTCGACCCAAATCTGTGCAAATGCCTCGACACTCTCGCCGTCGATGGCACCGACGGGGTATGCGAAGGATGCCTCCAGAACAGCACCGTCTGCGCCGTCGTTGACGATCGCATTGATGTCGACGACTTTGTTTGCGGGCATGTCGACGTCTTCGGGTGCTGACACGTTGGCGAAATCGCCGGCCGGCAGCCACCCGAGTCCCTCGACACCTGCCGGAAGATCCTCAGCGACAACTCTTCCCAAGTAGTTGAAGCTGACCTGTCCCCCGGCGAAGCGAGAAAGCACTGCGCGCGTGTCTTCGTTCAGGTAGCGCAGCAGTCCGTACCCGACGCCCTTGTCCGGGATCGCCAGCAGCTGTTCCTTCACTGCTTTGATCGCGCGTCCCGCCGAATCACCTCCGGCGAAAGCGTCACCCAGGTCTACCTCGGAAAGATCGAGACTGATCGGGAAGGCAGCGGTGAACCAGCCAACGGTCCTTGACAGATCCACGCCAGGAATCACTGCTTCTTCGCGGCCGTGGCCCTCGAGTTGCAGCAGGGCAGATGACGAGTCGATTCCGGCTCGGCGACGCCACTCGATCAGCGCGAGTGCCAGTCCAGCGAGCAGGCCGTCGTTGGCGCCGCCGTTGAATACCTCCGGCAGCGTGGTCAGCAGAGTCTCGGTCACCTCAGCGGGGACCGTCACGCTTATCCGCTGAACCGTTGCCGCAACGTCGACGGCAGAGTCGTACGCCCTCTTGCCCAGCACCGGGTCCGGTGTCTGCAACACCTTCCGCCACGTATCCAGCTCGGCCACACGCGAATCGCGATGCGCCTCGTCGGATAGTGCGTGAGCCCAGCGTCGCATCGACGTACCCGTCGGCTCGAGAGCCACATCCCCCGTCGCTCCGCTCGCCCCGGCCATTTGAGCCGCAGCCGACACCAGATCCGGAACGATGATTCGCCAGGAGACCCCATCGACGATCAGGTGATGTGCAGCAATGATCAAGCGCCCGGTGCGAGTGGGACCGAAGTCGACCCACACGAACTGAACCATTACGCCGTCCGCCGGATTCAACCGGCCGAGAGCCTCGTCGAGGCCCTTGGAAGCCGTGAGAACAATTGTCGACTCATCCGCAGACGCATCAACATCCACGCGGCTGAGCAAATCCTCGACGTCCACGGTTCCAGGCTCGGAGACCGACATTCCCCATCCGCGACCGTCGGAGATCAACCGCGAGCGGAACATGTCGTGGTGGTCGACGACTGCAGCGAGTGTTCGCACGATGTCGGCTCGCTGCACTCCGAGTGGTAGCTCGAGAGTCATCGTCTGTGTGAATCGGTTGTAGCTGCCACCGCGCTCGACCATGAATCGTTCGATCGGCGTCAACGGCATCCAGCCGACTCCACCGCCCGGCAACTCCTCGAGCACCACCGCGGCCTCGACGTCGGCGGCATACTTCGCCACTTCGGCCAATGCCGCGACAGTCTTGCTCTCGAAGACGTCACTGGGTGCGAATACGACCCCACGTGCCTTCGCACGAGAGACGAGTTGGATGGACATGATCGAGTCGCCGCCCTGAGCGAAGAACGAGTCGTCGGTGCCGATGCGATCCAGGCCGAGAACGTCCGCGAAGATCTCGCTCAGGATTTGTTCCATCTCGGTGACCGGGGCGCGGAATTCCTTGGTCTCGAAAACCGGTGCTGGGAGCGCTTTTCGGTCCAGCTTGCCGGCCGGGCTGAGCGGCATGTCCGAGGAGACCATGACCGAAGCCGGAACCATATGGGCCGGCAGGGTTCTGGAGACGAATTCGATCAATTCCGCCGAAGTGACCGAAGCGTGCTTTCCGGTGAACACGTACGACACCAGTGCCGGAGCACCCGACGGCAGGGTCGTACCCATCGTCGCAGCGAACTCGACCTCGGGGTGTGCCGTCAGCGATGCATCGATTTCACCGAGTTCGATACGGAAACCGCGAATCTTGACCTGGAAATCGTTGCGGCCCACGTATTCCACTGCGTAAGTGGACGGTGCGGTTCCAGCGACCCAACGGACCACGTCACCGGTCCGGTACATACGCTCGCCGGGATTCCCGTGCGGGTTTGCCACGAATCGATCGGCACTCAGGCCCGGGCGACGATGATAGCCACGCGTGACCTGAGGACCGGACAGATAGAGCTCGCCCGAGACTCCGAGTGGAACTGGATTGAGTCGTGTGTCCAGAACGAATGCGGCCATGTCACCGATCGTGGCGCCGATGTCCATTCGGTCACCGGGCAGAAGCGGAACGCTGACGTTCGTCACGATCGTCGTCTCGGTCGGGCCGTAGACATTCAGGAACGTCCTGGGAGCCGATGCCGATGCCGATGCCGCCGAGCCTTCCCCTGTCGTCCACTTGCTGATCAGCTCTGGCGAATACGCCTCGCCGCCCACGCCTACGACCGACAGGTCGTCCAAGCCGCTCGGGTCCATCGACGCCAGAGCCGCCGGTGTGATGAATGCATGCGTGACTCGTTCACTACGGAACACCTCGGCCAGTTCGTCGCCGCCGTACACGCCAGGCGGGACGATGACCATCGCCGCGCCAGTGGCAACCGCGAGGAACAACTCGAGCATCGACGCGTCGAAACTCGGTGACGCGAAGTGCAACGTCCGCGAGGTGGGCTTCACGAGGTAATGCGCGGCCTGCGTGACACTGAAGCTCGCCAGACCCGCGTTGGTCGCGACAACGCCCTTCGGCAGTCCGGTCGTGCCGGAGGTGTAGATCACCCAAGCCGGATGAGCAGTCGTCAGTGGACGGACACGTTCCTCGGCAGCGATTGACGCTCCGGACACTCCGGCGGTCATCTGTTCGCCGAGCGGTCCGTCCACGACCAACCACTCGACGTCGTCGGTGAGATTCGGACGTTCGACGTCGAGGGTCAGGCCTACCTTCGCACCGGAGTCGCTGAGCATGTGCACGATACGGTCTGCCGGATAGTGCGGATCGATCGGAACCACCGCTGCCCCGGTCTTCGACACTGCCCAGACCGCGAGTACCGATTCGACGGATCTCGGAATCGACACCGCGACAAGATCTTCAGCCCCGAGACCACGGTTGATCAAAACGCGGGCCAGCTTCGACGACCACTCGTCGACCTCGCGATACGTCATGGACCTACCGGCAGCGGCCTGCGCCGTGCCGGGGTAGCGCAATGCGACGTTGTCCGGGTAGCGCGCAGCAGCGTCGGCAAGAATCTCGGCCAACGGCGCCTGGGCAACTCCTGACGAAGCCCTCTGGCTCGTCAGAACTTCGCGCTCGGACGCGTCGAGGATTTCGATGTCACCCACTGCACTCGTGGAGTCCGCCGCAATTCCGTTCAGGATTCGCATCAGCCGTGCGGCGAATCCCCGGACAGTCGATTCGTCGAACAGATCCGTCGCGTACGTGAACGTCGCCGACAGTCCCTCCGCTACTTCGCTGATCGTGAGCTGCAGGTCGAACTTGGCCACAGTCTCGTCGATTGCGAACTCGGCGGCAGTCAGACCCGGCAGAGCCAACGAATTCTGCCCCAGGTTCTGGAACGCCAATGCCACCTGGAACAGCGGGTGGTGTGCCCTCGATCGAACGGGATCCAGAACTTCCACGAGCCGCTCGAAGGGAAGGTCCGAGTGCGCGAACGCCTGAAGATCGGTCTCTCGAGCCGACGACAGAAGTGTGGTGAACGGGGCCGAAGGATCAACCTCGGTACGCAGCACCAAGGTGTTGACGAACATTCCGATCAAATCGTCGAGTTCGGATTCACCTCGTCCTGCCATCGGCGCGCCGATGGTGATATCCGTTGTTCCTGACAGACGTGCGAGAAGTGATGCCAGCGCCGAATGGACCACCATGAACATCGACGCATTGTGCTCACGACCGACACCGATGAGCCTCTCGTGCAGTTCCTGGCCGATCGAGAATTCGAATGTTGCTCCCTGACCGGAGAATACCGCCGGCCGAGCCCGATCCCCGGGAAGATTCAACTGTTCGGGCACACCGTCGAGTGCTTGCGCCCAGTAAGTGATCTGCTGCGCGATGACGGACTGCGGATCCTCCTCGGACCCGAGAACCTCACGCTGCCACAACGAGTAGTCGGCGTACTGCACCGGCAACGGCGTCCAGGTCGGAGCCTGGCCGTTGGTTCGGGCGTAGTAGGCGGTCATGATGTCGCGGGTCAACGGGCCCATCGAGAAACCGTCGGTCGAGATGTGATGCACCACGAATACGAGAACATGCTCGTCGGCCTTGATCTGGAACAGCTTGGCGCGCAACGGAACCTCGGTTGTCACGTCGAAGCCCGTCGCCACGAAGTTCGCTACCTCGGAAATAATCTCCGAATCCGAGACCAAGGTTGCAGCGAGGTTCACGTCGACATCAGCAGGCGCAACGATCTTCTGATAGCCGACGCCGTCGACCTCGGGGTAGACCGTGCGCAGAACCTCGTGGCGGCCGATAACGTCGTGAACTGCCTGTTCCAGCCCCGACACGTCCAGTTTTCCGGTGAGAGTTATCGCAACCGGGACGTTGTTTCCTGCCGAGCTCGTATCCAACTGGTTGAGGAACCACATACGCTGCTGCGCCAACGACAACGGCACCCGAACCGGACGCACCTGCGCAGTCAACGCCGCACGCGAACCACCACCGACATGAGAACCCAAACGAGCAGCCAACGCCTCCACCGTCGACGCCTCGAACAACTCCCGCACCGACACCGAAGCATCCAACGCCTGACCCAACCGAGACGTCACCTGCGTCGCAATCAGCGAATTACCACC
>NZ_JBHTSW010000082.1:0-6904 GCF_042794945.1 Rhodococcus sp. NPDC056506 | reverse complement strand
AAAACACCCCCAAATCACTCCCGCCGGCACCCCCGGCATCGAGTGAACGGCACTCTCACCCTCTTGGACGAGGGGAACGGTACGTTCGCACGATCACTGAAAAGTGTGCGCCCACCGCAAGTCTCGTCAGTCCAGCGCCAATCGCGCCACCAACCTGCCACGGAACCCGTCGAGCGTGGCTAGGCTCGGAAGAGGTGCCCCGTGTGATCGGGCCCACCTCACCTGTGCACGCGTGCTGACTACGGAGGCTTCGATGACCGATATTCTCGACCGCACCAAAATCTATGTTGATGGCGCCTGGATCGAATCCACTGGCAGCGGTCGGATCGACGTTCTCAATCCGGCTACGGAAGAGCTGATAGGAACAGTCGCCGAGGGCACCGTCGAAGATGTCGACGCGGCCGCGAAGGCAGCACGAAAGGCTTTCCCCGCTTGGTCTGCACTATCCGGCGGCGAGCGCGCCGAATATCTTTCCAAAGCTGCTGCGATTATTGCCGAACGTACCGATGATCTTGCGGCGCTGGTTTCGCAGGATATGGGCATGCCGATCGGATTCGCCAAGCCCGTACAAATCGGAATGCCGCTGGCGAATTTGAATGCTTTTGCTGAATTGGCCCGCACCTATGATTTCGACGCACACGAGGTCGGGAATTCGCTGATCGTTCGTGAACCGGCGGGTGTTGTCGGCGCAATCACTCCGTGGAATTTCCCGCTCCATCAAGTTGTCTTGAAGGTTGGCGGCGCATTAGCCGCAGGCTGCACCGTGGTTCTCAAGCCTACCGAGGTTGCGCCTCTCATCACGTACGCTCTCGCTGACATCTTCGACGAAATCGGTTTGCCTGCAGGTGTATTCAACCTGGTGAGCGGATATGGCCCGGTAGTGGGTGAAGCCATCGCCGGCCATCCCGAGGTCGACATGGTCTCCTTCACCGGATCGACTCGGGCCGGCAAGCGAGTGGCCATCGTGGCTGCGGACACCATCAAGAAGGTCTCGCTCGAACTGGGCGGCAAGTCCGCGAACGTCATTCTCGACGACGCCGACCTCGAAAAGGCTGTCACGGATGGCGTCGCAAAGTGCTTCATCAATTCGGGCCAGACCTGTTCGGCGCTGACGCGTATGTTGGTTCCCGCGGAGAAGGTGGACGAGGCAGCGGCAATTGCTGCTGCGGTGGCCGCTCATTTCCAGGTAGGGGATCCGACTCAGCCGACTTCGGTGCTCGGACCGCTGGTGAACGCGAATCAGTTGGGACGGGTTCGCGGATACATCGAGAAGGGTGTAGCCGAGGGCGCCACCGCGGTTGTCGACGGTCGCGAAACCGGATTGGCCAGTGGGTATTTCGTCGGGCCGACGGTGTTCGCGAACGTGACCGAGGATATGACCATTGCGCGCGAGGAGATCTTCGGACCGGTCCTTTCGATCATGGGCTACAAGGACGAGGCCGACGCAGTGCGGATAGCCAACGGGACTGAATACGGTTTGGCCGGCGGAGTCTGGTCAGGTGACCCCGATCGCGCGGATCGCGTCGCACGCCAGCTGCGGGCCGGGCAGGTCGAGGTGAACGGCGGTGCGTTCAACACCAACGCGCCGTTCGGTGGATACAAGCAGTCGGGTGTCGGACGCGAGGCAGGCACGTTCGGGCTCGAAGAGTTCCTCGAGATCAAAGCAATTCAGCGTTAGTCGTTCGAGAATGGCGATGCTCCCGTACCAAGTACGGGAGCATCGCCATTTTTGTACCCGGATCAGGACTTGGCTGCATCCAGATGCTGAGCCGAGACATTCGCCAGATGCGTCAGGTCTGAGGCTACGGTCGCGAAGGTGTAACCCTCTGCGAGGCGTTGTGCTGCAACCTGACCGGAAGGTGTGTGGATCCCGGCAGCCACCCCGCAGGCGGCGGTAGCTTCGCGCACCCGGGTGAGCGCGGCTTCGAATTCCTCGGACACGTCTGGATCGTTGGAATGCTTACCGCCAACGGCGATTCGTAGATCGGACGGTCCGACGTACACGCCGTCCAATCCGGTTACAGCACAGATCTCTTCGACGTTCTCCAGGCCTTGTGGATTTCGATCATCGCGAAGTCAACAGTGTCGCGGTTCGCGTCGGCGGGAACGGGGCCGATAAGGAGTTGCGACCGCATGGGCCCGTAGGAGCGGATGCCGAATGGCGGCTGCCCACGGCGGCTGCTGCCTCTTCGGCGTTGTTGATCAGCGGAACGATGACGCTTACCGCGCCGCCGTCGACGGCTCGGATGACGCCATTCGCCGTGGCTCGTTCGATCTGGAGGTCGTCGACCCGTCGTAAATTGCCCGCGTCTCACGCCTTTGCTTTCTGGGCGTTGCCACGCCCGACCAGGCTTTCGGCCAGTCGTTTCGATCCTGGAGGCCGATCGCGCAGACCGTCGCCGAGTGGGTTCACTCCAACGACTGGCAGCACGATCATCAGACCGGTCAACGTGACGATCCGCCATGAGGTGGTGATGTAGTCCTGTCCGTCGGCGATGATTCGGCCCCAGGTCGCAACGGACGTTGAGGGCCGGCGCCGAGGTAGCTCGAGGAGCTTTCCAACAGAACGGCCTGAGCGAGCAGAAGCAGGACGACGAGCGATGCCTGCTTGACGATGTTCGGAATGACGTGACGAAAGCAGGATGGCCATGCGGGTAAGTCCGAGCACTCTAGCCGCTGCGGATAGGGCTTTTCGCGTTCCCCCAGAACCAGCGGCAGAGAGAGGAGCCGACACCCGGCCAGGCGAACACGACCTTGACCACCACAACGCCGTTCAGCACTCCGGCAAATCTGGTGCCCAGCGCGGTGACGATGGGAGTTGTCGAGTTACGCATCGCATATCGCCAGGTGAGTTTGCGTTCGGATACTCCGCGAGAGCGTGCGACGGTGATGTACGGCGAAGCGAAGGCCGCGACCAATTCGCGCCGAACCATCCGGGAGATCAACGCGAGCTGAAGGATGGCGATAGTTGCGGTGGGCAGGATCACCGACGGCCACGTGGTGGATCCGGCGGCAGGTAGAACCGGGATGAGGACCGCGAATATCGTCACCAGCATCAGGGCACTCCAGAACTCCAGCATGGACTGTACGCCGACGGCCACGATGTTCGCACCGAGTTCGCGTCGGGTGTCCGCGTGGTGGACCATACACACGCCAACGGAATTGAGAGCACGGCGGTCAACAGGATGGGGCTGACGGCCAGGGTGCTGGTGCACGGAAGTTTGCCGAGGACGACGTCCATGGCCGGCGCCTGGAACGAGTACGACGTGCCGAGATTCCGAGTTGATGTGTGCGGTTTCGGAGCGGTGAGAGTCACTGGCTCAGGCTTTCAATCGGACGGCGCCGAGGTCGTAGGAGTTGATGGGGTCAGTGAAACATTCTGAATACGAGTACGTTTCGCAAGAAGAGCGTTCGGTACGAAGCTCCATAACAAGCCCAGTTCTCCTGGATGTCCTGCTGCGTGCAAGTCCGGTCTGGTTGCCGTACCCGTTGCCCAGGACATCCCAGTCCCCGGTCTTGCCTTGGCGCCAGGAATCCATCCAACGTGGGCGGGGCTGGACCGGTGGCCGGCACCACGGACCCGATCAGTGCGTCCGGGCGAGTGACTCGTCGTCGATGGCGTAGGTCAGTGCCCGCGAACATGCAGATTGGATAGTGGCTGATCGGCGGGCTTGCGGAAGTTGAAGAACAACTGGTTGATGCGCGTGCACGGCACGGTGTCCACCTGGACGCCGGGTAACTTGGCGAGTTGTTCGGCGAAATCCGGACTGATCGAATCGATGACGTCGACCTCGCCGCTCCGAAGAGCAACGACGCGGCCGGCCTCTTCGGGAATGAAGCGGACCTGGACACGGCGAACGCCGGGAGCGGGCCCAAGTGGCTGTCATTGACGTCAAGCGTGTAATCGCTTGTGCCTCAGTTTGATTCGCTGACGATGAAACGGTCCCACCCCAATTCCACTCTGCAGCTCGTTAGGTTCGTTGGCCGAGGTCGGCGTGATCAAATATTGGACATGAGTGAGTTCAGAACAGGAACAGGGGAGTTCGTTCGGAGGCGGAGTCGGCCGCAGGTTTTTGTTTCGAAGTTCCGGGATGTCGCTTCGATTCGGTCCGGGAGAGCCCGATGAATCGGGCGTGACAGTTTTTGATCTGCACTCACGACGATCCGACCCCACCACAGCCTCTCGTGACGTGAGATCAGTTCTGTAATCGTCCGCAGACTCTGTAACCGTGGAGAAGGTCGAATTTCTACTCAGAGGCAGCGTGGCCGCGGGGGTTGGGGAACTCTCCCGCGACGGATCTCCGGTCATCGTCGCCGCCGGATTGCCAAGGCAGGGGCGCAGAGTGCGAGGCGGGGTGGTGCCCTACGAAGCCGAGACCGAAGGTGACCTTGATCTGATTGTGACTTCAGCACAACAGGTTCCGATGTTTCGTCTGATAGGAACGTTCGCGCTCACAGCGGCAGTAACCCGAAGAACGACAGTGCAATCGCAACCGTGCGTCCAGCTCGCCTCGGCACTCGCCGAGCTGATCGGCGCCGTCGATCACACCGGTCGGTACATCGTCACGCGGCCAGGAAGTTTCGGGGATGTACACAGTCTTTGCTCCATGACGGAGTTCCTCGCGCACCCCACTTCGGTTGCGGCTCCCGATAATCCACCTTCAGACAACGAGGTCAATCCCATGCCAATCGAATCCACCCCACTGCCGCTGATCGCTTTCACAATGGGCGACGGCGCCGGCGTCGGGCCGGAAGTGATCATCCCCGCACTCCTCGACGACGAAACGAGAAAGCGTTGCCGCCCGGTCGTTGTCGGCGACGCGAAGCGCCTGCGTCCGGCCGCCGAGGTTCTCGGAATCGACGTCGACGTGGTCCCCGACGAGGAGATCAAGGATGGTGAATTCATCGATGGACGGATCAACGTCATCGATCTGGACTTGCTGCCTGAGGATCTCGCGTGGGGTGAACTGTCGGCAGTCGCGGGAGATGCGGCCTATCAGTACATCCGCGTTGCAAGCGAACTCGCTGTTCGCGGTGAAGTTCAGTCGATCTGCACCGCGCCGCTGAACAAAGAGGCGCTACACGCAGCAAGGCATATCTTCCCTGGTCGCACGGAATTGCCTGCGCTTTTGGCCGATGCCGAGGAGGTGTTGATGATGTTGTCGACGCCCGAGCTCAAGGTCATTCACGTGACTACACACATCGGACTGCTCGACGCGGTCGTCAGGATCGAACCGGGCCTGGTGGAGCGGATCATTCGTCGAGGTGATGAAGCATTGGTGCGCACGGGAAATCTGTCTCCGAAGATCGGCGTCTGCGGAACCAACCCGCACGCAGGGGAGAATGGACTCTTCGGTTACGGGGAGGAAGAGAAGAAGATCATCCCCGCCGTTCAACTGTTAAGGGCAGAAGAAATCGATGTCCACGGTCCTCTGCCGGCGGATACCGCGTTCTTCCTGGCCGGCCGTGGTGACTACGAGTTGATCGTCGCGATGTATCACGATCAGGGGCACGGCCCGGTCAAGGTCCTCGGAATCGAGGTCGGGGTCAACATCACTGTGGGCTTGCCGGTCATACGAACCTCCGTCGATCACGGAACGGCATTCGATATTGCAGGTAAGGGCATCGCCGAGGCCGGTAGTAGGTCGAAGCGCTGCGGCAGGCGGCCGAATTGGCAACCAGCACATTCGTTTTCAAGTAAGCGCCAGAGTTCGTAGGGCGAGGAGCGATGGCCATCCGGGAGTCGGAGGCGAGGCGGTCTGAAATCGCAAGACTTGCGCGCGCGAGTGGTCTGGCCAGCGTCGAGGACCTCTCGGCTCAGTTCGGGGTCACCGCGTCGGCAATACGTCGAGACCTGAGTCAGTTGACTGCTCAGGGACTCATAGCACGCACCTATGGCGGGGCAATTGCAATCAATCCTCATTAGGAATCGTCTCTGCGTCAGAGAGCGATGGTGGGGTTCGACGCCAAACGGCGGATTGCAGAGTGGGTTGCCGAGCAGGTCCGGCCCGGAGACGCTGTGCGCCTGGATGCAGGCACCACTGTGTGCAGCGATGGGAAAGCTCTTACGTCACATGACGAATCTGACGGTGATCGCTGCAGGGCTGACAGCACTCGAGGCGCTAGCCGACACTGATGGTGTCGAGTCGAATGTGTCGGCGGGACGTTGAGGCCGCTCAGCCAAGGATTTGTCGGACCACTCGCCGAGGCGTCGTTGCAGAGGGTGTCGTTCGACAAGGCATTCTCGGAGCAGACGCAGTTACCGCTGACCGGGGCATTTGTGAAGCTGAGCTCGATCAGACCCGGCTCAAGGAAATGATGATCGAACGTGCCGGCGAGGTCTACATACTCGCGCACTCCGCCAAACTCGGCGAACGTCCTTTCCATGCGTGGGCGCCGATACCGCCGGGGGCTGTGCTGGTCACCGATGCTGCGGTAGACGCACAGCAGGTCGCGTTGTTCGAGGCCGCGGGGATCCGTGTCCAGGTGGTGTGAGTCCGCGACGGTTGGCCAACGAGCCGTGGTGTCTGGCGTCACATGTTGCCCGAATCGACGAAGTTGGGTCGCCGTAGGGGATCTAGCTGGGGAAACGGGCAACTTCAAGTCCCTGACCTGAGGATTTGTCAAAGACTTCAGCGGACGCGTAAGTTATTCCAAGTCAGAGCGACACGGACACCGACTCCCGCTTCACGGCGAGTGACACGAGGTTGTACGAAGTGCCTGACCAAATTTCGAAGTAGTTTCCATCGTGTATGGTTGTGCTTCACCTTCAGTTCTTCCCTGAATGTTTAGCGGTTTGCGCCGGTGACCTGGTTGGGGTAGGCTGGGAAAGTTGCCCCGGAGCGGCGGCCATAGGGTCGTGGTGATGGTGTGTGCGTGTTCTTTGAGAACTCAACAGTGTGTC
>NZ_JBHTSW010000081.1:0-7264 GCF_042794945.1 Rhodococcus sp. NPDC056506 | reverse complement strand
ACCTGCTGGAACCCGACCCCCTCGAACTCCGGATACACCGTCCGCAAAATCTCATGCCGCGCAACAACATCCGACACAGCAGCACCCAACGCCGCCACATCCACCACACCAGACAAACGCAACACAATCGGAATATTGTTCACACCCGACACAGCATCAAACCGCGACAAAAACCACATCCGCTGCTGCGCCAACGACAACGGCACCCGCACCGGACGCACCCGAGCAGTCAACGCCACACGCGCACGCCCAGCGGAAGCTGCGAGCGCAGAGGCAAGCGACGACACCGTCGACGACTCGAACAACGTCTTGACCTGTACCCGCACGTCGAAGACAGCACTCAACCGCGCTGCCAGCTTCGCTGCTATAAGCGAATTGCCTCCAAGCTCGAAGAAGTCGTCATCCGCTCCGACCTGCTCCGTCCCGAGCAGTTCGCCAAACACCGTGGCGATCTGGATCTCATCCTCAGTAGAAGGAGCACGGAACGGACGAGACTCGAAAAGCGGATCCGGTAACGCGGCGGTATCCAACTTGCCCACGGGTGTCAACGGAATCTCACTGATGAGAACGACAGAGGCGGGCACCATGTGCCTGGGCAATTCTTGTCTGCAGACGTCGAGCAGTTCCGTGACGTCGATCTCGGCTCCCGCTCGCGGCAGCACATACGCCACCAGCGCCTGCTCGCCATTGGCGAGCTTGCGACCGAGGGTTGCAACAAAGTCGACCGCTCGATGAGATGCAAGAACAGCGTCGATCTCTCCGAGTTCGACCCGGAAGCCGCGAATCTTCAATTGGGAGTCAGATCGCCCGACGTATTCGAGATCCCGCGCGCCGCCTTCTGCGATGACCCAGCGTACGAGGTCACCACTGCGGTACATTCGTTCGCCCTGCGCTCCGAACGGATTCGCGATGAAACGATCGGCAGTCATACCAGTCAGATTGTGATACCCGCGCGCAACCTGAGGCCCGGCAAGATACAGCTCTCCTGTCGACCCGACTGGGACTGGCTGTAACCGTGAGTCCAGAACCAGGGCGGAAGCCCCGCGAACAGGTCCACCAATTGTCACGCGGTCACCTGGTGCCAGTTTCGGGCTGATGTTGGTGACAATAGTCGTCTCGGTTGGGCCGTATCCGTTGTAGAAGGCCCTGTCCCGTCCCCACCGTGCAACAAGCTCAGGTGGGCATACCTCGCCACCGACTACAGCGGTGACGATGGAATCCAACCCCGAGGGATCCACAGATGCCAACATTGACGGGGTTCCCACCACATGCGTGACGCGTTCGGTTTTCAATAGTTCCGCGAGCTCGTCACCCCCGTAAACGGTCGTCGGAACGATAACCATCGTCGCGCCGGAACCGATGGTAAGCAACAGCTCGAAGAGCGAAGTATCGAAGCTGGGGGTGGCGAAGTGCAGAACCCTCGATTGGGCTGTGGCACCAAGTCGCTCGGCCTGTTCACTCAGCAAATTGCCCAGGCCTGCGTGCGTGACAACAACACCTTTCGGACGTCCAGTCGACCCTGAGGTGTAGATAACGTATGCAGGGTGTTCGGTTCGCAGAGTGCGAACACGGTCCGAATACGCCACCGGTTCGCCGGACATCGCTTCCGATGCCTGCGTCGTCTCGAGAGAATCGATCGCGATCCACCTCACAGACGATGGCAAATCAATATCTAATTCGCCGACGGTCAAGCCGACCGAGACACCCGAATCCTCGATCATGTACGCAACACGGTCAGACGGATAGTTCGGATCCACCGGCACAAAAGCTGCACCGGTCTTCGCGACTGCCCACACTGCCAGCACTGACTCGATTGACCGCGGGATGGACACGGCAACCCTGTCCTCCGGACCTACACCGCCGGCGATCAACATACGAGCCAGGCGAGACGACCGCGCATCCAATTCGGCGTAGGAAAGTGAGTGCCCCTCGAATCGCAACGCTTCCCTCGAAGGATCCAACTCGACGGCCGCCGCCAGCAACTGGGGCAGCAACAATGTCCTCGCTCGGCGAGTGCGGGTGGGCCGCTCCCGTCGACTCTTGCGGGTAGCAGAGGTATCCGGCGTCACACCATCGGCGCTCATGCGGCCACGACCTGCGCTCGAACGGCGTGATGGAGGAGCTCGTGCTGCGTCAAGACATTTCACCTTCGCTTTGGTACTGCAGTTCGATCGGTATTCGCGGGAATCCGATCACTTCCGAGGTTCTACCCTTGACCTGGGCAAATCGAGTTCGACGTCCCGGTATGACCCCAGTAGTTGATCGGACACACCGAACCATTGTTACAGCTGTCGAGGAGTGGACATCATCGGACTGTTCGGGATAAGGGCGTCTATCTACTTCGAGAACGGCGGCGTCAGCTCAGAGTCCACGTCGCGGGATCACACGCCAGGCGTAGATCAGGCAAAGTTCCTTCGACGACATCTGTGAAGACGTCTGTCTGACCTACCGCGTGCGAAACCCACTCCTCCTCGAGGAGGCCGTGCACATCGGCATTCCGAGAATCTTCCGAGGACACAAGGACGACGCCACCCACTACCCCTGCCAGCAGAATCGTTAGAACCGATGTTTCATCGTCGTCGGGACCGAAGTACATCAAACGCGATTCGTAGTCGACGTCGTGCTTTTGCGACATGGCATCCAACTTCGCCGCGAGCTCTCCCTGGGTGATCTGGTCAGAGGCCGATCCGGTAACCACGACTGCGACGTCGTCCACATTGAGCGGACGAACCCGGTCCGCGTAGTTCACGGAACGACTCGAATACGACGCCACCAACTCGATAACATCTGGCTGGTCCAAGTCGAGGCTCGTGTCCAGCGGTACGTCAGATTCGGCCTCACCCGAAATCAACGCCAAGGCCACACTCGGAGCCGTTTCTGTCCCACGTGCTACTCCTGTAGCTCCTACCAGAGCTGCCGCGCCGGCTTTGGACAGCGCCCAGATCGCCACTACCAGTTCGATGCCACGCAGCCCTGTCATCGCAACTGCGTCGCCCGGGCCGATCCCAAGACTGATGAGATGGCGCGCAAGGCGAGATGATCGTGCATCGACCTCGTGGTATGTCACTTCCTCTTCATCGCACACGACTGCGACGGCGTCAGGATCAGCCTCTACGGAGTTCGCCAATAGCTGTGGCACGAGTCTGCCCGTCGAAGCACCAACTGCCGGGGGTGGCGTCGTGTCCACGGAGCCGAGGACTTCTGCTCGTTCGGAGTCGGTGAGCAGTTCGATGTCACCGATCGGACGTGAAGGATCCGAGGACACCCGATCTAGAACGCGTACGAATCGCTCGACATGTGCGTCGGCGGTCACTTGGTCGAAAAGATCGGCGGCGAATACCAAATGGCCAAGCAATCCACCTGTTATCGGATCAGAACTGAGATTGAGTTGGAGGTCGAACTTCGCCGTCGCCTCCACACCCTCGACTGCCGTGATCTTCAAATCCGGCAGGTTGAACTCGGCTCCTGCCATCGGTTCGACCGACAGTGCAACCTGGAAAAGCTCGTTCGCTGACGCCGACAAGGCGCCGGTTACTTCCTCGAACGGGATGTCTCCGTTCGCAAATGCCTCCAGATCGACGTTTCGGACGAGCGCGACCAAGTCGCCGAATCCTGCTCCGAGATCCGGAGCGGTCCTGAGTGCAAGCGTGTTGACGAACATTCCGACTATGTCGTCCAGTTGCTGCTCACCTCGCCCGGCTACAACCGTTCCGATCGCGAAATCTCGGCTACCGCTCAACCGTGCGATGAGAACTGCAAGCGCAGCGTGCACAACCATGAACAATGTGGCGTTGTGTTCGCGCGCAATCTCGTTGAGCCGCGTCGCCGTTTCCGCGTTGACGGAGAACTCCGAAACACCGGCCCTTGTAGACATCTGCGCGGGTCGCTGACGGTCGGAAGGCAATCCGGGCGTCGACGACACACCGTTCAACGTCCGCCGCCAGAAGTCGAGTTGCCGTGCAGCCTGTGAGCCGACCTCGTCGACGCTACCGAGCACTTCGCGCTGCCAGATTGCGAAGTCCGCGTACTGAACAGGCAGCGGCGTCCACGACGGCGCGGTGTCGCGCACTCGAGCCTCATAGGCGACCATCATGTCTCGGGCCAGAGGTGCCATCGATTCACCGTCAGCGGCGATGTGATGAGCGACCAAGACGAATATGAAGTCTGCCGGCCCCAACTCGAGCAACCCCGTGCGCACGGGTACTTCCTGAGCTACGTCGAATCCGGTCGTCACCAACTCCACGACGCGATTGAACGCCGCCGCCTCGTCGTCTACCTGAGTCGTCTCGAGAGGCGAAAGGAGTTCGTCGATCGCGACGACTTTCTGAACCGGGCCTTCGATGTCACTCGGGTAGCTGGTACGGAGCGACTCGTGTCGAACCAAAACGTCGTGAAGAGACTGGCGCAAGGCTGCGACATCCAAGTTCCCTGTCAATCGCAGTGCCAACGGAATGTTGTATGCCGCAGAACCGGGATCCATCTGGTTGATCAACCACATACGCTGCTGCGCCAAGGAGAGAGGGAGGCGTTCTGGGCGTTCCCGCGCCTCCAGCTCCATTCTCGCGCCGGAACCTGCAGTCTTTTGCGCTACTGCCGCCAAACCTTCCACTGTCGAGTTCTCGAACAGCACGCGCACCGGGATCTGAGCATCAAGCGCCTGCCCCAACCGTGCCGCCAACCTCGTAGCGATCAACGAATTGCCACCCAGCGCAAAGAAATCGTCATCCAGACCCACCCGCTCGATGTTCAATACATCGCCGAACACCGACGCAACAATTTCCTGCACCGAGGTGACCGGCGCCCGGAACTCCGCTGCCTCGAATACCGGTGACGGGAGTGCCTTTCGATCCAACTTGCCCGACGCATTGAGAGGAAGCTCGTCGAGAACAAGAACCTTCGACGGCACCATGTACGCCGGAAGCACGGCCCGGGCCGACTCCAGGACTTCCGACGCGTCCACTACAGTTCCCACGACATACCCGACCAGGCTGTCGCCGAACGTAGCATCGCTGTGCAGGACGACCACCGCGTCTGCAACCGTCTCGTGCGCGATCAGCGCAGATTCGATCTCGCCGAGTTCGATGCGTTGCCCCCGCAATTTGACCTGGAAATCCGATCGGCCGACGTACTCCAGCTCGCCCCGACCGTTCCACCTGACCAGGTCGCCCGTTCGATACAACCTACTACCGCCGCCTGATTCATGCTCTCCCACAACCACAAAGGGGTTGGCGACGAAACGTTCCGCAGTCAACGCCGCTCGGTTCCCGTACCCGCGACCGACGCCGACACCACCGACGTACAACTCACCGATCACGCCCGGTGGCACCAGCCCCAACGAACGATCCAGAACGAACAGATCGATGTTCGGCACCGGCGCACCGATCGGCACGCTGACAGTGTCGTGCGCGGTCACCGCATGGAACGAGACCACGTCCGACGCTTCCGTCGGGCCGTAGCTGTTCACCACGCGTACTCCGGCCGACAGCAACCTCCCCAGACGGCTGAGCCGAATCGACTCGCCCCCGAGGAATACAACAGCCAAAGCGCTCAGAGCAGAAACCTCGTCGGAATCCACCACGGCTTCGAACGCGCTAGGTGACATGTTCGCCACTGCAACGTCACCGTGCCCGACGCGAGCAACGATTGCGTCGGGGTCGAAACCGTCTGGGGCAAGCACTACGGTCCGACCGCTGCTCAACGCTGCCCAGACGTTCTTCTGCGTCAAGTCGAAACTCGGTGACGACGCGATCAGAAGACCACCAGTTTCGGGCAACTCGCTGCGATACCAGGCCACCGTGTTCTCGATGCCGGCCATCGGCACCAACGTCGGCTTCGGACGACCCGTCGAACCGGATGTCGAAATGACATACCCCAAGCGGTCCCCCGCCCCGAGTTCACGCCATCGATCCGTCGGCCCCTCCACAATCGGCGAATCGCGCATGATGCTGTCGAGGACGATGACGTCCACCGCCAGATCGAGAGTCGTCGTACTCACCGCACATCGGGCGCCAGTGTCAGCGATTATCGCTTCGATCCGATCCTGTGGATACGACGGATCGATCGGCCCGTACGCAGCACCCGCCTTCCACGCCGCCAACATACCTACGACCCACTCGACCGACCTCGGCACGATCAACGCGACGACGTCATCCGGACCGACGCCGGCCGCCGTCAATCGCTCGGCCACCACGTTTGCGTAGGCGTCGAGCTCCCCATAGGTCAGCGCCTCGCCATCGCACTCGACGGCAAGAGAATCAGGCGCCCGTCCAACCTGTTCTTCGAACATCGCAGTCAAGGACGCGCCTGCCAACGCTGTGCGCCCACCAGCGGACCAGCTGAGAAGGTTGCTGCGCTCAGCAGCCGTCAGTACGTCGATATCACCCAACCGAACTGACGGATCAACAGTGATCTCAGCAAGGATGCGCCCGAACCTGTCGGCAAATCCTGCCACCGTCGACTCGTCGAACAGATCCGTCGCGTACGTGAACTGCGCCGCCATCCCGGCCGGGGCACCGGACTCGTCGAACTGCTCGACCATCGTCAACTGCAGATCGAACTTCGCCGCCACCGTATTCGCGTCGATGCCCGAAACTGTCAGATCACCGAGTCGAAGTGCCGACTGCTCCATGTTCTGGAACGAGAGCATCACCTGGAACAACGGATTACGCGCCTGCGACCGCGCCGGATTGAGCACCTCCACCAACCGCTCGAACGGCAGATCTACGTGCGCAAATGCACCCAGATCACCCTCACGAACCCGACCCAACAAACCCGAGAACGACTCCGAAGAATCCACCTCGGTCCGCAACACCAACGTATTGACGAACATCCCGATCAAATCATCGAGAACCTGCTCACCACGACCCGCCACCGGAGTACCGATCGCAATATCGGACGTCCCCGACAACCGCGACAACAACACCGCCAACGCCGCATGTACCACCATGAACAACGACGAATTCGACTCACGCGCAATTTTTTTCAAAGAATGATGCTCTGGCGCGCCGATAACGAAAGCGTGTTTGGCACCACGATTGGACGCCACCGCCGGCCGCGGACGATCCGCCGGCAAATCCAACTGATCCGGCAACCCCGACAACGCCGACTCCCAGAACCCGATCTGACGCGAAATCAACGACCCCGCATCATCTTCCGACCCCAAAGTCTCCCGCTGCCACAACGCGTAATCCGCATACTGCACCTCGAGCGGCGCCCACCCCGGCACCTCACCCCGAGAACGAGCCTCGTACGCCACCATCACATC
>NZ_JBHTSW010000080.1:0-7588 GCF_042794945.1 Rhodococcus sp. NPDC056506 | reverse complement strand
TACTGAATAGGAATGGCGGCCGCGCAAGTGCGCGGCCGCCTTTTACTCACGTGGACGGTTGGGTTCAGAGATCCGGGTACGAGGTGAGGTTGTCGACCTTCTCGGTGGTTTCCGGCTCTTCGGGCAGCTTGCCGGTCACCAGGAAGATGACGCGTCGGCCGACCTCGACAGCGTGATCGGCGAACCGCTCGTAGAAGCGGCCGAGCAGAGTGACGTCGACTGCGGCGGCTACGCCGTGCTTCCACTCGCGATCCATGAGGACGGTGAAGAGGTGGCGGTGGAGGTCGTCCATCGCTTCGTCTTCTTCGCGCAGGCGAGCAGCGCGCTCGGGGTCGCGGGTCTCGAGTACGACCTTGGCGGCTGCACCGATGGAGACGGCGATGCGTCCCATCTCGGCGAAGTAGCCGTTGACCTCTTCAGGAAGCACGTGGTTGGGATGTCGGCGGCGCGCGATCTTGGCGACGTGCAGGGCGAGTGCACCCATGCGGTCGATGTCGGCGACGATCTGGATTCCGCTGACCACCGAGCGCAGATCTCCGGCAACGGGAGCCTGCAAGGCAAGCAACGCAAACGCACGCTCCTCGCAAATGGTGCTGAGTTCGGTGATCTTGTCGTGTTCGCCGATTACTTGTTCTGCCAGGGACAGGTCTGCCTGGAGCAGGGACTGGGTGGCGCGCTCCATAGCGGCACCTGCCAGTCCTGCCATCTCGCCGAGCGTGTCTGCAAGCTCGGTCATCTGTTCGTTGTAAGCCACGCGCATGAGGTCAGAGCCTACGTGCCGTGAAAGACCAAGTCACAAGCACCAGGTGAACGCAAGGTGAATGAACAAGTCTCAGTCGCAGGTGGTGTCTCCGGCGTTGACGCTGGCGATGTCGGCGGGCAGAGCCGTCGAGGTGCTGGTGTCGACCGACGTCGGATTTGCCGCCAGCATGGTCCCCGGCTCGGCGGGGGCGACGACGGTGCCGGAGAAATTGCTTCCGACGACGACCTCGATCATGTCTCCCATGCTCGGAGCGAGAACGAGAACCGCACCGGGAATCGACGACGCGACGGTCACCGCTTCAGCCTCGTAGCCTGCGGCGTAGCGCACGACGGTGGTTGATGCCTGAGCATTCGCCAGGCCGGTGGCTGCGCTGAAGTTACCGACCGTGGAGATCTGGAAACCGTAAGCCGCGAGGCTGTCGGCGATCGTCGCAGCCTGCCCGGCGATTCCCGACGCGTTGGAGACGTCGACCGAGATGTTGTAGGCGCTCATCGCCTCGACGGAAGTGGCGGCCGGCGGCGTGCTGGACGTAGGAGCGGTTGTCGTGGAACTGGTCGACGACGGTGTGGTGTCCTCGCGCTCTTCACCCGGAAGTGGATCGTCGTCGATGATTGCTTGGAAGAGGGACTTGATCTCGTCGGTGCGAGGAATCTCGTTGCCCCAGTCGTTGGTGCCGTCGGTGGGGACCGTCAAGAACGTGACCGCGCCTGCATCGACGTTCTGCAGCGAACGGCCGAGGGTGACCAGTGATTTCGTGTCGATGTTCTCGACGAACGTGTCGCTGGTGAAGGCGTTGATGAATCCGTTGAGCTTGCTCGGATTCAGGAGGACCTGGTTGGACAGGGCCGAGCGAAGCAGCGCCGACAGGAACTTCTGCTGACGGGTGATGCGTCCGTAGTCGCCGTTGCCTTCGGCTTCGACGTGGCGGGCGCGCACGTAGTTGAGTGCGGTACGGCCGTCGAGCATCTGCGTGCCGCCGGACGCGAGGACGGTTCCGAGGATGCCGTCCTCGATCGGTCCGGGGGAGCAGACGTTCACGCCGCCGACGGTGTCGACCATGCGCTCGAAACCGGCGAAGTCCATTCCGACGAAGTGCCCGATTTTCAGGCCGGACATCTTCTGGATGACCTTGACCAGGCACTTCGGGCCACCGAGTGCGTACGTCGCATTGAGCTTGTCGCCACTGGCTGCCGGAAAGGTTTCGCTGGTGTACTTGCCGGCGTCGTTGTCCCAGCCCTGGCAGATCGGACGTTCGACGTCGAGGTCACGAGGGAAGGAGACTGCGACGACACGGCTTCGGTCGGCGGGAATGTTCACCAGCATGACCGTGTCGGCTCGGGCACCTTCGGCGTCTTCGACGGTTCCGGCGCCGATCTCACCGCTCGCACCGGCTCGGGTGTCGGTGCCGATGATCAGGTATGTCTCGTCACCGAGCTGGCCGCCGGCGTCGATGATGTCGTCGGATTCGGTGTCGAGTGCTGCAATCTGATCGAAGCCGCCTTCGACTGATCGCAGATAACCCCACACGACGCCGGTCAATGCGAGCGACATGACGGCCAGGAACGCTACCGCTGATCGGCCGATCACTTTTGCGCGATGGCGTCGGCGAATCTTGCTTTGCGCCAGGCGGGTGGCGCCGGTGTCACCGACTACTCGCGGCACTGCGGAGGTGACGGGATGTTCTTCGGTTATCCAGTCCGCTGCGGCAGGCGGGACTGTCGGGCGAGCGGGAATCGGCCGGGCTGGGGGCGGTGCCGATGCCGCCCGGGGCGATGCCGACGGCGCCGGGGGTGGTGCCGATGCAGCTCGCGATGGAGTCTTGGGTGGGGTGGACTTGGGCGGCGCAGCCGGGGCTGGTGGCGGCTTTTTGTCGCCTACCCGGCGGACCAACTCGGCGACTGACACGGAGTCGTCGGTCGGAGGAGAATCCCGTCGGCCGGTACGTCCACTGCTGCGACGCTCCGGGGGAGTGGGCGGTTGCGGTGCTGGTCGCTGGGGTGTGGCTGGGCGCGGGGGCGTTGCCGGTTGGTCCGGTCGGGCGCTGCGGAAGCGCTTGTCTGCGAGCGGACGTTCCCAGGGGGCGCGGCTCTCGGGCGGAGGTGGGCCCGAATCGTGATCATCACCCACCGATGCAACCTGTCCCGTCGTCGACTGTCAGTAACTCGTCATTCAGATGCCGGCGTCAACCGGTTGTCGACGAAGCTGGAGCCATATTACTGGTGAATCCTGAGTGCTCCACTCAGAAAGTGATGTGAGTAATCCGACGGCATGTTTTCGCTAGCCGCCAGAGTGCATCATGTCAGCTCCCACCGGCACAAGGTCGTCCTCGGGATCGTCGAGCCAACCTTCCGGAAGTGCCACCTGACCGGGTGAGCCTTGGCGTCCGCGTGGGCCTTCGGCGTCTTTGGGGAAAGGGACGTCGTGATCGAGCTGTCCGAGCAGGTCGTCCAGTTCGGACAACGTGCTGACCAAGGCCATCGAGACTCGCAGATCCGATCCGACCGGGAACCCACGCATGTACCAGGAGACGTGCTTGCGAAGTTCGCGCAAGCCCTTCATTTCACCGTGATGCGCGGCGAGCAGTTGGGCGTGACGGGCGATGATCTTGGTGACTTCGCCGAGCGTCGGCGGCGTGGCGATCTGTTGTCCGTTGAGCGCTGCGCTGAGTTCCGCGAACAGCCATGGCCGTCCGAGGCAGCCGCGTCCGACGACGACTCCGTCGCAGCCGGTCTCGTTCATCATGCGGGCAGCATCCGAGGCGTCGAAGATGTCGCCGTTGCCGAGGATCGGTACGTCGGTGACGTGTTCCTTGAGGCGCGTGATCTCGTTCCAGTCAGCAGTGCCGGAGTATCGCTGCGACGCGGTTCGTGCGTGAAGCGCGACTGCAGCGGCGCCTTCAGCTGCGGCGATCCGGCCGGCGTCGAGGTGTGTGTGATGTTCCGGGTCGATACCGACGCGCATCTTGACGGTGACCGGAATGTCGGTGCCTTCGGTGGCGCGCACGGCTGCCGCGACGATCTGTCCGAACAGTCGACGCTTGTACGGCAGCGCCGATCCGCCGCCCTTGCGGGTCACCTTCGGTACCGGGCAGCCGAAGTTCATGTCGATGTGATCGGCCATGTTCTCGTCGACGATCATCTTGGCCGCGGCGTACGTCGTATCCGGGTCGACGGTGTAAAGCTGCAGCGACCTGGGCGTTTCGGTCGGGCCGAACGTGGTCATGTGCATCGTGGCCGGCTGGCGTTCGACGAGCGCGCGTGCGGTGACCATTTCGCAGACGTAGAGCCCGGACGTGCTGCCTGCACGTTCGAGTTCGAGTTCACGGCACAGCGTGCGGAAGGCGACGTTGGTGACGCCCGCCATGGGTGCGAGGACCACGGGGCTGTGCAGCTCGAGTGAACCGATACGAAGGGATGACATGACTACCTCTGAACAAATATTTGTGACAATTGGAAGTGCCCGGCACCGAATCCGGTACCGGGCACAGAATAGCTGGTGAAACTAAGAAGCCTGCTGTTCGCGCTTGGCGGCTTCGCGTGCGAGCATGCGATCGCGCTGCTCCTCGAACTTGGTCGCGTTGGCGGCGAGGGTCTCGAGGAAGGCCGCCAACTCCTCGCGCGTGTTCTCGCCTTCGGCACTGAAATCGTTGCGCTCGAAGATGTTCCACTTGCGCAGGACCGGCCAGACGACCTCGTCGAGGTGCTGGCGAAGGTCGTAGATGCCGTGCTTGGCCATGAGAGCGCCGTTGCGGCGGAAGTTCGGCATTCCGGCGCCGGGCATCTGGAAGTTCTGGACGATGTTCGCCACAGCCTTGAGAGCCTGGTCGGGAGCAAGATCGAGCGCGGCGGCGCAGATGTTGCGGTAGAAGATCATGTGCAGGTTCTCGTCCGCCGCGATGCGCTGAAGCATCTTGTCGGCAACCGGCTCGTCGCAGGCCTTGCCGGTATTGCGGTGGCTGACGCGTGTCGCGAGTTCCTGGAAGGTCACGTACGCGACTGAGTGCAGCAGCCCGGCGTCGCCCTCGTCGATGGGTGCGCTGTAACCGTTTGTCATGTGTTCCATGCGGAAGCGCTCGAGCTCGACGGGGTCGACTGCGCGCGTGACGACGAGGTAATCACGCATCACGATGCCGTGGCGGTTCTCCTCGGCGGTCCATCGGCCGACCCACGTGCCCCAGGCGCCGTCCTGCGAAAAGTTCTCGGCGATCTCACGGTGGTACGACGGCAGGTTGTCCTCGGTGAGCAGGTTGGTGATCATCGCGGCTCGGGCGACCTCGCCGAGTTGTGACTGCTCGAGACTCCAGTCTTCGCCGCCCATGGCTGCGAAGTTACGACCCTCGTCCCACGGGACGTAATCGTGTGGATGCCATTCCTTGGCCATGGAGATGTGGCGGTTGACGTTCTCCTCGGCAACCGGCTGCAGCTCTTGTAGCAGCTCCAGCTGCGTCAGAATCCTCGTCATTTCTTGCCTCCATGTTGAGTGAATGCGCGACTTCGCCCCAGCCTACGGCACCGTAGGTTTGAAAAGAATGGCATGAAAATTGCTCCCCTCGAGCGATGTTACCGATCCGTAGTTATCCGGGGGCACTTTCACGACCAAGTCGTTCTTTGGACGTAGTCGCGGAACGTCCGGGCGGGATCGGACAGCTCGCGGCTCTTCGACCAGATCAGCCCTATTTTTCGCTGTGCTCCTTCGATCGGTACGTAGACGACTCCTTCGGCCCAGATCGGCGGATCTTGAACCGGCATCACCGAGACACCGAAGGACGCGGAGACCAGTCCGCCGACCGTTGCCAGCTCGCTGCTCTCGAAGACGAAATTCGGAGTGAATCCTGCGGCCGCGCAGAGTTCATCGAGAATTCTTCGCATCCCGAAGTTCGGGTGCATTCCGATGAACGGTTCTTCGGCCGCGTCCGCAAGCTCGACCGAATGCAGCTGCGCAAAGCGATGATCAGCCGGAACAGCCAATGCCAGTGACTGCTGAGCGATCTGCATCCACGCCACCTGTGGATCGCGCGGCTGCGGCGAGACGACGGCCAGGTCGGACGTGCCGGCGGAAATTCTGTCGACCAGGAACTGGGCACTGTCCTGATGCAATTCGAATCGCACCCCGGGATGCTCGACGCGATATCCCCGCAGCATGTGCGGAACCAGCCAGGTTCCGAACGAGTGGAGGAAGTCGAGTCGCACCGTGCCGCTCTCGGGGCTCGCCAGCGACCGGATTTCGGTCTGCGCCGCGTCGAGGGCGCGGAGCGCGGTCCGAGCGTGTTCGTAGAGGATCTCGCCGTACCGGTTCAGTTCTAGTCGGCGTCCCTGACGGTCGAAGAGTGTCACGCCGATCTGTCGTTCGAGGCGTGCGAGTTTGCGTGAAAGGGTCGGCTGCGACAGGTGGGTCAGGTCCGCAGTCGCGGTGACCTGTTGGGTTTCGGCGAGTACGACGAACCACTCGAGGTCTTCGGTCAGCATCACGAACCAAATCTATATGCGACTCAGACATGTAGAAGTCCAAATTTATGCATTTTCTTTTGCCGAAGCTGGGCGGGAGGATTCTTACCGGAGGTAAGAGATGCCTGGAGGTACGTGGTGACTGTTGAGAACGTGATCGAAACCGAGGTGGCGCCGCTCCGCCGGGGATCCGCCGGGTATCGCACGGTGACCGTTGCGTTGTTCGCGGCCGGACTGTCGACCTTCATCTCGATGTACGCGGCACAGGCGTTGCTGCCCGCGTTCGCGGAAGGCTTCGACGTCTCGCCGGCGGTGTCTGCGCTGTCCGTCTCGGCCACGACGGGCATGCTGGCGTTGGCAATCATTCCGGCCAGTGCGCTCTCCGAGCGGTTCGGTCGCACACGGGTGATGATCGCGTCGGCGTCGGCGTCCTGTGTGATCGGTTTGCTTCTGCCGCTGAGTCCGACGATCGAGGTTCTGCTGGTCGGACGCGGAGCACAGGGATTGGCTCTGGCTGGTGTCCCGGCGGTGGCGATGGCCTATCTGGCAGAAGAGGTCGATCGGAAGGACCTCGGTGCGGCGATGGGGAGATACGTCGCTGGTACGACCATCGGTGGTTTGATCGGGCGGCTTGTTCCCTCGGCCGTGGTCGATTTCAGTACGTGGCGTTGGGCGCTGTTGACTGCGTCCGCGCTGTCGGCATTGTTCGCGCTCAACATGATCCGGCAGCTTCCCGCGTCGAAGTTCTTTCGCCCGCAACCGATATCGGCGCGCACGATCGCGTCGAATCTACGACGTCACCTTGCGAACCCGTCGCTGCGAACACTCTTCGCTTTGGGATTCATCCTGATGGGCGGTTTCGTGTCGATTTTCAACTTTCTCGGGTTTCGGCTCACGGCAGCACCTTTCGGCCTTCCTGAAGCGCTTGTGGGCCTGGTGTTCCTTTTCTACCTTGCCGGAACTTTCACCTCGGCGGTAGCGGGCGGGGCCTCTGACCGACTGGGTAGGCGCAGCGTTCTGCTCGGGTCGGTTGTCGTCATCGGTATCGGCCTGGCACTGACCGTTCCGGACACTCTGGCGTTGACGCTCGTGGGGATGCTGCTCTTCACCGGAGGATTCTTCGCGGCACATTCGGTGGCCAGTGGTTGGGTGGGGCTGATCGCTACCGATCACCGGGCCGAGGCGTCGGCGTTGTATCTGTTTGCCTACTACGCGGGTTCGTCCGTGGCGGGCGCCCTCGCGGGTCTCGCATACGCGGGTGGCGGTTGGGGTGGGGTCAGTGCTTTTGTGGGCGCGCTGCTGTTGGTTGCGTTTGCATTGTCGCTGAGGATGTTTCGATCTTCGACCGTTGACTGAACAGAGCGCTGCGGCGATCCCGAAC
>NZ_JBHTSW010000079.1:0-8088 GCF_042794945.1 Rhodococcus sp. NPDC056506 | reverse complement strand
CCGTCGACGATCCGACGCCCGGTGAACGGGTTGTACCGCTCCTCGGTCACCGGAGTGCTCACAGAGTGTCGTTCAGTGCTTTGATCGGCATCTGCAGATCGACCAACAGATCCAGATCCTTCTCGGCGGGACGCCCGAGGGTCGTCAGGTAGTTGCCGACGATGACGGCGTTGATTCCGCCGAGGATGCCCTGCTTGGCACCCAGGTCGCCGAGAGTGATCTCGCGTCCACCGGCGAAGCGCAGGATCGTGCGAGGCAGCGCGAGACGGAATGCCGCCACGGACTTGAGCGCCTCGCTGGCGGGCAGCACGTCCAGATCACCGAACGGGGTACCCGGACGCGGGTTGAGGAAGTTGAGCGGGACCTCGTCCGGCTCGAGTTCAGCCAGGTTGGCCGCGAATTCTGCGCGCTGCTCCAGCGATTCGCCCATGCCCAGGATTCCGCCGCAGCACACTTCCATGCCTGCTTCGCGAACCATCCGCAGGGTGTTCCAACGCTCTTCCCACGAGTGCGTGGTGACGACGTTCGGAAAATGCGACTTCGAGGTTTCCAAGTTGTGGTTGTACCGGTGCACACCCATGGCGGCAAGTTGGTCGACCTGTTCCTGGGTCAGCATGCCGAGCGAACAGGCGATCTGGATGTCGACCTCGTTGCGGATCGCCTCGATGCCGGCGGCGACCTGAGCGAGCAACCGGGCGTCGGGTCCGCGGACGGCTGCCACGATGCAGAACTCGGTAGCGCCCGACTTCGCAGTCTGCTTGGCAGCTTCCACCAGGCTCGGGATGTCCAACCAGGCCGCACGAACCGGCGACTGGAAGAGTCCGGACTGCGAGCAGAAATGGCAGTCCTCAGGGCAGCCGCCCGTCTTGAGGCTGATGATGCCCTCGACCTCGACCTCCGGTCCACACCACTTCATACGCACATCGTGGGCGAGAGCCAGCAGGTCTTCGAGCCTGTCGTCGTCGAGGCGGAGTACGTCGAGCACCTGGCTTTCGGTCAGGCCAACTCCCCTTTCGAGAACTTGCTCGCGCGCCTGGTCGAGGATGTCGACCGTCGCAGGGGCCGTGCTAATCGGGGGCGGGGTCACAGACGTCTCCTTCAGAACCAGCAAAATTGAACACCGTACAAGTTGAACGGTGTTCACGTTAGAGACGTGGTGGAATACTGTCAAAGGCGGTCCGATCGACATCTGATCGCGAGCGGTCAACAGCGAGGCGAAACGAGGGGAACAACAAGTGCAGTTGCGACGCGGCGACGTGCTGGACGGCGCCATGGCGATACTCGACGAGTTCGGGCTTGCCGACCTCACGATGCGTAGGCTCGCAACCTCGCTTGGCGTCCAACCCGGCGCTCTCTACTGGCATTTCCCGAACAAACAGACCTTGCTCGGCGCGGTCGTCGACAAGATCCTCGAAGACCTCGACGCCCCCGTTGACGCGGACACGTGGCAAGAGGCGTATTCCGAACTGGCACACAGACTTCGATCTGCCCTGCTGGCGCACCGCGACGGCGCCGAGTTGGTCAGCGCCACCTTCGCCTCACGGATGACAAGCAGCAAGGTGCGCGAGCACTTCGTGCAAGCCGGGCAAGAATCCGGCCTCTCACGCGAGCACGCCCAACTCGCGGCGTATGCCCTACTGTATTACGTACTCGGCCATACTGTCGACGAGCAGTCCCGAGCGCAGATGGAAGAAATGGGGGCACTCACCCGGGCTCCCATTTCCCCCGACTCCCCCGACGTCATCGGTGGCGGTTCCGACGAGGACCTCCTCGACGGCGATCCGACAGTGCGATTCCAGTTCGGCCTGGACCTCTTCATCGACGGCATTCGCACTCGACTGAATTCGACCCTGAATTCAGACCACACCGAATCGGTTCTACGACACTCCTGACAGTCGCAGCAATGCAGTAGCGCCGGCCGCGACAATCACCACGACTACCAACGGGGCCTTGAACCAGGCGCAGATGCCTCCGGCCACCACGCCGAGCATCCGCGCCGGACCCGCAACGTCATGTCCGGTGAAGATCGCCGAGGTCGCAACCACTGCAAACAACAGCACCACGACAGCACGATCGAGGGCCTTCTCGGCGAAGACGGAGAGCGTCACCCGAGCTCGGAGCAGAACACCACTGACCCGCAAAGCGTAAGAGCCGCAAGCGAACACGACAATGCCGATCCAGACCGATGCAGCATTCATCGAACCTTCTCCCGGAACGGTATCGTCACCGCGATACTCAGCAGAGCTACGAGCGGCGCGGTACCCGACGGCAGGAACGGTGACGTGGCCACTGCAACCGCTGCACCGATCACAGCGGCAAGCAATGTCACCTTTTCCCTCAGTGCGGGCAGGACAAGGGCCAGAATGACGACCGGAAAAGCGGCATCCAATCCCAACGCGGCCGGATCTTGGACGACGCTGCCGAGCAGCCCGCCCAGGAGAGCTCCGATCGGCCACGACACCGCGATCCCGATCCCACAGAACCAGAACGCCGCACGCTTCTGCTTCACCGAGCCCTGCGCCATGGCAACCGCGACGCTTTCATCGTTGACCAGGTGCGCGCCGACCAACTTGCGCCAGCCCGAGCCCCTGCGCCAGCCTGAATCCGTGTGGCAAGCCCCGCCGAGAAAAGATCCCGCTGCCAGTCCGTAGGCGAAGTTTCGGGAGTTGATCAGCAAGCCGGCTACAACTGCAGCGAGGGCGCCGCCTCCGGCCGCGATGATTCCGATGAACAGAAACTCCGAAGACGCTCCCAGAACGAGCACAGCCAAGGCAAGCAGCTGCCACAGCGAGAATCCAGCTGATCCTGCCGTCACACCGTAGGACACGCCGACGATGGCCACGGAGAGACAGATCAGCACACTCACCCGGATTGTGTCGCGATCAACTGTTCGCCATAAAGAACGCATGTATTCTATGTTGAACGCATTGAACCCGTTCGTCAAGAAGAACGATCGATCGGAGAATCGAACGATGGGTAGTGGTGAAACCGGCACGGATCAGAGCCCTCAGAAGCTGGTGGCAGTCGCACTCAAACGCGAGCGCACCCGAGCGGGCTTGAGCCTCTCGGAGGTCGCCCGGCGCGCCGACATCGCCAAATCCACACTCTCCCAACTCGAATCCGGCCTCGGAAACCCGAGCCTCGAAACACTGTGGGCACTCGGCAACGCATTGGGTGTGCCATTCTCACAACTCGTCGACTCGCAGGCACAGACCGTTCAGTTGATTCGAGCCGGAGAAGGGCCCGCGATTGCGTCGGCGAACGCGTCGTACATCGCGACTCTCCTGGCGCCGAGCCCACCGAACGCACGCCGCGATCTGTATCGGATCGTCGCCGAGCCGGGCGAGCCGCGTATTTCGACTCCGCATGCCCGCGGCACCACCGAACACGTTGTGATCGGTACGGGTCGGGCCGAGGTCGGGCCGACCGCAGATCCGATCGAGCTCGGACCGGGCGACTACCTCGCATATCCCGGCGACGAGGAGCACATCTTTCGGGCACTCGAACCAGGCACGACGGCGATCATGGTTTCGGAGCACACCTGAGCCTCGATCAGTTTCACCGATGAGTTTCGTCGCTGCGGGAAGTCTGTATCTGCAAGGTGATGTGGCCAGCGCCTCGATCACCGACGCCAGTAACGACCAACAGCAGGAGGACACATGTCCGGATCCAGCATCAGCAGCATTTTGCTCTCGAGCACCAACCCCGAACGCCTGCGCGACTGGTACGCCGAGGCGTTCGCCCCGAAGGTGGACCGCACCCCGGGCGAACCCGGCTACGACGTCCTCGACTTCAACGGTTTCTACGTGATGCTCGACAGACGCGACGACGTCGGCGATACCAACCCGCAGCCCGGCCGAATGTTCCTCAATGTCGAGACCGACGACGCCCGGTCGATCGCGCAGCGCATCGATGCACTCGGCGGAAACTGGTTCGCCCCACTCGAAGACCGCGGGGGCAGTTTGTTCGCCACCGCTATCGACCCCGACGGAAACTACGTTCAGATCATCGAGTTCAGCGAGGAAGCCAGGGCCGAGATGGAATCCGGAATGACGGATTCCCACACCACCTAGTCCGGCAACCGCTGGGAACGGAGATAGTCATGCTTGCAGACACGAAAGCATTCAGCGGATTTTCGGTGACTGACATCGACGCTGCAAAGAAGTTCTACGGCGAAACACTCGGGCTGAAAGTGACCGACGAAGACATGGGACTCATTCGCCTACATCTTGCCGGCGGAACCGAGATCCTGGTTTATCCGAAACCGAATCACGAAGCGGCGACGTACACGATCCTCAACTTCGTCGTCGACGACATCGACACAACCGTCGATCAACTGACCGCACGTGGTGTGGAGTTTCTGAAATACGACGGATTCCCCCAGGATGCGCGAGGCATCATGCGTGGCAACGGCCCCGATATCGCGTGGTTCACCGACCCCGCCGGCAATGTTCTGTCGGTAATCAAGGAGTCCTGACGCGCTTAACCGCTGAACAGCTGTGACTGCCGCTGTTCAGCGGTGTCGGTATTGGAGCGTTCCGCTGCCGCAGTTTCACGCTCGGCCGCCAATTGCTCGGCGCTTTTTGCGTCGACAACGGGCTCCGACGCACTGAGGTCGGAAAACAAGCCACTGTTCGATTCGTTCACATGCCACCCTTTTGCCTGGTCATCGTTGCCGCGCGCAGATAAACCTGCGTTAGAGATCGGTCGATGGCTACTTAAATACTGCCGCCCGTACGGCGCCCACAAGACGCCGATGACTCAGCAGTTCTTCACCCAGTCTTGCACGCCTGTGTTTTCCACGAGAAATTCGGTCCAGACGGGTTGTCATCGACCGCACGGCGGAGCAATGTGAAAGATGAGCGCGGAGCAGGTCGGCAGCACTTTCGTCGGACACCTGGCCCCTCAATTCACCGCACAATTTTTGGAGGAATCATGTTGGGAATTGCTTTGGGCCTCGGCAGCGCTGCTGTCGGAATCGGCCTCGGACTGCTCGGCGCAGGAGCGGGAATTCTGCTGAGCGACAAGACCGTCAAAACCGCACGACGTGAACTCACCGCCTGACGAGGGCGAGCGCACTGAAAAGGGCGAGCGCACTGAATACCTCGGCGTTGGAGTCAGCACTCGAGTGAACGCCGCGATGCGCCATCCTGCGCACTGGGTGTTCTCACGGGCCACGCGACGACGGGGCGTGCATACGGACGCGGTTGTTCCGACCAGCGCCCAGGATGTGCTCGACAGGTTGACAGCCCTTCGAATAAGCACGTGGAGTTACGGTTTCGACCACAAGTCGATCCGTCATCTGGGTCCGATGGCGCAGGATTTTGCAGCGATTTTCGGCTTGGGATCCAACACCCGTCGTATCTCGGCCGTCGATGCGAACGGCGTGTGCATGGCGAGCATCCAAGCCTTGAACCGCAAAATAGGCGCCCTCGAGACAAAAGTCAGCGCGCTCGAGAAGGAACTCGACACACTGCGCACGGAGACGGGAGAGACGAGAACGGATCGAAATACGTTAGAGATGAACAACAATCACAAATCCTCGGCGCTCGACGAATTCGGCGGTTCCACCGGTCTGTAGTTTGTTCGGTGTGACCGCCCCTGATTCAGACTCCGACTCAGCTTCAGACTCCGACTCGGACCCCAACGAGATTGCCGCACTGTTCGACGTGACATCCGACGCTGTCGGAGACGAACACGTCGAACAGGCACTTTCCGAATTCGGCCTTGGCACAACGGAGATCACGGAGACCGCGGCCCGCATCCGGGCCAGTCGGTCGGAATTTCGTCGACTGCGCCGCCGCGAGAACGAATTGGCGGTCCTCTATTCGAGTGCGCGCGAGCTTGCGCAGGTTCGCGACGTCGACACACTGCTGCAGAGACTGGTCAACCGCGCACACGACATCATGGGTACCGACGTCACGTACCTGTCCGAGTTCGACGTGGTCACCAGAGATCTGAATGTTCGAAAGACAGCCGGCGCGGTCTCGCCGGAGCTCCAGCATCTGCAGGTTCCTGCGGGCGCCGGCTTGGTCAGCGCGATTGCCGAATCTCGTGCGGCCCAGTGGGTCCAGAACTACAGCGAATACACGCAGTCGCGGCACGACGAGGTGGTCGATGCCGCGATCGTCGCCGAGGGTCTGGTGGCGATTCTCGGTGTGCCGATGCTCTCGGACGGCCAGATCCTCGGCGTCCTGTTTGCCGCCGACCGCCGGGAACGACGATTTACCGCAGATCAGATCGCCCTGCTCTCTGCTCTCGCCGATCACGCCTCGGTAGTCCTGCAAACCGCACGGGCGCTGGACCGCGCCGAGGAATCCGCCGTCGAGACCGGGCGAGCACTCGACGAGCTGCGCGAGCACGTGTCCGCGCGGGACAAATCGAACATCGTCCACCAGGATCTGATCCATGCCGTTCTCCGCGGCGGTGGCTATGCCCAGGTAGCACGAACTCTCAGCAGCGCCCTCGAGCGCAGCACCGTCGTCGTCGACAACGAGCTACGCCCTCTCGTGACATCGTCGGGTGAGCAGATCACGACGGTGCCGTTGTCGCTACCTCGCGCCGTGTCCGATGCCATCGACCAGAGTCGCCGCAGTGGCCGATGCACGTTTGTCGCCGATAACAGCGAGACCGTGATCCAACTCGTCAGCGCCGTCACCGCCGGAGAATCATTCCTCGGGGCGATCTTGCTGAATCGATCGGACGCGCCGATCGGACCCGTCGAACTCAGGACCGTGGAACGGGCAGCTCAGGTTACAGCGATTCTCGTGTTGCAACACTCGGCGGCAGCAGCAGCGGATCGGCGCGCACGTGACGAACTGGTCGCCGACCTGTTGAGCACTGCGCCCGAGCGGAGGCGCGATCTCGAACGTCGGACCCGCAACCTCGGTATCTCCCTCGGCGAACTCGACACCGTCCTCGTGGTGTCGGTCGCTCCGGAACTCCGCACCGCGGCGCTCCGTGCAATCGGGCAGAGTCTGCCGGTCGGAGCTTTGGCGTCGCAGCACGCCGGATTGATCGCGGTGGTCTCGCGCTCGGGGAACCCTGCAGCCGCGGCGACCGTCGTTCACCGCCAGATCACCGGTTCGGTGGGACCCCACGCTGTAGTGATTGCGCCGGCAACGGCGGAGCGCCCCGAAGAACTCCCGGCGCGCTTCACCTCTGCGCTGCGCACCGCCCGCCTGCTATCGGCGTTGGGCAAGACCGACGGCGCGGTCACGACTGCGTCGTACCTGCCGTACACCGTTCTGTTCGGGGAGAATCCGGAAACACTCCATCAATTCGTCGACGAAGTAATCGGCCCGGTACTCGCCTACGACCGTGACAAGGACACCGATCTCACGGCGACCCTTCGGGCTCTGGTCCGCAACGACGGGAGCCCGACCAAGGCTGCCCGCGCACTCAACTACCACCCGAACACCGTCGTTCAGCGACTCGACCGCATCCGTACGCTCCTCGGTCACTCCTGGCGTGAAGACGAGAACTTCTTTCGCGTGTCCATGGCGACGAGGCTCGACGAACTTCGAGAAGTGGGAGCCGAAGAGGGTGGAAGCGACATCAACGACAGCGGCGATGGGGCATGACACTACAATTTCGACCGATCGGTGTGTTGTGAGCACGTGGCCTGGCAGGCATCAGCCTCCCTACTGTGAAGCGGAGCACAGAACCACTTCAGGAGGACGACCCCCCGTGTCATCAACCAACAGCCGATCAACCAACAGCCGCATCGCCGATTTCCGGTCCTACGACGTCGCCGCACGGCGCGCCGAGATCGTTCGCCAGACCGGCCTGACCGAAGCAGACATCGCGGTCTACGACGCTGCCAACGGCCTCACCCTCGATCAGGCCGATCGCATGGTCGAGAACGTCCTCGGCGTCATCGGCATCCCGGTCGGCGTGGCCACCAACTTCACGATCAACGGCAAGGACTACCTGATCCCCCTCGCCACCGAGGCAGTCCTGGTAGGGCCTGCGGAGCAGCGCCGCGCGGTTGAGGACGAGGTGCTTCATGCGTGGTCTCCGGTGGTTCGGGTCGTGTGCGGGGTGCGCCGCGGCCGCACGTGGGGGCCCAGGATCTCCAGCGGGTCC
>NZ_JBHTSW010000078.1:0-8585 GCF_042794945.1 Rhodococcus sp. NPDC056506 | reverse complement strand
GCCTTCTTTCGCTACTCGGCAGAGGCGGTCTGCTCTGCGATCTGCTTGCGGACCTCGTCCATGTCGAGTGCCTTGACCTGAGTCACCAACTCTTCGAGCTGAGCGGCAGGAAGTGCGCCGGCCTGGTTGAACACGAGAACGCCTTCACGGAAGGCCATGATCGTGGGGATGGAGCGGATGTTGGCGGCCGCCGCGATTCCCTGCTCGGCTTCGGTGTCTACCTTGGCGTGAACGACGTCGCTGTGCTTCTCGGAGGAGGCTTCGAACGTCGGCGCGAACTGGCGGCACGGGCCGCACCAGGAAGCCCAGAAGTCCACGAGAACGACGTCGCTGCCGTTGATCGTTTCGTCGAAGTTCTGCTGGGTGAGTGTCTGGGTGGCCACAGGGGTCCTTTCCATTGTGCGGGCTGTTGGTGTGTGCAACGCCCCGGAACCGCTGATTCTTCCCTGAGTGGATTTCAGCTTGCGTTCTCGGTCGCCCGAAACGTCCGGCGGTACGCCTGGGGCGTGGTGCAACGCAGGCGAATGAAGTGCTGGCGAAGTACGGCGCCGCCGCCGAATCCGACGCGTTCTGCGATGACGTCGACGGAGAGGTCCGAATTCTCGAGTAGTTGCTGGGCAGCCAGTACTCGCTGATCGCTGAGCCAACGCGCGGGGGTAGTCCCTGTTTCCGCCTGGAAACGGCGTGCAAAGGTGCGAGCGGACATGTTCGCTCGCGCTGCAACCATGCCCACAGTGAGGTCGACGGCGAGGTTCTCCGTCATCCAGTCGAGGAGCGGGGCAAGAGTTGCGCTCGGCGTCGAGGTGAGGGGAGTGGCGACGTACTGAGCCTGACCGCCGTCACGATGGGGCGGTACCACCATCCTTCTCGCGATGCCGTTGGCCACGCGAGAGCCCTGTTCCTTGCGGACGATGTGCAGGCACAGATCGATTCCTGCTGCGGTGCCGGCACTGGTGAACACCGGATCTTCGTCCACATACAGCACGTCCGGATCGACCTTGGCTTCCGGATACGTCTGGGCCAGCCTTTCGGCGTGACGCCAATGCGTCGTGCATCGCTTCCCGTCCAGCAGTCCCGCCGCCCCGAGGACAAACGCGCCGGTGCACAGGCTGGCCACCTTGGCGCCCCGGGCCACGGCCTCACGGAGCTTGATCAGCAGGGGATCGACACTCGAGTCGGGACTCGGTGAGCACATGTACGCGTCGCCTGCGTCGTAGGTGCCACCGGCGGAAACGACGATGAGATCGGCGTCATCGAGAGAGTCGAGGTTGTACGGAACATCGATGTTGTAGCCGAAGCGTGTTCGGATCGGGCCCGGAACTGCGGCGATCAGAGAGAAGTCGTACGTCGGGAGGCCGTCGTCGGATCGGTCGAAGCCGAATACTTCACATGCCACGCCGAGTTCGAACGCCTCGGTCATCGGCATCAGTGGGACCACCACTTTCGCGAGCATCTTTCGAGTGTGACAGAAAAACGGCAAAGTGGCAGAAAATCGTCCAAGTCTGGCTTTTCTGCCACTATTGAAGGGCGCGGCCTTGCGTCAGGCTGGACACATGGCAATCATCGTCATTACTCTCCTGGTCCTCCTGGTCCTGAACTTACTAGCTCTTGCCGGCCGTACGCCCGACACCCGTCACGACGTCAGTCCTCATGGAGACTTCACTCTGTGAGGGTGAGTCTGGTTTTTCAATACACCGCAGCTGCGGTGGTGTGGGGAGCCAGTTTCCTCTTCATGAAGATCGGGCTCGAGGGTTTGTCCTTCACGCAGGTAGTTCTGTGGCGCTTGGTCTTCGGCGCTCTCGCGCTTGTTCTCGTGTCAGCGGTGAGTCGGATCGGCATACCGAGGGACTTTCGCGTCTGGAAACACATGGCGTTTCTCGCAGCGACGCAATGCATTGTGCCGTGGCTGCTGTTCAGTTGGGCCGAGCAGAGCATGTCTCCCGGACTCGCGAGTATCTACAACGCCACCACACCATTGATGACTATGGCTGTCTCGCTTGCCTTTCTGCCGGGTGAGACGCTGACGCGATACAAATCGCTGGGGTTGCTGCTCGGATTCGCCGGAGTGCTGATCGTGTTGGCGCCGTGGAATCTCGGCGTCGGCGGAAGCCTCAGTGCTCAGATCGCCTGCCTGGGAGCGACTGCGTCGTACGGGATTTCGTTTGTCTACCTCAGACGCTTCGTGCTTCCGCTCGGGATCGACACCCGTACTATCGCGCTATTGCAGATCTGTATCGGTGCACTCGTGATGGTCCTCGCCTCTCCGGTCATCGCGAATACACCGATGCATCTGACGCCGGCAGTTGTCCTGTCGATGATCGCGCTGGGCGCGCTGGGGACTGGGCTCGCGTTCATCTGGAACACCAATGTGGTTCAAGGGTGGGGGCCGACTGCAGCGTCGACTGTCACCTACCTCAGCCCAGTAGTGGGCGTCGCGCTCGGGGCAATAGTGTTGAACGAGAGGATTGGCTGGAATCAGCCGGTTGGTGCACTCGCGGTGATCGCGGGAATCCTGGTGACCCGACGAGCAACCCGATCTGTCACAGTGGCGGCGTCAGTAACCATTCCGCCTTCTGTTCGCCGTCCCAGCGCCTGATCGCTCCACTGCGCCCGTGAATCACGTCGGTGCCGACCAGAGCGATGGCCTCACCCAGACGTGCAGGTTCGACGCGCCGGGCCAGCGTCACATGCGGCGTCCACCCGCCAGGCTCGACGTGGGCGGGTAGCGCAGTCGAGCCGACTGTTGCTTCGGCTATCTCTCGGTGCAGGTGAAGGAGCGCGCGCGAAGGAATGACCGAGCGGGCCAAGACCATCTGCTTGCCGCCGAATACGACGTAGCCACCCAGCCGGATTTCGAAGTCCGGGGCCGAGAAGCGTCGCTTCAACAGTTCGTCGATCTCCGCGGGGATCTCGCGGGCGACGAACAGCGTGATGTGCGGGCGGTTGGACGGGCTGTGATGGGACGCCTGACTCGGGAATCCGGCGTCGGCGAGAAGCTGCCATTGCGCGCGGACTGCCGACTCACTCACCGGATCGAGGAGCAATTCCACCGACTGGACCATGGTGAGCAATGATTGCCTGATGACAGGTGCGAGCGCAATCGGTACGCCGGCCATGCGGCTGGGACTCATGCACGGCGACGGAATCGGCCACGAAATCGTCCCGGCGACACGGCAGATCGTGGACGCGGCGTTGTCAGCGGTTCATGCGCCGCCCGTCGAGTGGGTCGAGCTTCCGCTCGGGAGCACGGCCATCGACAGCCATGGCACACCGATTCCCGACGAGACCATCGATGCGCTGGGGCAGCTGCAGGGTTGGATTCTCGGACCGCACGACAGTGCGTCCTATCCGGAGAGGTTTCGCGGACAACTCACACCCGGCGGCGTCATCCGGAAGAAGTTCGAGTTGTTCGCGAACATTCGACCGGCAGCAGCGTTTCCCGGTGTCAAGGCGATGGTGCCCGACATGGATCTGGTGATCGTCCGCGAGAACACCGAGGGGTTGTACGCGGACCGGAACATGGCAGTCGGCAGCGGCGAATTCATGCCGACGCCCGACATCGCCTTGGCAGTCGGTGTGTTCACGCGCGCGGCGTGTGAACGGATCGCACGCACTGCCTTCGCGTTGGCGTCGCGTCGGCGCAATCACGTCACGATCGTCCACAAGGCCAACGTCCTCACGCTGACCACCGGCCTCTTCCGCGACGCCTGCCGAACCGTCGCCGCAGAGTTCCCACACGTAGTCGTCGACGACGAGCACGTCGACGCGATGGCGGCGCACCTGGTTCGGCGCGGCGGCGACTTCGACGTCGTAGTGACCGAAAACATGTTCGGCGACATATTGTCCGATCTGGCGGGCGAGCTGTCCGGATCACTCGGAACCGCGCCGTCGATCAACGCTTCCGAGACGCAGGTCATGGCTCAGGCCGCGCACGGTGCAGCACCCGACATCGCCGGGAAGAATCGCGCGAACCCAACGGCACTGTTCCTCTCGAGCGCGATGATGCTCGACTGGCTCGGCGATGCGCGTGGCGATCGGTTGTTGTCTGCGGCGGCAGGCCGGATTTCGGACGCCGTTCGCACGACCATCGCGTCGGGCATCGCCACCGCCGACCTCGGCGGTTTGGCATCGACCAGCGAATTTTCCGAAGTCGTGTACGCACACACTCTGCGTCGCTGATTCTTGTACGACAGGCCGGAATCTTGCGAAGTCGGCGACGGTGGAACTCCTGCCGTAACCTACCGTTCGACTGAATTTCGGATGGACGTTGCAAGTGCGGCGATCGACGAGTGGAGAGCAGAGTCGTGGTCGGTGAAAACGCACGGGCACCAAGGCCACGTGGCGTAGGTAGTGGCGCTGGAAGTGGCGGGGGAATGCGTGCCAACCTGGTGCGAGTCTTGTTGGTGGGCTTGATCGTCGCTCTGTGCGGTGGGTGCGTCACCAACAACGAGGGTCTCGTTCCCGAAGGACCTCCACTCGATATCCAGAAGGTGCCGGAAATCGCTGCTCTCCTGCCGCCCAAGGTGACGGAGTCGGGCAAGCTGCAGGTCGGGGTGAACATTCCGTACGCCCCAAACGAATTCAAGGACGCGGATGGCAACATCGTCGGCTTCGACGTCGACCTGATGAACGCCGTTGCGGCCGTGCTCGGTGTCGAAGCTGTCTTCAACCAAGCCGACTTCGACAAGATCATCCCCGCTATCCAATCGGGAAGCTACGACCTCGGAATGTCTTCGTTCACCGATTCCAAGGAGCGGGAGAAGACAGTCGACTTCGTCACGTACTACAGCGCGGGTATCCAGTGGGCGCAACGTCCGGACAATCCCGTCGATCCCAACAATGCGTGCGGATTGCGGGTTGCGGTGCAGACCACAACCACCGAGGACATCGACGAAGTACCTGCCAAGAGCGAGGCGTGCGTTGCCGCGGGCAAGCCGCCGATCGACAAGATCAAGTACGACAGCCAGGACGATGCGGCCAACGCGCTCATTCTCGGTCGAGTCGACGCGCTGTCCGCTGATTCGCCAGTGACCGGCTATGCGATCAAACGGAGCAAGGGGCGGATGGAAGCTGCGGGAGAACCCTTTGATTCGGCGCCGTACGGCTGGCCGATCGTGAAGGGTTCCGCCCTTGGACCCGCCCTGCAACAGGCAATGCAATACCTGATCGACAACGGCGTCTATCAACAGATCGCGCAGACCTGGAGTGTCGAGGCCGGCGTCATCGAAGTATCCAAGATCAACGGCGCGGAGAGCTGATGAACATGACAACAACTGAGACTGGCGATCCGGTGCCGATCAAGGCGATCCCACTACGTAGACCTGGTCGTTGGATTGCCGCGGTCGTCGTCGTGGTCCTCTTCGGACTGTTCGTATACGGCGCGGCGACCAACGAAGCCTTTGCGTGGGGGACTTACGGTCAGTACCTGTTCGACAAACGGATCTCCGCTGGTGCGTGGACAACGATCCAGCTGACAGTGCTGGCAATGGTGATCGCGATCGTCCTCGGTGTGATCTTGGCAGTCATGCGACTCTCTCCCAACCCGGTGCTTCGCGCCGCGGCCTGGGGCTATCTGTGGATCTTTCGTGGAACCCCGGTTTACGTGCAGTTGGTCTTCTGGGGCTTGTTCCCGTCGATCTACAAGAGCATCGATCTCGGTATTCCTTTCGTGCATCAGTTTGCGCACATCAATCTCCAGGACTTGCAGGCAGCGTTTCTGTTTGCGGTGATCGGTTTGGCATTGAACGAGGCCGCATACATGGCCGAGATCGTCCGTGCCGGCGTGAGTTCGGTCAACGAGGGCCAGACCGAAGCATCTGTCGCGTTGGGTATGACGTGGAGTCAGACGATGCGCCGCACGGTCTTGCCGCAGGCCATGCGCGTCATCATTCCGCCGACCGGTAACGAAGTCATCAGCATGCTCAAGACCACCTCACTCGTGACGGCAGTCCCGTACAGCTTCGAGTTGTACGGTCGAGCGCGCGATATCTCGGGCGCCAATTTCGAGCCGATTCCCCTGTTGATGGTTGCGGCAACGTGGTATCTCGCAATCACGAGTTTGCTCATGATCGGGCAGTACTACGTCGAACGTCACTATTCGAAGGGCGCAACTCGTGCACTGACCACGCGCCAGCTTCAAGCACTAGCCGACGCGCAAGGCAAAGCTACGGTAGTGGAAACGCTTCCGGACACACCCGGAGGAGAACGCAAATGACACCCATGGTGAAAGCCGACCGAGTCTGTAAGAACTTCGGCGCACTCGAGGTCCTGAAAGGGATCTCGCTCGAAATCGACCCCGGCCAAGTTCTGTGCCTCGTCGGACCGTCAGGGTCGGGCAAGTCGACGTTCCTGCGCTGTATCAATCACCTCGAGCAGGTCAACGCCGGCCGTCTGTACGTCGACGGCGACCTGGTGGGCTACTCGGAGAAGAACGGTAAGCTGTACGAACTCCACCCGCGAGCCGCGGCCAAACAACGCCGCGACATCGGGATGGTGTTTCAGCACTTCAACCTGTTCCCGCACCGCACCGCTCTCGAGAACATCATCGAAGCGCCGACGCAGGTCAAGCGTGTCAGCAAGAAGAAGGCCGTCGAACGAGCGAAGGACCTCCTCGATCAGGTCGGGTTGAGCGCCAAAGCCAACGCGTACCCGGCCCAGTTGTCTGGCGGTCAGCAGCAGAGAGTTGCCATCGCCCGCGCTCTCGCGATGGACCCCAAGCTGATGCTGTTCGACGAGCCGACGTCCGCGCTCGACCCCGAACTGGTCGGTGAAGTTCTCACCGTGATGAAGCAGTTGGCCAAAGAGGGCATGACGATGGTGGTCGTCACCCACGAGATGGGTTTCGCCCGCGAGGTCGCAGATCAGTTGGTGTTCATGGACGGCGGAGTTGTGGTCGAGGCTGGCGAGCCCCGCGAACTCCTGGCCAATCCGCAGCACGATCGGACCAAGGCGTTCCTGTCGAAACTGCTGTAGCCGTCAGGGTTTGACGGCGCTGAAAATTGCAGTGCCCGGAAAGAGTTGGCCGCGGAGGGGACTCCACTGTCCCCATTCGCGGTCCAACCACTCCGGCCATTCGGGCTCGATGATGTCGCGGATCTGAAGTCCGGCCGCGACGATCTCACGGACCCGGTCACCGATGGTTCGGTGATGCTCGACGTAGGTGGGGACTCCGTTGTCGTCGACCTCGACGTACGGGGTGCGGTCGAAGTAGGGGAGCGTCGCCGTCAATCCCTTGGGCCCGGGATCGTCGGGGAAGATCCATCGAATCGGATGGTTGACCGCGAAGACCCACGATCCGCCGGGACGCAGAACTCGGGCGACCTCGTTCATGACCCGTTGTGAATCGGCCACGAACGGGACGGCTCCGAACGCCGAACAGACGATGTCGAAACTCTCGTCGGCAAACGGCAGGAGTTCGGCGCTCGCCTGAATCAACGGGACTGCCGGTCCGCCGGCCTTCATTGCGTCCTGTCCGCGCGCGAGCATCCCCATCGAGATGTCGAGGCCGACGGCCCGAGCGCCGTGTCCGGCGAGCCACCGGGCACAGGGAGCCGAGCCGCAACCGACCTCCAAAACATCTTTGTCGACTATGTCGCCCAGCAAGTGATGATCGCCCTCGTGCAGTCCTTCGGGGCACCAGACGAATTCACCTTCTGCGCTGTTCACGCCCAGAAACTCGCCGTGGGTTCTGTGGTAATCGTCGGCGTCGGCGTCCCACCACGCGCGGCTGGCGCGGTCGCTTGCACTCGAATCGACACGGACCCGGCCGACACCGCTGGTACCGAGAATGGAATTGGCGGCGGCATGGCGCTCGTCAGACATGAACAACACAGTAGAACGGGTGACTCGGCCGCAGGGTACCCGGGTTTGCCCGGCAAGATAGCCGACGCGTAGTCTTACCCACGCGAGTGTCTGTCATCCGACCGATTGTCTATACGAGGTCTTTACCAAGATCATCTTGGCCAGGATCTCGGGAGTCAGTCGGAACGAGAGGGCTCGCGGTGCGGTTCTGCGGTGTGGAATGTGATCCGGTATTCGGTTGTTCGTTATTGATGCAGCTGGGTACATAGATCTAGTACTTCCAAAAAAAGTACTTCCAACATTTGTACGCCACAGTTGCGCATCTCGTCCGACAAAATCCATCAACCGACCACAACTCGTCCGGAGCAATTCAACATATGCCCTCCACAACCGTCACCTCGCCGCAGGTTGCCATTAACGACATTGGCTCCGCCGAGGACTTCCTCGCCGCCATCGACGCCACGATCAAGTACTTCAACGATGGTGACATCGTCGAAGGAACCATCGTCAAGGTCGACCGCGACGAGGTTCTGCTCGACATCGGTTACAAGACCGAAGGCGTCATCCCTTCTCGTGAGCTCTCCATCAAGCACGACGTCGACCCCAACGAGGTCGTCTCCGTGGGAGATGCGGTCGAGGCTCTCGTCCTCACCAAGGAGGACAAAGAAGGTCGACTGATCCTGTCGAAGAAGCGCGCTCAGTACGAGCGTGCCTGGGGCACCATCGAGGAGCTCAAGGAGAAGGACGAGGCCGTCAAGGGCACCGTCATCGAGGTCGTCAAGGGC
>NZ_JBHTSW010000077.1:8205-10359 GCF_042794945.1 Rhodococcus sp. NPDC056506 | reverse complement strand
TGGGGGGTAATATCTATTATTTTGCGATCTGCCCCACGTCGTTTACCTCAGATTCTCAAGGGAATCAGTTGTCACCATCCTCGCGACGCTTACGCGTCAGGAGAACAACACCCGTTCCCAGCGCCAGCAGCAGAACCAATCCACCTGCTGCGAGCAACGTGGTATTCACGCCACTCTCACCAGCGCCACCACCCGAGTTGATCGTTCCGCCCTGAGGAGTAGACGTCGGCGACTTCGGCTGACCGGGCTGACCCGGGGTTGCCGTCGGCGGCTTCGGCTGTCCCGGAACCGTGCTCGGAACCGGCTGACCCGGAACCGTCGGCGGTACGACGATCGGAGGAACAACGACGATCGGGGGAATGATGATCGTCGGTGTAACCGGCACCGTCGTGGTCGGAACCGTCGTGGTCGGCGGAACTGTCGTGACCGGCGTCGTTGTCGTCGGCGGCGTAGTTGTCGTCACGCCACACGGATCCACAATCTCTTCCGCGACAACTTCTTCTGTCGTGGTTTCCTCTGTGGTGGTCTCCTCCGTGGTGGTCTCCTCCGTGAGGGCGGATTCCTCCGTACCGGTCACATCAGCATCACCAGTTGTGATCGCGCTAGCCGTTGTCGTCGCAGCCGTTGTGGTCGGAACCATCCGCGTGGTCGTCGTCGGAGGAACACAAGGCTCCGTCGTGACCGGCGGCGTCGTGGTGGTGGTCGTCGGCGGCACCGTCGTGGTGGTCTCCGGCGGGTCCACCGGGTGCTCGGTGCAGAGAGCGTCGCCCGGGACACAGTCCACCGGCGGGTTCTCGCCACCAACCACCAGGTAGTTGTTCAGGACACCCGGAGTGAATCCAGGACCCGACAACGTTCCGATCTCGGGATTGACCTTGACGGTGTACGTCACCGTCGCGCTCGCGCCCTTGGCCAGCTTTCCGGTGACCGTGAAGACGTTGTCGACGACACCCGAAACAACCAGCGTGGAAGTGGTAGCCGGATTCTTCGTCATTACTGCATCGTCGAGAACATCGGTCAGATCGTCGTAGAAGCTGACCTCACCATCCGCGGTGCCCACATTCTTGAACGTGAGCGTGTACGTGATCTCCTGGCCGGCAACCACACGGTTCGTGGTGGCCGGATCAGAGGACTTCAGTACCTCGATTGCGGGAGTGCCATCAACCGGGTGTTCGGTCGTCACCGGCGGAGGAGTGATCTCCGGACCCGTCGGCGGCTTCGCAGTACCGGTGACCTTGTTGTTGATCAGTGTGCCACCGGCAACACCGGCATTGACCTTCACCTGGTAGGTCAGGACAACGGATTTACCGGCCTGAAGTGCACCGGTCCACGAGAGCGTGGTGCCCTCGAGGGTCGGAGCAGTCGCGTCGACACCATCGACTACTGCCTTGAGCGAACCGTCCACCAGAGCGGCGTTGTCGAGAACCTTCGACAGATCATCGGTCAACACCACCGGATCAAGAGTCGTGTTACCCGTATTGCTACCGGTCACCGTGTACGTGATCGTCTGGCCAGCAGCAACATTGGTACCCGATACCGGATCAGCGGTCTTCGCGACCGTGAACCCCGGAACCTGAACCGGATGCGTCGTGCACAGCTGCGTCGCCGGATCACACACCTCCGGAGGATCCACCGGCGGAGTCGTACCCGGAACAACGAAGTTGAGCACCGTGTTGTCGGCATTCGCTGCAACACGATCGGCATCAGCCTTGACCTTCGCCGTGTACGTCACCGTCTTCGATTCGCCCGCCGCGAGGGTTCCCGTCACCGAGAAACCATCCGTGCCGACCATCGCAGCAGTCAACGGATCCTGAGCAGACAAGCTGCCCGCAACCAGATCAGCATCATCGAGCAGACCACGCAGATCGTCGAAGTACGCGACCTCACCCGCACCGCTACCGGTGTTCGAGAACGTGAGCGTGTACTTGATGTCCTGACCGGCAACAACATTCGAACCAGATACCGGATCAGAGGACTTCACCACAGCAATCTTCGGAGACACCACCGGATGCGTCGTGCACAGCTGCGTCGCCGGATCACACACCTCCGGAGGATCAACCGGCGGAGTCGTACCCGGAACAACGAAGTTGTTCACGAACACACCACCGACCACATCGGCATTGACCTTCACCGAATACGTCACCGTCTTCGTCC
>NZ_JBHTSW010000077.1:0-8107 GCF_042794945.1 Rhodococcus sp. NPDC056506 | reverse complement strand
GTGTTCGAGAACGTCAACGTGTACTTGATGTCCTGACCGGCAACAACATTCGAACCCGACGCCGGATCAGAAGACTTCACCACAGCAATCTTCGGTGCCAGGACCGGGTGCTCGGTCGTGACCGGCGGAGGAGTGATCTCCGGACCCGTCGGCGGCTTCGCAGTACCCGTGACCTTGTTGTTGATCAGTGTGCCACCGGCAACACCGTCGTTGACCTTCACCTGATAGGTCAGAACAACCGACTTACCGGCCTCGAGAACACCAGTCCACGAAAGCGTCGTGCCCGAGAGGGTCGGAGCAGCAACAGAAGCACCGTCGACTACTGCCTTCAGTGAACCGTCCACCAGAGCAGCGTTGTCGAGAACCTTCGACAGATCATCGGTCAATACCACCGGATCAAGCGTTGTCTTACCGGTGTTCGTGCCCGTTACGGTGTACGTGATCGTCTGACCAGCATTGACACCGGTACCCGAGGCCGGATCAGCAGTCTTCGCGACAGTGAAACCGGGAACAGAGTGATTCGTCTCCACCGGAGGAGGAGTGATGTCCGGACCCGTCGGCGGCTTCGCGGTGCCGGTGACCTTGTTGTTCAGAACCGTGCCCGCGGCAACACCGTCGTTGACCTTCACCTCGTAGGTGAGGACAACAGACTTGCCTGCTTCGAGAACACCGGTCCACGAGAGCGTGGTGCCTGACAGTGTCGGAGCAGCAACAGGAGCACCGTCGACGGTCGCCTTCAGCGAACCGGGAACGACAGCAGCATTATTGAGAACTGCACCCAGATCATCATTGATCTTGACGGGATCGAGCTTCGTCTTGCCGGTGTTGGCGCCGGTGACGGTGTACTTGATCGACTCGCCGGCCTGAACCGTAGAACCGGAAATCGGATCAGCAGTCTTCGCCAAGGTGAAGCCGGGAACAGAGTGATTCGTCTCCACCGGCGGAGGAGTGATGTCCGGACCCGTCGGCGGCTTCGCAGTACCCGTGACCTTGTTGTTCAGAACCGTGCCCGCGGCAACACTGGCATTGACCTTCACCTGATAGGTCAGAACAACAGACTTGCCTGCCTGAAGATTCGCGGACCACGACAAAGTGCTGCCCGACAATGTCGGAGCAGCAACAGGAGCACCGTCGACGGTCGCCTTCAGCGAACCGGGAACGACAGCAGCATTATTGAGAACAGCGCTCAGATCATCAGTGATCGTCGCGGGAGTCAGGGCCGTCTTACCGGTGTTTGCGCCGGTAACGGTGTACGTAATGGTGTCGCCGGCCTGAACCGTCGAACCGGAAGCCGGATCCGCCGTCTTGGTCAGCGTGAAACCAGGCATGGGATGTGTCGTGCAGAGATTTGTTGCAGGATCACATGTTGTGGGAGGAGTTGTAGTCCCCGGAACCAGATAGTTGTTCAGGACTTTGTTGCCGCCATCTTTGACAGTGACGGTGTATGTGACTGTCCCCTTGCCGCCAGCCGGCAACGTGCCGCCGACCTTGATCTTGTCGGTGCCATTCAATGCGGCGGTGAGTCCGCCGGTTGCGGCCCCGAGCGCGACAGTTCCGTCGTCGATGACGTCAGCGAGGTAGTCCGTGTAGTCGATCGTCGCCGGAGCAGTTCCGGGATTCTCGAAATTCAGAGTGTAGGTGATTGTTTGACCGATATTGACCGTCTCACCGGTAGGTGGTGACGACGACTTCTTCACGAGAACCGGGGTGTTCTTGACCTTGCAGTACACGTTGTCACCCGGTGTAAGTGCTGCCTGCGCAACGTCACCGATCCTGAGTGACTGGGCCACACCGTTCACCTGGCAATCCCATGACGTCGCGTAGTTCGCGGTCTTGGTCGCCGAGGTAGTGGGCTTCTCCCAGAACGTGACAGGAGTAGGTGTCGTATCTGCGAGGAGCGTCCGCCAGCCAGTCGACGCCGTCGTATCAGTAGCGCCGGTTGTGGTGCTCTTGATCTCGGTAGCTGCAGCGGCGCCCGCATCAGCGTGGTGTCCGGTGCTCATGCCGATAGTGAAATCGTCACCGGGGGTCACGCGCGTGAGGTCCTTGTCGATCTTGACCTTCGACAGCAGCACACCGAACGCCAGACCCTGACGCGAGGTGTCCTGAACGGTATTTCCGAAAGTGGCTGCGAAACTTGTCGGAGCAGTCGATGCGACGACCAGCGTTCCGGGCGAGCGTTCTTGGCCATTGACGTAGTTCCACGAATCGCATCGCACAGTGGTGGCGGGCATAGCTGTCAGCCCACCGTCGCAGGCCTGAATTCCGGGGTAGCCAGGAGCATCGGCACCGACGGTACGTGCAATCTGACGCAGAGACTTGTCCGAACTGAAAGTGAGGAATTCACGGTCGTTAGTACGGTTCACATTCGCGTCTGTCGACTCAGCGTCGGCTGCTACGAGACCGTAGTTGTTGACAGGGCCATTCGGCCCCGTCATCACGATGTTCTTCAGCGACACCGTTCCGCCAGACTGTCCATTCACGGACGACGTCTGGTAGATCGCCGGCTTGATCGTCGTCGGCACACCCGTGTACGCGGAAGTTCCCAACGCCGCATAGCTCAACGTGGGGAAAGCTCTAGTTTCGATTCCCTGGTGAGTCTTACCCGCTACCGAGTCGGTGAGGAAAGCCTTGAAGCTGATCTTGTAGCCGTCGGTGAGCTGGATTTCCATCGACTGCCCGGCCGCAGAAGCAGCCGTGGTCGCATTGAGCGTCGACATATCGATCCAGCAGATGTTCTGCGAGAACGGACCGGTACCAGGGGTGCTGAACGCGCAGCCCTTTGCCGGCTGTTCGTCAGGAAGAACAGCGGTGCGAGCCGGTGCCTGAGCCTGTACGGGACCGCCGAGCGTGGTAGCCGGTTGTGCGGACGCAACGACCGCCGTCGCGCCGGAGATACCGAGAATCATCGCGATGGCGGTCCATACCACCGTCCACGCTCGCACCCAGGGCGGTAGCCCTGCGGTGAAGATGACCGACCTAGTCGGCGGTAAGTCGTTAGGCATTTCTTACTCCCCAGGATGTGCCTGATCGATGTTCAGTGGACGGAGATGCGAGAGCGCTGGCGCGAACTCCCGATTGATCGGTTGGTTCGGGTCGATGTGCCTGCATTCGGCTGATCAACCTCGCACCGGACGCTGCTGCCGGTCCTGTCATTCGAGCTCCTCTTCGGAAACACCTGTGTGTTGGAAGAGCCGCCCTGAACAGGACCTTGGCCCTCGAAATCCATGCAAATCGAGAGCAACCTTCCAGTTATCTGAATCAAGATAACAGATAACCGGGAGCTTGCCCATCGAAAGGGAGACAAAGCGGACCGTTTGACGTTTTCGTTCGTAGATCGGACAAGCTGCGTCGAGCGGAGTTGTTCAGACGGACAATTCGGCCGATTTGGCACACCACTGTGACGCTTACGTTGATTTCGACGTTTTTGGCTGAACAGACCGGACGATCGACAACCGCGAGCGGAAGTTAAATCTGGACAAATGACCGATACCTATAACGCCTGTTTGGCGCATCGCGTCGACTTAAACAAGGAGCAGACGAACGGAACCGAATAGGGCCCCGGCGACCGCGCGAGCCCCCGAAATTAAATGAACTGACTCCGATCGAGCCCAGCCACGGCGGCTGGTAACGAAGCGCGATGAAGTCCCGATATTTGAGTAGCAACGCGCCGAATTTGATAGAAACCGGACGGCCACCCTCGATTCGGACCGAACCTCAAGTCCTTTTTCGGCTTTTTCCCGCGAGGAAGTTTTGCTCGTTTTCCGACGCAGTTACTTTTTAATCACGCTCAGCTGGTCGGATGTTCAGCAACCCGGCTACCCTTCGGCAGAATTCTCGTAACCGGAGAGCAACAACCGGACTAACCAACCAAGCGTCGTAAAGACGCCAAAAAGGGCCCTTCCACATGCGCCGAGATGGATACTTCGAGGGCAGAAGGGCCCGAAACGGGCAAAGCGAGGCCTAGCAGCAGAATCTAGCTGCTACCGAACCCCACACTGTTGGCGTAGCGATCGAAATCGCCCTGGGCTCCGCTGTAGACGTTGATGTCGGTATTCCCATTGATACCGGGGATGCGTCCGGTGCTGGTGTACTGCCAGAAAGTCCAGTTGGACCAACCACCGGGTAGCGGCCCCGGGGCGTTCTGCCCGTTGTAGTCAGCGATCCACAGCGGGTAGTGGTTGAACTCGGTGGTGTTGGCCATCTGAGTGCGCCAGAAGTTGGGGTACGTGTAAATGATGGGCTGCCGCCCGGTAAGTGCCTGGACTGTATTGAGGTAGCGATGAGTCCAGTCGATGACCTGTCCGGCAGGCAGTCCCTTTGCGTCCTCGAGATCCAGAACGGGCGGCAGGTCACCAGGTCCGTTGATACCCAAGACGATCGCCGAGTAGAAGGCGGCCTGAGCTTCGGGGGATTGTCGAACATCCGCATAGTGGTACGCCCCGCGTGAGACGCCGGCAGCACGCATGACCAGGCAATCTTGGATGAAGTACGGATTGACGTAGTTGAGCGACTCGGTGGCCTTGACCATCGCGAACTCGTGCCCTGACGCCTTGACCTGGAACCAGTCGATTCCGGTTCCGTCCACGTGCTGCCACGAAGAGACGTCCGGGCCGCGGGGAGCGTCGGCAGCGGCGAGGCCAGGTGCCGTGATCGCGATGGCAGCAGCCATCGCGATCGGAGTGAACTTGCCCAGTGTCCTGACGATCCGTCGCTCGGCCATTTCCCGAGAGTAAGGTTGATTGGTCCGTTTTGTCCGCTATTTCAGGGAATGTTCACTCAACCGAGCCAGTCGAGAACGGCCGCCGCGGTCCACGACTGTTGCATGCTCCCCAACGGTTCTCCGGTGAAAGGCTCGTAGTACTCGGCAAATGTGCCGTCGCTGGCCTGTCTCAACCCCTCAGAACGCAAGACGTGCGATCGCTCGGCCCAACCCCTGCGCGCGAACGCCCACGAGAACAACCACGTGATGACCGGCCACACCGGGCCACGCCAATACTCGCGCGGGCGAAAATCACCGGAAACCGGAGACGTGGACGGCGGGACAGCAAACCGCATGTCCGGGTGACCACAGAATTTGGGCCCCTCGAAAGTGCGCAACAGAGCGCGCTCGGCATCGCGGCTCAGGCCGCCGCACAGCAACGGCGCAAACATCGCGATGGTCTCGGTATGAACCCACCGTCCAGTGCGAAGATCGAAATCCTTTGCTGCACCTGATCGTTCATCGGTGGTGGCAATCACGCCCTGCCGGAATCGATCTGCCCAACCGCGCAGATCACGGACGTCGGAGTTCGGCCGCGAATGCTCCTCACCGATAGTTGCCAAGACGTCGCATGCCATCGAGAAGACTGCACTGACAAACACGTCCTCGACGGCAAAACTCATGGCCGTGGCGAGCTGAGAGTCCTCGTACCGCACGGCCTTCATCTCTTCGAGAAGCCAAAGGTAGCGGTCGTATTCGTGATCCGTGGGACGCTGAGACAGGTCCGTCACCACAGCGAGATCAGCACGCTGATACGCAGGCACTTGTCCCGCAACAACATTCGCGTACGCCAGATCCCACCGCGGAGAGTTGTCCATCCCCGATTCCCACCCGTGATAGAGCGCGATACGGCCGTTGCCGTCGAGATCGCGGGCCTCCGCCAACCACCGGTGCCACCGAACCAGATCGCTCCAGCGCCGGTCGAGGAACTCTTCCGCGACCGCACGCGTCGTACGTCCGTGCCGACGCGAATGATCGAGAATCCGCTGCACCGCAATCGCGTGGACGGGGGGTTGGGTGATTCCCGATGTAGCGGTACCCAGAGGCGCGTGCGCAGCCAAGGCGTTGACGTCCCACCGCGTCGGGCCGGGGAAGTAGCCGTCGACACCGTTCGCGAACACGATGTGCGGAATCATCCCGTTCTTCCACTGAGCAGAGAGCAAAGTATCGAGCTCTACCACCGCCCGCTCGACGCTGAGCGGCGCCAAACCTACCGCGACGAACGCCGCGTCCCAGCTCCACATGTGGGGATACAGCTTCGGGGCGGCGCTGGTCATCGTGCCCAGGTCGTTTCCGCGCAGCAGGTAGGCAGCTCGGGCGGCGAGCTGAGTCGGGGTGAATCCGCGGTCGGCCATAGATGTCTATTTTGCGACGCGTGGAGCCTTTGCGCTCACCGAGCACGAATCGGGCGCGGCAGCCGCAATAATGAAGGAAGTCCGTCAGGTGATCTCGGAGTGGAGGCCTAGTGCGCGAGAAGATCAAAGCACTGCTGTTCGACGTCCAGGGCACAGCGACCGATTTTCACAGCACACTGTGCCGAGAGGCCCGTCGAATCACCGACGCCGACGTCGACTGGTCGCGATTCGTCAATCTCTGGCGCGCTGAATACTTCGCGAACACCTCCGAGGCCGACGACTCCACGGGCGAATGGGTGACAGTACATTCGGTGTACCGCGAGGCTCTGCGCAAGCTGTTGGCCCGCGAGAACATCGAACTTTCCGATGCCGAACAGGAAGAACTCACCACCGCCTGGAAATTCCTGGACCCGTGGCCCGACACTGTCGCCGGCCTGACAACCCTGCGCCAGCAGTACACAATCGCTGCTTTGTCCAACGCTGACGTGAATGCCGCAGTCAGCATCTCCCGGCACGGAAATCTGCCCTGGCATGCCGTCTTCACCGCCGAGATGGCCGGCGTGTTCAAACCCGATCCGAAGATCTACCACCTGGCTGCTCGATACCTCGGCTACGACCCGGCCGAGATCATGATGGTTGCCAGCCACAAATACGACATCCGGGCGGCCAAAGCTCTCGGATTCCGCACCGCCTTCATCGCCCGACCCCTCGAATTCGGAGCCGAGGGCAATCCCGATGTGGCTTTTTCCGACGAGTTCGACATCAACGCCGAGGACTTTCTCGATCTGGCAGCGCAATTGGTGCTCTGATGCCGTGCCCGCGCGTCGTTGCTGGTATTCCTACGTGAAGGAATATCGAAACGGACAGGCGGTTTGGAATTCATGGGCACCAAGGAAGACAGCGCTACCCGCGAACGCAAGGCCCTGCGGTACTCGCTCGTGGTCGCGACGGCGTTGGCTGTACTCGCCGCATTCTGGGGCTGGATCTCGCAGTCCCAGGTGATCCTGCTCGACGGTGTGTACGCCCTCATCGGAATGGTGCTCACGGCGCTGTCGCTGCGGGTCTCGCGGATAGCCGACTCGGGCCCCACCGCACGCTTCCCCTTCGGCAAAGAGGCGTTGATTCCCGTAGTCATCGCCGTCCAGGGCATGGCATTACTGGCGACGCTCGCCTACGCCGCAGTCGAGGCAGTTCGTGTCATCCTCGCGGGCGGGGCCGACGTCACCGCGGGATCGTTGGTGGCATACGGCGCTGTCAGCGCAGTGGTGTCGATCGTCATCTGGCGCTACGTCGGCCAAGTCGACCGCACGTCGGATCTGCTGGTCGCCGAAGCCAGGCAGTGGGGAGCATCGGCTGCCTTCAGCGCGCTGGTTGCCGTCGGCGCTGTCGTCGCAATGATCTTGGGCCGCACAGATTTTTCCGACGCCGACCGATACGTCGACTCCGTCTTGGTCCTCCTCGGCTGCGCGATGTTGGTCCCACAACCGTACGCACTTCTGCGAACCGCACTGATCGAACTCCTCGAAGGCGCTCCCGGAGAACAGGTTCAGACCCGAGTCCGCGAAGCCATTACCGCCGTCCGCGCCGAATTCGGTTTGGACGAACCGACTCTCACGATGAGCAAAGTCGGTCGCAAGCTGTATATCGAAGCGACGTTCATGGTCGCGCCGCACAGCTGGGACATCGACGGTGAAGACGCGGTACGACGCTCGTTCGCCGCCAGCCTCGCCGACCTTCCCTACGAACCATGGCTGAACATCGAACTGACCACAGATCCGGCACTGATGCTCTAGCGACGGAATCTACTCTCGAACAACAGAATCACGTCAATGCGATCGTTTTCGCCTTCCAAAACAATTCCTTGACTCGAAAGTTTGTTCGAGTATGATGGGAGATGGAACGGGGGGTTCTCATGACGATCAACATCACCGACGGTGCTGTCACTGGCAATGATGCTGTCGCCGACGTGGTCAACAGCTCCGCCGTGGGT
>NZ_JBHTSW010000076.1:0-10744 GCF_042794945.1 Rhodococcus sp. NPDC056506 | reverse complement strand
GATTCAATCCGCGGCTGCACCTCTTTTTGCTGTCTCGGAGAAGTCTGAATTCTCCTGTGTTTCAATGCTTTGCAAAACTACCGAATCGGTCCCAGGCTCCGATTGCCCAAATCCCTCAGGAGTTGGCGACTTTGGGGAGCGGGCTGTCGAGGTGATCGGCCGCGACAAGACGGCCGTCGAGGAACGAGAGCACCCAGGTGCTCGCCTTACGGTTGCGTGCAGAGGGCAGTGTTACGCCGGCCGTGTCGGCCCACCAGCGCATCAGATCGGGAATGACGCCTCCTTGGCTGCAGATCACGGGTGTGCCCTCCAGCGCGGCGATCTGCAACGCACGGGCCCGAGCGGCATCGGGATCGGCCGCATAACCTTCTTCGGTCAGAAGAGGTTCCGTAGAAATCTCGACACCCAATGCCTCCGCCAACGGCATCACCGTGTCGATGCAGCGAGTACGGTCGGCCGCGAAAACGGAATCGGCGCCGAAGATTTTCAGCTGCTCGACCAACGAGGCCGATTGCTCTTTGCCCTTGGCGTCGAGTGGACGCAGATTGTCGTCGCCCTTGTATCGCTTCCGGCTTCCGGCTTTTGCGTGGCGGACGAGTAATACCGTTTTGGTGTCCGGCCGAATGGAAACGAAGCGGCGAAGAATCATTCGATCCATCGGGTACGAAAGATGATCGGCGACCTCGGCGACCGGAAGCCAATAAAGAACATCCACTTCGTTATTCGGTCCGAAATCTCCGTCGACTGCTTCTGCCGACCAGTATTCGACCCGCTTGAGTTTGCGATGCCCCGGGATCGGGTATGTCACGCCACCGAGGTGCCTGCCGAAACGTCCCGTGATCGAGGTCTCTTCGCGCACCTCGCGAACCGCCGCGGTCAGGAAGGTCTCGCCGGGGTCGAGTTTCCCTTTGGGGAATGACCAGTCGTCGTACTTCGGTCGATGTACGACGGCGATCTCGATGGCGGAAGGATCCTCAGGAGCCTTCCGCCACAGAACCGCGCCTGCGGCAAAGATGTTGGCTTTGACCGGCTTGTCGCTCATTGTGTGATCCGAGCCCGTCAAGACCCGCTGGAGGTGCGGCTGCGCATCAACGACTGCTGATGCTCGCGTACGTCCTCGCCGCGTTCGGGGGCAGCTACCCAACTGCCGTCCGGATGCAGTACCCAGCAGCGAGTTCGGGGATCGAGCGCGGAATCGAAGATGTCACCGAGTTGCTTCGACAGTTTCGGATCCTTGACCTGCACCATGACCTCGACGCGGCGATCGAGGTTGCGGTGCATCATGTCTGCGCTGCCGATCCAGAATTCGTCGGCAGAGCGGAAATGGAACATTCGCGAGTGTTCGAGGAACCGGCCGAGAATGGAACGTACTTCGATGTTTTCGCTGAGGCCCGGAACCCCCGGCTTGAGCGCGCATATTCCGCGGACCACGATCTCGACGGGGATACCGGCCTTGGATGCGCGGTACAACGCGTCGATGACCTGCTCGTCCACCAATGCGTTGGCTTTCAATCGGATACCGGCATCGCGGCCCGCGAGCTTGTGAGCGATCTCGTTGTCGATCCGCTCGATGATCCCGCGGCGAACCCCGTACGGCGCAACGAGAAGGTTGCGGTAACTCGTCTTACGGGAGTATCCGGTCAGCGAGTTGAAGAGGTCGGTGAGGTCCGCGCCGATCTCCGGTGCTGCGGTGAGCAATCCGACGTCCTCGTACATGCGCGCGGTCTTCGGGTTGTAGTTGCCGGTGCCGATGTGGCAGTAACGGCGAATGGTCGACCCCTCACGCCTGACGACGAGGCACGTCTTGCAGTGAGTCTTGAGACCGACGAGACCGTAGACGACGTGAACGCCGGCCTGCTCGAGTTTGCGTGCCCACTTGATGTTGGCCTGCTCGTCGAAGCGCGCCTTGATCTCCACGAGGGCAACAACTTGCTTGCCGGCCTCGGCGGCGTCGATCAGTGCGTTGACGATGGGGGAGTCGCCGGAAGTGCGGTACAGGGTCTGCTTGATCGCGAGCACCTGCGGGTCGGCGGCGGCTTGTTCGATGAAGCGCTGAACGCTGGTGGAGAACGAGTCGTAAGGATGGTGGACGAGCACGTCGCCGTCGCGCAGGGTCGAGAACACACTCTTCGGCGTCTCACGCTCGCCGAACGCCGGATGCGTCGCCGGGACGAACGGAGCGTCCTTGAGTGCCGGCCGGTCGACGGCGTAAACCTGCCAGAGGCAGGACAAGTCGAGGAGGCCGGACACCTCGATCACGTCGGCCGGGTCGACGTCGAGTTCACGCAGAAGCAGTTCGAGCATGTGCTCGGTCATGTCGTCCGCGACTTCGAGTCGGACGGGCGAACCGAAACGGCGACGCGCCAATTCACGTTCGAGTGCCTGCAACAGATCCTCGTCGCGATCCTCTTCGACCTCGAAATCGGCGTTGCGTGTGATTCGGAAAGCGTGATGTTCGACGATTTCCATTCCGGGGAACAGTACGTCCAGATGAGCCGAAATCAGTTCTTCCATTGGAAGGAACGAATCGATGGTGGACGAAGATGTCGTGCTCTTGACTCGCACGAACCGGCCGACGTTGTCGGGGACCTTGACGCGAGCGAAGTGTTCGCCGCGGGTGACGGAGTCCTTCACGGTGACGGCGAGATTGAGGCTCAGTCCGCTGATGTAGGGGAACGGGTGGGCGTGATCGACCGCCAACGGCGTCAGTACCGGGAAGACCTGCTCGTGGAAATGCGCCGATAGTCGGCCGTGATCGTCGGCGCTGAGATCGGCCCACCGAACGATCGAAATGCCTTCTGCCGCCAGCGCGGGGCGGACCGAGTCGAGAAACACGTGTGCGTGCTTGTCGGCGAGCTCCTGGGTGCGGCGCGCGATGAGCGCCAATTGTTCGCGTGGGGAGAGTCCGTCGGCAGACCTGACCGACAGGCCCGTCTCGTCGCGGCGCTTGAGTCCGGCGACCCGGACCATGAAAAATTCGTCGAGATTGGAAGCGAAGATGGCGAGGAACTTTGCGCGTTCGAGCAACGGCAGTGACTCGTCGGCGGCCAATGCGAGAACGCGCGCATTGAAATCGAGCCAGCTGAGTTCGCGGTTGAGGTAACGATCCTCGGGGAGTCCGACGAGCAGTTCGGGTAGCTCTGCCTTGGTAGCTGCAGGGGGAGCGCCCGGGATGTTGGTGGCAGTCGCGACGGCCTGAGATCGAGTCGAGGCGGCCACGCCGTTCTCGTGTCGGTCGGAGCTGTGGTCTCCGTCCGACTGGTCTTCGGAAATACGGTTTTCGAGTGCTTCGCCATTGCTCACTCGTCGATCATCCCCCACAATCGCGCGGTCCGACAATCGATGAAAGAAAATTCATCGACTGTTCGACGGCGCGGCCTTGAGTCTGGTCAACGAAGCCAGTGTGGCTGGGCCTACTCCCAGTGCTCGCACAGTGTCGAGGTCGGCATGAGTGTCGACGTCGGTCCGCAGTCCTGGCCACTGGCCGGTCAGTCGTCGTGCGCCTGAATTGGTATGTCCGCGTGCGGATTCCGGGCCGAATAGAGGGTCGAGTGAGCTCTCGCCACACGCAAAGAGTGCCGAGGTGCCGGTGCCGTGGTGATCGACGACGACGGAACGCCCGCCGCTTCGGGCCGCGACCACAGCCTCCGACAACTCGCTCGGTTGCATGGCGGGCAAGTCGGCTTGCAGCACAACGAGGTCGACCACTCCGCGCTTGGCCCGGATATCGGCGGCCGCCGCGCTCAACGCGGCGTTGAGGGTTTCCTCCGTGCGCAATGTGGCGCCGTTGGTTCGTGCGGCGTCGGGAGCTGGATCGGCATAGACGGTGACCCCGGCGGAATACGCCAGAGCGGCGACCGTCGGGTCGGGGGTGACCACTGTGACGCTGTCGATAGCCGAGACGGCGGCAACAGTGGACAGGGTGTCGTGAAGCATTGCCAACACGAGGTCCGCCCGCGCGTCCGAGTCGAGTTCGTCCGCGAGGCGAGACTTGGCCGATCTCAAGGACTTGACGGCAACTATCGCATGCATGGGGCGTTCGATCTCCGCGTGCGCATGCGGCGTCTCCACGACGTGTGGGTACGGGGGTTCCGCGCTGTCCATTCCTCGATCTTGCCAGTCATCGCGCTTGGTGTCCGCGGCTGCCCACCGCAGCGAGCTACAGGCGATACTCTGTGCAGACGATTTTTCTGGCGGCGACCCGCTTCGCCGGGTAGACGGGGTGAGCGTGTGAGTAAGGCAGCTGTACTGGGCGCAGGTTCGTGGGGAACGGCGTTGGCGAAGGTGATGGCCGAGGCCGGAACCGACGTGACGATGTGGGCCAGGCGTGAAGAGGTCGCGAAGCGCATCGATACCACGCACGAGAACAGCGACTATCTGCCAGGCATTGCTTTGCCTTCGTCGATTCGCGCGACCCACCACCACGAGGAGGCGATGGCAGGCGCGGACTTCATCGTGCTGGCGGTTCCCTCGCAGTCGCTACGGGGAAACCTGGAGCAGTGGAAGGGCTCGATCGGACCCGATGCAACTCTGCTGAGTCTGGCCAAGGGGATCGAGACCGGGACGCTCATGCGCATGAGTCAGGTCATCGTGTCGGTGACCGGCGTGGAACCGGGGCGCGTCGCGGTGCTCTCGGGTCCGAATCTTGCACACGAGATCGCCAGCGGGCAGCCCGCGGCGACGGTGATCGCCTGCTCGGATTCCTCGCGTGCCCTCGCTCTCCAGGACGCTTGCGCTACCGGCTATTTCAGGCCGTACACCAATTCCGACGTCATCGGTTGCGAGATCGGTGGTGCGTGCAAGAACGTGATTGCACTGGCCTGCGGCATGGCCGCCGGTAGTGGGTTCGGCGACAACACCGTTGCCAGCATCATCACCCGTGGGCTCGCCGAGACGATTCGTCTGGGCGTTGCGCTCGGTGCCAAGGCATCGACACTTGCCGGTCTTGCGGGAGTCGGGGACCTGGTCGCGACCTGCACCTCCGAGCTGTCGCGAAACCGGACGTTCGGCGAGCGGCTCGGACGGGGCGGGTCGATGGAGTCGGCGCAGAAGGCGACAAACGGGCAGGTCGCCGAGGGCGTGAAGTCGTGCACGTCGGTGCGCGCACTCGCTGCCGGATACGACGTCGAGATGCCGTTGACCGACGCCGTCCATCGGGTATGCCACGAAGGCATGGCCGTCAGCGATGCAATCGGTCAGTTGCTCGGACGCCGGACCAAGCCGGAGTGAGCGAAATCGGTGTGAGTCACTTCGAGGGTTACGGGGATTCGACGCGCAGCGTCAGCTCGGTAGCGCGGGAACACGTGGCGGGTCAACCGATGCAGCTCGGCCCGGTATTCGCTGCGCCGTACCAACTTTCGGCCGACGAAGGTTCCGAATCCGATACCTACGCTCGGGCATCGAACCCAGGTTGGCGCGGACTCGAATCTGCGCTCGCGGCGCTCGAAGGAGCGGACCACGCACTCGTCATGGGTTCGGGAATGTCCGCGATCACCGCGACCTTGCGCAGCGTGCTCGTCACCGGGGATACGGTCGTCGTGCCGGCGGACGGGTACTACCAGGTGCGGTTGTACGCGAACGAACGGTTGGCGCCGTTGGGGATCACCGTTCGGGAGGTCTCGACCCTGCAGATGGGCGATGCGAGCTTCGCGGATCTGATCGAGGCGTCGCCGGGCCGCGTGGTCGTCGTCGCCGAGACGCCGTCCAACCCGGTGCTGGACGTGGTCGACCTTCGCGTGCTCGCCGACGTGTGCCACCGTTCGGCTGCGCTCCTGATCGTCGACAACACGACTGCAACACCGCTGGGCCAGCGCCCGCTCGAATTGGGTGCCGACATCGTGGTGGCCAGCGGCACCAAGGCCCTCAGCGGGCACAGTGACCTCCTGATGGGTTACGTCGCTACCTCCGATGCGGCGGTAGGTCAGCGAATCGAGCGCGAGCGACTCCTCTCGGGAACGGTGCTCGGACCCTTCGAGACGTGGCTCGCGCACCGGAGCCTCGGCACGGCAGGACTGCGATTCGGGCGTCAGTGCGACAACGCGCTTGCACTGGCCGAGATGTTGGTAGGTCACAAAGCAGTCCGGTCCGTTCGTTACCCCGGTCTTCGCGGTGACCCGTCCTTCGCAACGGCATCCGGTCAGATGAATCGATTCGGCGGATTGGTGAGCGTCGAGCTGGATACAGCTCAGGCGTTCCACTCGTTCGTCGACGCGAGTGCTCTCGTCACGGCTGCCACCAGCTTCGGCGGGATCCACACGACGGCGGATCGCCGTGCGCGCTGGGGCGATCCGGTCAGTGCGGGTTTTGTCCGAATCGCTTGTGGCATCGAGGACACCGCCGATCTCTTGGCCGATATCGAGCGCGCACTCGACGCGTAGACGGACCACGTCGATGATTTCCGGTCCGGCCCGATCGCGTGCCGAAGTCGATTCGGCGGTACGGTTTGACGCGTGAACAGCAGCCGTACCCGCGTGGCCGTGATCTTCGGTGGCCGGAGCAATGAGCATTCAGTGTCCTGTGTTTCCGCCGGAAGCGTCCTGAGCAACCTCGACCCCGATCGGTACGACGTCGTACCGATCGGCATCACCGTCGACGGTTCCTGGGTGCTCGGTTCGAGCGACCCCAGCTCCCTGGCGATCAGTGGGCGAGCGCTGCCGTCGGTCGACAAGGACGGAACCTCGGTGGTCCTCAGCGCGGACCCCACCCGCGAGGGCGAGGTCATCTCCTTCGACGGCACTGACGCCGGGGCGGTGCTCGCATCGGTCGACGTCGTGTTCCCGGTCCTGCACGGCGCTTACGGCGAAGACGGCACCATTCAAGGTCTGCTCGAACTTGCCGGGGTTCCGTACGTCGGACCCGGAGTCCTGGCTAGCGCCGCCGGCATGGACAAGGAGTTCACGAAGAAGCTTCTTGCCGCTGAAGGACTTCCCGTCGGAGTGCAGGTCGTGCTTCGACCGGGAACCGCAACGCTGACCGAAGAGCAGAAGGCGGAGTTGGGCCTTCCGGTGTTCGTGAAGCCCGCTCGAGGTGGTTCGTCCATCGGGATCACGCGGGTGAGCGATTGGGAGGGGCTGGACGGGGCAATCGCTCATGCACGCCTGCACGATCCCAAGGTGATCGTCGAAGGCGCGATCATCGGCCGTGAGGTGGAATGCGGCGTCCTCGAATTCCCGAACGGTGACGTCAAAGCGAGCGTGGTCGCCGAGATCCGGATGCCGGATTCCGACGCCGATTCGGACGCGTTCTACGACTTCGACACCAAGTACCTCGACGACATCTGCGAATTCGACATCCCCGCGTTACTCGACGAGTCGGTGAGCGACCAGATTCGAGAGCTGGCCGTCCGTGCGTTCAAGGCACTCGATTGCCAGGGACTCTCGCGGGTCGATTTCTTCGTGACCGCGAACGGCCCGGTGATCAACGAGATCAACACGATGCCGGGGTTCACCTCCATCTCGATGTACCCGAAGATGTGGAACGCCACCGGAATCGATTACCGCACTTTGATTTCGACGCTGATCGACACCGCTGTCGCTCGCGGCACCGGGCTTCGCTGATCAGGGAACCGCGACCGGCGCCGGGCTTCGCTGATCAGGGAACCGCGACCGGCGCCGGGTCGAGAGGCTTCTGCTCCAGAGTCGCCGTGATGGTGTCGGAAATCTCCTGAATCGGCGTCGGGCCGGTCCCGTCGGGAACCGTGATGCCGATGTACTCACCGCGGTCGACGGCAAACCAGGTGCTGGCCGCCAGACCGATGTCGGTTCCCGAGACCTGGAACCACTGGACGCCGTTCACGACCTGGAGCGCGGCCGCCTGGTCGAACTCGGTCGGACGATCGAGCCCGCAGCGCAAGACGATCGGCTCACCTTCGCTGCGCTGCCACGCGGCTGCTCCGGCCGGGGCAGGTTCCACCAACTCGGCTTTCGTGAAGTCGTCGATCTTGTCGGGAAGCGCGCCGAGGAGAGAAACGCAGGCCTCCGACTCGGCTGCCGGCGCCGGTACGGGTCCCAGCGCTACCGGCGAGAGTTCAGGATTATTGCCCGCGACGACGGCTGCGATCACCACTCCGACGATCAGGGCTACCGGCAGTGCGATGGCAGTGGCGATCAGCGCCGGGCTGCGGCGTTCGGTCGGATCGTCCTCGCCGTCGGGGTCGATGTCGGCGTTGTCTGCGGTGGAAGTGTTGTCTGCCATGCTCTGTTCTTCGCTCGGGTCCTGGTCCAGTCGATCAGCGGTCTTGTCACTTCTGAGGGCACGTCGGTGAATCGGTAGGATTGCCGACACACGCGTGAGCTTGCAGAAGCATTCACGACCACAGCTAGAAGGTACCGCAGGCCGCTTACGAGCGAATTGCGTCGGCATTGGAGACACTCATCGCATCATCGGAGTTCACCGCATCATCGGAGTTCACTGCATCATCGGAGTTCGAATCACAGCCCACTGTCGAGCAGGTGGGGGAGTTCGACGTGATCGCGCGATCTCTGGTCGGCCGAATCCAACCGGTCACCACCGAATTGGGGCCGGGTGACGATGCCGCGATCGTGACGTCCGGTGACGGCCGCGTGGTTGTCTCGTCCGACATGTTGGTCGAAGGCCGGCATTTCCGAGTGGACTGGTCTTCGCCACGGGACGTCGGCCGCAAGGCGGTGGCCCAGAACGCCGCTGATGTGGTTTCGATGGGAGCCAGGCCGACGGCATTCACGGTGTCGCTGGGGTGCCCGCCCTCGACTCCCGTCGACCTCGTCGACGGAATCTCGGCCGGGATCTGGGACGCGGCAACAGATCTGGGGGCCGGTGTGGTCGGCGGTGACCTGGTCCAGTCGCCGGTGATCGTCGTGTCGGTGACTGTGCTCGGCGATCTCGGTGGCCGTCCGGCAGTTCTCCGTTCGGGTGCAAAGGTTGGTGACAAGATCGCTGTCGCCGGGCTGTTCGGTTGCTCGGCAGCGGGATTGGCACTACTGCTCGACGAAACCGAACTGCTCGACGAAACCGGCAGTTTTCCAGATTTACTTGCCTCTCATCGTGTTCCGAATCCGCCGTATCAATCGGCATGGGACGCCGCAGAATCAGCACACTCGATGACGGACGTCTCCGACGGATTGATCGCGGACCTTCGACATCTCGCAGAGGCATCACACGTACGGTGCGACATCGTGTCGGCCGCGGTTCCCACCTCAGCAGACGTCTTGTCGGCGGCCGAGGCGCTCGATGTCGATCCGCTGCACTGGATCTTGTCCGGTGGTGAAGATCACGGATTTGCAGCAACTTTCGGACCGGAGGTCGAGATTCCGTCGGGATGGACCGTGATCGGTGAGGTCGTCGCAGGTTCCGGTGTCTCCGTCGACGGTTCTCTTCGCGAGAGCGGTGGGGGTTGGCACAGCTTTTCGACCACCGGCACCACTGCGGTATAGGTTGCTTTCATGGCTGTATATGCACTTGGAGACAGAGTTCCGGACATACATCCGGACGCATACGTCCACCCGGACGCGGTGGTGATCGGCGCCGTGACTCTCGCGGCGGGCACCTCGATCTGGCCGCAAGCGGTGTTGCGTGGTGACTACGGAACCATTTCGGTAGGTCTCGGATCGAATATCCAGGACGGAACCGTCATCCATTGCACTGCAATCGATGCGACCGTCATCGGTTCGGGTTGCGTCGTGGGCCACAACGCACACATCGAAGGTTCGACCATCGAAGACAACTGCTTGATCGCATCGGGGTCCGTGGTCCTCAACGGAACGGTGATCGGTACGGGGTCGATCGTCGCCGCTGGTGCGGTGGTGGCTAACAAGATGCAGGTTCCGCCGCGCAGCATGGCGCTCGGTGTGCCCGCCAAGGTTCGTGCGGGATACGAGGTTCCGCTCGGTCACCTCGACGGCAACGTCAAGATGTACGCAGCCAATGCGGCGTACTACCGCGACGCGTTGCGCAGGCTCGACTGATGGCGCCGCTTGCAGAGATCGTCGATCCAGGGTGGGCGCGGGCACTCGAACCGGTGTCGGAGCAGATCTCCGCGATGGGCACGTTCTTGCGTGAAGAGATCGCTGCGGGGCGAGAGTATCTGCCGGCGGGGGAGAACGTCTTGCGTGCGTTCACGAATCCGTTCGACGACGTTCGAGTGCTCATCGTCGGTCAAGACCCCTACCCGACGCCCGGTCATGCTGTCGGGTTGAGCTTTTCGGTCGCCCCGGACGTGCGTCCGGTGCCGCGAAGCCTCGGCAACATCTACAAGGAATATCACCAGGATCTCGGATTGCCGATACCGTCGAACGGCGATCTGACTCCGTGGTCGAAACAAGGTGTGCTGCTTCTCAATCGCGTTCTCACCGTGCAGCCGGGTCAAGCCGCTTCGCATCGTAAGAAGGGCTGGGAACCGGTGACCGAGCAGGCCATTCGCGCTCTGGTCGCGCGATCGTCACCGATGGTCGCGATCTTGTGGGGTCGCGACGCGGCTACTCTCGCGCCGATGCTCGGCGACACACCGATCATCGAATCCGCGCATCCGTCACCACTTTCGGCTTCGCGCGGTTTCTTCGGTTCGCGTCCGTTCAGTCGTGCGAACGAGCTCTTGACCGGACTCGGAGCTGATCCGGTCGACTGGAATCTGAGTTGAACGAACTGCGTCTGAACGAACTGCCGTGGGGGGGGGGGGGGGGCCGCGGGGGGGGCCGCCCCAAAAATAAAAAAGCATTGTGGGTGTTTTATTATGGGGGCGGCAGGGGTCAGAAAAGAGCAGCACCACCCC
>NZ_JBHTSW010000075.1:0-13161 GCF_042794945.1 Rhodococcus sp. NPDC056506 | reverse complement strand
GCTTCGATTCGTGAGAATCGAAGCGGGCACCGGCCTTTCGCATGTCAGCTCGCGTCGAACTTTCGTGCTGCGAGTGAACGAACCACACCGGCCTGGCCTTCGACGACCAGACGGCGCAATGCGGGAGGGATGTCGCCTTCGAGGAATCGGTCTGCTGCCGCGACGGATTCTTCGGAGATCGACCACGCCGGGTACAGCCCGATGACAACCGTTTGTGCCACCTCGCTCGAGCGTCGTTCCCACACCGCCGCGATGTCGGCGAAGTAGCGGGAGACGAAGGGTTCGAGCAGTTCGTCCTGACCCTCGCGAGCGAACCCGCCGATGATCGATCGCGCGGTGATGTTCGGCACCGAGTCGTCGCCGACGACCTTCGCCCAGACCTCTTCCTTGACAGCGGCCTGCGGACGTCCGGCCGCGGCGGCCGCGGCTTGACGAGCGCCCGCAGCGGTCGGGTCACGCTGGGCTTCGGCGTCGATGAACGGCGTTGCGGTTCCTTCGGCGTCGATCTCGCCGGCAGCTGCGAGTGCCCCGACGATGCGCCAGCGCAGGTCGGTGTCGACGATCAGGCCGTCGAGCCCGACGGTGGAGGGATCGGCATCGAGCAATTCGCGCAGTACCTCGGTGTGCCACGGCGAGAGCGCAGCACCGGTGAGTGCGTTGACGAATGCCAGCTGGTGGTCGGACCCGGCCTCTGCCTCACGTGCGAGTTCGAGCAACCGATTGGCGAAGCTAGTCCAGCCTTCGGCCTCGGCCCAGTCGGGATCGGCATAGGAACCGATGGCGGTTTGGGCTTGGAGCAAGAGGCGTTGCACGACACCGACTTCGGTCTCCGAACTGATTCCGCGTCCGACCAGTGCGACGAAGTCGCGTGCCTTCAGTTCGGCTTGGCGGGTCATTTCCCACGCCGCCGACCAGACCAGGGTGCGGGGGAGTGAGTCGGTGATGTCGCCGACCCGCTCGATCGCCGTCGCCAACGATTCGGGATCGAGTCGCACGGAGCCGTAGGTGAGATCGTCGTCGTTGACCAACACGAGTGCACCGCGGGCGACGCCGACAAGTTCGGGAACAACCGTGCTTTCCGCAGCATCGAGGTCGAGTTCGACGCGATGGGTGCGCACCAACTTGCCGTCGACGTCGTCGTAGATTCCGATGGCGATCCGGTGGATTCGACGCTCACCGGCGCCGGGGGTAGCACCGTCCTGCAGGACGGCGAAGCGGGTGAACTTTCCGTCCGCGTCGACGTCGAAGTCGGGTCGCAGGATGTTCAGGCCGGTGGTCTTGAGCCACTGCCGACCCCAGTCGGAAAGATCACGGCCCGAGGACTTTTCGAGTGAACCCAGTAGATCGTCGAAGGTTGCGTTCCCGAAGGCGTGCTCACGGAAGTATTCACGCAGTCCGGCGAGGAACGGCTCGAGTCCGACGTAGGCGACCAACTGCTTGAGGACGCTGGCGCCCTTGGCGTAGGTGATGCCGTCGAAGTTGACCTCGACGGCGGCCAGGTCCGGAATGTCCGCGGCAATCGGGTGCGTCGACGGCAACTGGTCCTGGCGATAGGCCCACGACTTCTCGACGTTGGCGAACGTCGTCCACGCGTTCGTGTACTCCGTGGCCTCGGTCTGGCACAGGACCGAAGCGAAGGTCGCGAACGACTCGTTGAGCCACAGGTCGTCCCACCACGCCATCGTGACGAGATCGCCGAACCACATGTGCGCCATTTCGTGCAGCACGGTTTCGGCGCGACGCTCGTACGAGTAGCGGGTCACCTTGGAGCGGAAGACGTAGTCCTCGAGGAAGGTAACGGCGCCGGCGTTCTCCATCGCGCCCGCATTGAATTCGGGGACGAAGAGCTGGTCGTACTTGCCGAAGGCATAGGGAACACCGAAGTTGCGGTGGTAGAAGTCGAATCCCTGCTTGGTCTCGGTGAAGAGCCGCTCTTCGTCCATGAACTCGGCCAGCGAAGCGCGGCAGAAGATTCCGAGTGGAATGTCGCCGTGATCGTCGGAGTAGTTGTCGGTCCAGTGGGCGTAGGGACCGGCGATGAGCGCCACCAGGTACGTGCTCATCTTCGGGGTGGTCCGGAAGACGTGCTTGCCGGGATCGGCGGCGAGGGTCTCGACGACCGCAGAGTTGGAGATGACTTTCCACGACGTGGGAGCGGTGACGCGGACGTCGAACGTCGCCTTCAGATCAGGCTGATCGAAGCACGCGAACATGCGCTTGGCGTCAGCCGTCTCGAACTGTGAATAGAGGTAGACGGCGTCATCGGTCGGGTCGACGAATCGGTGCAGTCCCTCGCCGGTGTGGGAGTAGATGCAATCGGCCTCGATGACCAACTCGTTGTCGGCGGCGAGGTCTGGCAGGCTGATGCCCGTCGACTCGTCGTAACCGGAGACGTCGAGTGCCGTTCCGTTGAGGACTGCGGAATGGACTCGGGCAGCGACGATGTCGATGAAGCTGCTTGCCCCGGCCGTAGCCGTGAACGTGACGGTGGTCTTCGAAGAGAACGTCTCCTCGCCGGGTGCGTCGTTGCCGTCGGTGAGATCGAGTTCGATCAGGTAGTTCTCGACGGTCAGGATTGCTGACCGTTGCGCTGCGGTTTCGCGTGTCAGGTTCGGTGCGACCACAAAGATCTCCTCGTTGATGGTGCGGATCTATTACGTCCATCCCATCACGAAGAGAAGAGCTTTACTCAAGCGGACACTTCTGCCAGCGGAATCTGCGGATCGGCCAACCGATCCGGATCTACGGGGCGCGAAGATGCGACCAGTTCCTTGATGGCGTCACCGGCATCCCAGATGTTCACGTTCATGCCGGCGAGTACCTTGTTCGCGGAATCGATCCAGAACGCCAGGAACTCGCGCTTGTCCACGTCACCGCGAGTGACCACACGGGCATACGCGCCATGCGGTGCGTGACCCACGTATTCCATACCGAGGTCGTACTGATCGGTGAAGAAATACGGCATGCGCACGTACTCGGCGGGCCGCCCCAACATGGTGTCTGCGGCCGTCTCGGGTTGGTTGAGCGCGTTTGCCCAGTGCTCCACCCGAATTCGTGCATTCAGGATCGGATGCTGTGCGGCCGCGATGTCTCCCACCGCGACGACGTCGGCGTCGCTGCTCTGCAGACCGGCGTCGACGAGAACTCCGTTGTCGACGTCGATACCCGCCTCCGACGCCAATTCGGTGTTGGGCAATGCGCCGACAGCGATCAACACGGCGTCGGCGGGAATCACGGTTCCATCGCTCAAGGTGACACCCGAGGCGCGTTCGCCGTCGACGGAGATTGCGCTGACGTCCGTGCTGGTGCGCAAGTCGACGCCGTTCTGGCGGTGCAACGCGGCGAAGACCTCACCCATTTCCGGGCCGAGCGTCGATTCGAGCGGGAGGCCGGCATGTTCGAGCACGGTGACGTCGACGTCGAAACCGCGAGCCGACGCGGCAATTTCGAGACCGATCCAGCCCGCACCGATCACGACGAGTTTCTTGTCGGCGGCCAGGGTGCGCAGCAGCGCAGCGGCTTGATCGACTGTTCTCACGTAGTGAACGCCCTCGGCGTCGGACCCCGGGATGTCGAGGCGCCGCGAACGTGAGCCGGTGGCCAAGGCGAGCTTGTCGTAGCTGATCGTGGAACCGTCCGGAAATGAGACGGTGTGTGCAGCGGTGTCGATCGCCGTTGCCGTGGTTCCCGGTCGAAGATCGACGCGATGGTCGCGGAACCACTCGCCGTCGTGGACGGTGAATTCGGGGAGTGTTTTCTTTCCCGCGAAGAACTCTTTCGACAGCGGTGGCCGCTCGTACGGAAGGTGGTCTTCTTCGCTCAAGACGGTGATTTCACCGTCGAAATCTCGCTCACGCAGGGCTTCTGCGATCTTTGCGCCCGCGAGCCCGCCGCCGACGATCACGAATCTCCGGTTGGTGCTCACTACTGAACCACTCCTTCGCACTCGTTTCTTTTCGACACTACTGCGATCGGAAGGTGGTTCGGGGGAAAGCGCGGGAAGGATTGCGGGTTCATGATTGTTGGCAGGACGGGAGTATGTCCCCGAACTGATATGACCTGACCGACATGAACTGATAGGGAGTTTCTTCGTGAGCGCAACCTCGAGCAAGACCACGGATACTGCTGACTTCTGGTTCGACCCGCTCTGCCCGTGGTGCTGGATCACCTCGCGCTGGATTCTCGAGGCCCAGCAGGTCCGCGACATCGAGGCCAAGTTCCACGTGATGAGCCTTGCGGTTCTCAACGAGGGTCGCGACCTGCCAGACGAGTACCGCGAGATGATGACCAAGGCCTGGGGACCGGTCCGCGTCGCTATCGCTGCAGCGCAGCTGAAGGGTGACGAGATCCTTCTGCCGCTGTACACGGCGATGGGTACGAAGATTCACAACGAGGGAAACAAGGACTTCGCCGACGTCATCAAGTCGTCCCTCGCCGAGGTCGGCCTGCCATCCGAGCTGGCCGAGGCCGCCGACACCGACAAGTACGACGAGGCTCTGCGCGAGAGCCACCACAAGGGCATGGACGCCGTCGGACCCGACGTCGGAACCCCGACGATTCATGTCAACGGTGTGGCGTTCTTCGGCCCCGTGCTTTCGCGCATCCCGCGCGGCGAGGACGCAGGCAAGGTGTGGGACGGCGCAGTCGCGCTGGCCGGCTACCCCCACTTCTTCGAGCTCAAGCGGACCCGCAACGAGGATCCTCAGTTCGACTGAGCAGCAGTGAGCGCCGGATTTCGGTAGAGCTGACCGGGCCGGAAGAACAGATGACCTGAGTGCGTGCGGTTGCGAAGCGCGGCCGCACGCCAGGTCAGCACCGGGTGCGACGACAAGATGTTGACGAACCACGGAAAGAACCCGGATTCGAGTGTCGCGCGATCGGCGAGTTCGTCGAACCCGACCAGGCCGACCAGATACTTGCCCGCGCCGAGGACGCCCATCGCGCCAGGAGCGCCCTGTGGGCGCATGTGAAAACCGAAGTTGTCCGCCGTGTACTCCATGGAACGCGACAGCGAAGACCCGATCACCGGAATGTAGTTCGACGCGAACTGTCCCCACTGACGCCAGTACGACGCATGTCCGGCAGCGATGTGACCGACCTCGTGGCCGATGATGAACGCGAGCGCGTCGGGCTGGCGTGCCTGCCCACCGACTTCGAACAGGTCGCTGTAGACGACGACAAACCGGCGAAATCCGTGCCCCGACGCAAATGCGTTGATCCGTCCGTTCCCCAGCACGACGTAGGCATCCGGCGGAGTTTTCATTCCGAACCGTGCGGCAGCCTCCGCAACCAGCTGATACCCCTCCGGAAATTGCGAAGGCGTCATCTTGATTCCGTTGACCTGCTGCGACCCGTACAGCTGACCTCGCGCGAGGAACAGCAAGATCGGAGCGGCGAGCACCACGAGGATCCACGTCGACAGATCACCCGCAGCGATCAGAACGATCGCCACCACATAGGTGACGACCGTCGTCAGAACCGCGAGCACGAGTAGCGGGATTTCCCACGGGTGGCGAACCGCGTCACTACCCGGTGACACGCGAACGGCGGGTGCAGCGGCCTGAGCGTTGGCGGGGTACATGGGCACCACGATAGGTGCGCTCGCACGGCGATGTGTGCTCCTGAAAGTGTGACGTCGACCCGGGTGCGCCCGGCTGGTCGGGCCTGAGAGAATTGTCGCCATGCGCGTATACCTGGGTGCCGACCATGCCGGATTCGAACGTAAGAACGAGATCATCGAACACCTGAAAGCGAACGGCCACGAGGCCATCGACTGTGGTGCTCACGAGTACGACGCCGTGGACGACTACCCGGCCTTCTGCATCGAAGCCGCAAAGCGCGTCGTCGCCGACGAGGGCAGCCTGGGAATCGTCCTGGGTGGCAGTGGCAACGGGGAGCAGATCGCAGCGAACAAGGTTCCCGGCGCACGGTGCGCCCTCGCCTGGAGCGTCGAAACGGCGAAGCTGGCCCGCGAGCACAACAACGCTCAGCTGATCGGCATCGGCGGACGTATGCATTCGCTCGAGGAGTCGCTTGCCATCGTCGACGCTTTCCTCGCCACCGCATGGTCGGGTGAAGAGCGCCACCAGCGTCGTATCGACATCCTGTCCGAGTACGAGAAGACCGGCGTCGCACCGGCTCTGCCGCAAGCCTGATCCGAAAGTTGTTCCGTGCCTGAAGGTCATACCCTGCACCGGCTGGCACGGTTGCATGCCCGCAAGTTCGTCGGTTCACCGGTCCGCGTCCTCAGTCCGCAAGGCAGGTTCGCCGATGACGCGCGCCTGGTGGACGGACACGTACTCACGTCATCGGATGCCTGGGGAAAGCACCTCTGGCATACGTACGACAACGGATTGACAGTTCACGTACACCTCGGGTTGTACGGAAAGTTCACCGACGCCACCCTGCCGATGGAAGAACCGGTAGGCCAGGTCCGGATGCGAATGGTCGGTGCCGATTTCGGCACCGACCTTCGTGGTCCCACCGCCTGCGAAGTCTTGCTACCGCCTCAGGTCGCCGCGATAGAAGCCCGGCTCGGGCCGGACCCACTGCGCCGCGACGCGGATCCGCAGAAGGCTTGGATGCGAATCTCGAAGTCCAAGACGGCAATCGGCGCCCTGCTGATGGACCAGGCGGTCCTCGCAGGTGTCGGCAACGTTTATCGCGCCGAGCTTCTCTTTCGCCACGGAATCAACCCCGAACGAGAAGGAAATCTCGTCTCTCACGACGAGTGGACTGCCATGTGGGCAGACCTTGTCGAATTGATGAAAGTCAGTGTCAGACGAGGGAAGATGCACGTCGTTCGCGCCGAGCACGACAACGGCGATCCGGCGTACGCAAAAGATCGTCCGCGGACTTACGTCTACAGAAGAGCAGGATCGCCGTGCCGCGTGTGCGGCACACCGATCCTGCATTCCGTCATGAAGGCACGAAACCTGTTCTGGTGCCCGGTGTGTCAGTCGGCTTAGAAGTCGAAGCCGCCGAAGTCCCCGCCACCGAAATCGCCGCCACCGAAGTCCCCGAAGTCGCTGCCCCCACCGTCGTAGCCGCCGTCTGCGGTGTAATCCGTGTTGTCCATACTTCCTTGGTCCGCACCGGAATCACCGGCGTCCATGCCCTGATCGCCGGAGTCGCCGGCTCCCGTATCGGCGCCGGGATCGCCACCCTGGGCGAAAGCTTCTGCGCCGTAAGGAACCCCGGCCATTCCGGAGAACATGGTCGAGAACAGCATCATCGAACCCAGACCCCAGGCGCCGGCGACGAGGGCAGGCTTCCACCAAGGCTCGGAGTACCAGCCGGCCGGGACCGGGCGACCTGCGACTCGTCCACCGGGGTAGTAGTTGGGTGTGTGCGAAGACGGATTGGGTGATGCGGCGACCTTGCGGCCCTCGAATTCGACCTCGCGGTCTTCGGTGACAGAACCCGCAGCCTTCTGTCCGTCGATGGAGGGAACTTCCGGTCCCGGATCCATGCCCATCGCCACCCGTGCCGCGCGGATGTAGTAAAGCCCTTCCAGGGCAGTCTGTTTCGCGAGACGGGCCTGAACCGGCGTTGCGGCCTGGTCGATCTGCGAGCCTGCGGCGTTGTACCGTTCGCCTGCGTCGGCGAGGGCTTGGCGCGAGGCGTCGTCACTGCCGGTCAGGTTGTAGACCTGACCGCCGAGGCGTTCGATCGCCTGCCGGGCATCGGCTTTCGCGTCGTCGAGTTGTGTTGCGCTGTGGCCGGAACCGCGTTGCTGGCTTTTCATGACCAGAAATACGACTACGGCCAGAACGACGAGTATGAGAAGAATCGTGGTCACGAGTGGCCTCCCGAGCAGAATCGATCCGGACAACTCCAGGATACGGACCGCAGGGGAGTGGTCTGAGTGGACAAAGTCGGAATACAAAAAATCCGCACCGGCTGGGCCGATGCGGATCTTTTGTGGAGTTTCCCTCCTGATGGAGGGGATGACGGGAATCGAACCCGCGTGATCAGTTTGGAAGACTGAGGCTCTACCATTGAGCTACATCCCCGTGCATACGACAACTCGGGATCGCCGTGTTCGTCGTCTGCGATACGAAACTGTACCCAATGCCCCACCGGATTTCATAATCGGGGGGTCGGAGAAGTTCGAGACCGTCGTTCACCTGGGGAATTGGCGAATTGCTCGGCGAGTCGGGGTGTCTCGGCCGCAGGCGCGGCTTCTGATTCCGGCTCTGAATGGCAATTGAGGCAAGGCTGTATGTGGCTGCCGTCGGATGACATACTGACGGGGTCGACAGCCGGGCCGTGTACAAATGGCGGTCGGGTTCGTGAGAGAGTAGTGAGCGCGATAGGGTTGTGCGCGGTCACCGATGGTGGCTGCCTTTGTGGCCCGCTGTCTTAGTGGCCTCGGATGGCCGTATCGTGTGTTTCATGTGATCGGAAACGGGATGTAGCGCAGCTTGGTAGCGCATCCGCTTTGGGAGCGGAGGGTCGCAGGTTCAAATCCTGTCATCCCGACAAGTACGTACATGGCACTTCACCTCCAGTAAGTCCGGGAGTGAAGTGCCGCGCCAGACAGCAGTACCGAACACACAGCAGTACCGATTCAACACAAGTTGTGAGCAAGACCAGACGAAGGAGCGAAGTTTCGTGAAGAGCACCGTCGAGCAGCTCAGCCCGACGCGAGTCCGTATCAACGTTGAGGTGCCCTTCGCGGAACTCAAGTCTGATTTCGACAAGGCCTACAAGGCCCTCGCGCAGCAGATTCGTCTCCCCGGCTTCCGTCCCGGCAAGGCTCCGGCCCGCCTCCTCGAAGCACGTGTCGGTCGCGGCGCTGTGCTCGAGCAGGTCGTCAACGACGCTCTGCCGTCGCGTTACTCCGAGGCTGTCACCAGCGCCGGCGTGAAGGCCATCGGCCAGCCCGAGATCGAGGTCACCAAGATCGAAGACGGCGAGCTCCTCGAGTTCACCGCCGAGGTCGACGTGCGCCCCGAGATCGAGCTCCCTGACTTCAGCTCCATCAACGTCGAGGTCGATCCGATCGAGATCACCGACGAAGCCATCGAAGAGCAGTTGCTTTCGCTGCGTCAGCGTTTCGGCACCCTCACCGGCGTCGACCGCGCAGTCGAGGACGGCGACTTCGTCTCCATCGATCTGTCGGCCACCGTCGACGGAGAGAACGTTGCCGAGGCAACCGCGAGCGGACTGTCGCACGAGGTCGGATCGGGCCAGCTCATCGAGGGCCTCGACGAAGCCATCATCGGCCTCAAGGCCGGCGAGTCCAAGGACTTCACGTCGACGCTGGTCGCCGGCGAGTACGCAGGCAAGGAAGCTGTTGTCACCGTGACCGTGCAGACGGTCAAGGAGCGCGAGCTTCCGGCTGAGGACGACGAGTTCGCTCAGCTCGCCAGCGAGTTCGACACCCTGGAAGAACTGAAGGCAGACCTCCGTGAGCGCGTCGCACGCGTCCGCAAGGTCGAGCAGGCCGGTCAGATCCGCGACAAGGTTCTCGAGCAGCTGCTCGAGACCGTCGAGGTTCCGTTGCCGGAGGCCGTCGTCAAGGCCGAGGTCGACGCTGCACTGCACGACGCCGTTCACGGTCTCGATCACGACGAAGAGGCACTGAACAAGCTCCTCGAAGAGCAGGGCAGCAGCCGCGAAGAGTTCGACAAGGATGCCCAGGAAGCCGCTGAGCGCTCCGTCAAGACGCAGCTCCTGCTCGACTCGATCGCCGATGCGGGCAACGTCACTGTCGGTCAGGACGAGCTCACCGAGCGCATCCTGTTCCAGGCGCAGCGTTACGGCATGGCTCCGGAGCAGTTCATCCAGCAGATCCAGCAGGCCAACCAGCTCGGCGCCGTCTTCGCAGACGTCCGTCGCGGCAAGGCGCTCGCGTCCGTCGTCGAGTCGGCCGGTGTCAAGGACACCTCCGGTGCCGTTGTCGACACCGCAGAGCTTTTCGGCAGCAGCGAAGACGAAATCGAAGCGGATGCGTCTGATTCCGCCGAGAGCGAAGACAAGTAAAAACGCAGGCGGACGGGTGTTTTCACCACGATCGACTGCACTGAGTTTTCCGCTTTGAGCGAAGTAGGGCGGCACCGGGACTCCGGTGCCGCCCTACTTCGTTACTGTCTGTGTCAGTAGAAGTGTTTCGCATAGACGATCCACCGCACAAGTAGATCCACATAGAAGGCAGGTACCGTGACTTCCAATCACCTGGAGACTTTGCAGAGTCCCGCCATGACTTCAGCGACCGCTGGGTTGAACCTCAGCGACTCGGTGTACGAGCGCTTGCTGCGAGAGCGCATCATTTTCCTCGGTACCCAGGTCGACGACGACATCGCCAACAAGCTGTGCGCACAGATCCTGCTGCTCTCGGCCGAGGACCCGACGCGAGACATCTCGCTCTACATCAACTCGCCCGGTGGATCCGTGACCGCCGGTATGGCGATCTTCGACACCATGCAGTTCGCCGAGTGCGACATCGCCACCTTCGGCATGGGCCTTGCGGCGTCGATGGGTCAGTTCCTCCTCTCGGCCGGCACCAAGGGCAAGCGTTACGCACTGCCTCACGCCCGCATCATGATGCACCAGCCGTCCGCCGGTATCGGTGGTTCCGCCAGCGACATCGCGATCATGGCTGAGCAGTTCAAGCACACCAAGCGCGAAATGGCCGAGCTGATCGCTCAGCACACCGGTCAGACGGTCGAGCAGATCACCGCGGACTCCGACCGTGACCGTTGGTTCACGGCGAAGGAAGCTCTCGAGTACGGCTTCGTCGACCACGTCGTCTCCCGTGCGAATCAGGCCGGCGGCACCGGCAACTGAGCCGGTTCGTCCGTCCTTTCGCTGCCCAATTCATACTTTGGAGAACTGATGACCAATCTTTTCGGAGCTAACTCGCTGGGCGGCCAGGCGCCGTCAGGCCCCCAATCGCGCTACATCCTGCCCCAGTTCACGGAGCAGACCAGCTACGGCGTCAAGACGTCCGACCCGTACAACAAGCTGTTCGAGGAGCGCATCATCTTCCTCGGCTCGCAGGTCGACGACGTCTCCGCCAATGACCTCATGGCGCAGTTGCTGGTTCTCGAATCGCAGGATCCGGACCGCGACATCACCATGTACATCAACTCGCCCGGTGGTTCGTTCACCGCGCTGATGGCGATCTACGACACGATGCAGTACGTCCGTGCCGACATTTCCACCGTCTGCCTCGGTCAGGCTGCTTCGGCAGCTGCCGTGCTTCTCGCCGGTGGTACGCCGGGCAAGCGCTTCGCGCTCCCCAACTCGCGTATTCTGATCCACCAGCCGGCCACGGGCGGCATCCAGGGTCAGGTTTCCGATCTGGAGATCCAGGCTGCGGAGATCGAGCGTATGCGTCGACTCATGGAGAGCACGCTGTCGCTGCACACGGGCAAGGATCCGGAGACCATTCGCGTCGACACCGATCGCGACAAGATCCTCACGGCCGAGCAGGCCAAGGAGTACGGGATCATCGACGACGTGCTCGCTTACCGGAAGCTCAGCGCACAGAAGTAGTCGATTTCCGCCTCGTGTCGAGGATCTGTATCCCGATTCCCGACACGAGGCGGACACGTCGAGAAGTGCCAGGTGGAAGGCTTGCCAGGCCGAAATCTCGGCACTTTTCTTTTTTATCCGCAGGCGAAACGCCGAGAACAGGTCGACCCCGTTCGGGATCTGCGGGTACCGTCACTTCACGGGCTGGTTCTCGACCGGCGTTCTGCGATTGTTCGACCAGATTTGTTCGATCAGTTTGTTGATCAGTTTGTCTGATCTGACAACGCTGATCCGACAACTACCGACGTACTGCGGAGCATCTCGACCGATCGAGTGGCGGCGAGCGCACGTACATGAAGGAAAGTAGGGACCTCACGAGATGGCACGCATCGGCGACGGCGGGGATCTGCTCAAGTGCTCTTTCTGCGGTAAGAGTCAGAAGCAGGTCAAAAAGCTCATTGCAGGACCCGGGGTGTACATCTGCGACGAGTGCATCGACCTCTGCAACGAGATCATCGAAGAGGAATTGGCCGAGTCGAGCGAGGTCAAGCTCGACGAGCTTCCCAAGCCTGCGGAGATCCGAGAATTCCTCGAGAACTACGTCATCGGTCAGGACTCCGCCAAGCGGACACTGGCCGTGGCCGTCTACAACCACTACAAGCGCATCCAGGCCGGCGACAAAGGCCGTGATGCGCGGGGTGAGACGGTTGAGCTCGCAAAATCCAACATCTTGATGCTCGGCCCCACCGGCTGCGGCAAGACGTACCTCGCGCAGACTCTCGCAAAGATGCTCAACGTCCCGTTCGCCATCGCCGACGCGACGGCGTTGACCGAGGCCGGCTATGTCGGTGAGGACGTCGAGAACATTCTGCTCAAGCTGATTCAGGCGGCCGACTACGACGTCAAGCGCGCCGAGACCGGAATCATCTACATCGACGAGGTCGACAAGATCGCTCGCAAGAGTGAGAACCCGTCGATCACGCGTGACGTGTCCGGTGAAGGTGTTCAGCAGGCGCTGCTGAAGATCCTCGAAGGTACGCAGGCGAGTGTCCCGCCGCAGGGTGGCCGTAAGCACCCGCACCAGGAATTCATCCAGATCGACACCACGAACGTACTGTTCATCGTCGCGGGCGCTTTCGCAGGTCTCGAGCGGATCGTCTCCGATCGTGTCGGCAAGCGCGGTATCGGTTTCGGCGCCGAGGTTCGGTCCAAGGCAGAACTGGATACGGTCGATCGTTTTGCCGAGGTCATGCCGGAGGATTTGATCAAGTTCGGTCTGATCCCCGAGTTCATCGGCCGATTGCCGATGATCGCGTCGGTGACCAACCTCGACAAGGAATCCCTCGTTCAGATCTTGTCGGAGCCGAAGAACGCTCTCGTCAAGCAGTACCGTCGACTCTTCGACATGGACGGCGTCGAACTCGAGTTCACCGAAGAGGCGCTCGACGCGATCGCCGATCAGGCGATTTTGCGTGGAACCGGTGCTCGTGGCCTGCGCGCCATCATGGAAGAAGTTCTTCTTCCGGTGATGTACGACATCCCCAGCCGTGACGACGTCGAAAAGGTGGTTGTCACCGCGGAGACCGTCAACGACAACGTACTTCCGACCATCGTTCCGCGTAAGCCCGAACGTGGCGAGCGTCGCGACAAGACGGCGTAGAAACTCTGAAACGACTG
>NZ_JBHTSW010000074.1:0-14461 GCF_042794945.1 Rhodococcus sp. NPDC056506 | reverse complement strand
CCTGTGCGCCTTTTCGGTAGTCGGCGCTACCGAAAAGGCGCACAGGGGCGTTAGCCCCTCTTTGCTTTTCGCGGCTGGTTGCGACGGGCTGCGTGCTTTTCCTTGATCCGAACGTTCTCGGCCCGCACGTCGGCCTGAACAGCGCGTTCCTTCTCGAGCCACTCGGGCTTCTCTTCGAGGAGAGCGGCGATCTGATCCGTGGTGAGTGCTTCTTCGACGCCACCGCGAGCGAGGCCGGCGATCGAAATGCCCAGCTTGGCGGCGATGACCGGGCGCGGGTGCGGTCCGGTGCGTCGCAGCTCCAGCAGCCACTCCGGCGGATCGGTCTGCAGAGCGGTCAGCTCGTCACGAGTCACGTCGCCTTCCTGGAACTGCGCAGGTGTTGCTTCCAGGTACACACCCAGCTTCTTGGCAGCCGTCGTCGGCTTCATCGTCTGGGGAGTTTTGTTCGACGTCATGCAACAAGAGTAACCAGCCGATACGGGTGCTTTTACCAAGGCGGTAGCCTTGCCTGGTGACAGACGCGGATAGTCAGGCAATTTTTCGACTCGCGTACGCCCCGGGGGTGACGCCCACCAAGTGGGTCCGGGTGTGGCACGAGCGACTCCCCGAGGTGCGTCTGGAGCTTGTTCAGTTCCCCGTTCTCGGACTCGAAGCGGCGCTTCGCGCAGGTGAAGCAGATGCAGGTTTGGTTCGCTTGCCGATCGACCGGACCGGTATCAGCGCGATCTCCCTGTACGCGGAAACCCCAGTGGTGGTGGTACCGAAAGATCACGTATTCACCGCTGTCGAACAAATCTCCGTCGACGACTTGGCAGACGAAATAGTGCTCGATCCGCTCGACGACAGACTCGACTGGCCGACACGTCCAGGCAAGGCCGCCGCCGAAAGACCCGCGAGTATCGCCGATGCCATCGAATTGGTAGCCGCGGGCGTCGGCGTAGTCGTTGTTCCCCATTCACTGGCGCGGTTCCACCATCGCAAGGACCTGACATTCCGTCCGGTGGACGGTGCACCCGAAGCTCCTGTGGCTTTGGCATGGTTGGAGTCCAAGACCACAGATCTGGTGGAGGAACTGATCGGCATCGTGCGTGGGCGCACGGCACAGAGTTCCCGCGGCCGGAACGGTGAGCCGGCCGAAAAGATCAAGGGCTCTGTCAAAGCAAAGATCGCGGCCCGCGAGCGTCGCGCAGAAGCTGCGAAGAACGGTCAGAAAGCAAAGGGCGCCGGCACCGCAAAGAACATTTCCGGCCGCAACGCCGGTTCCGGCAAAGCCAAGGCCGGTGGCAAATCGGGTAGCGGCAAGTCCGGCGGGACCAAGAGTTCGGGTGGCCGGTTCTCCGGAAAGCAGAAGGGCCGTTAGGGCTTTCACACAACCCCCTCGACCGCGAGGACGATGACGCACCCTTCGAGGTCGGGTCATCTGGCATGCTCTATCCTCGATTCACTGTGATCTCGCAGATGAATTCGGGGGGATTCGTTCATGGGTGTGGATACTTTTTCAGCTGATCCAGCCGAATTGGCAAGTGCTGCGGAGGGGCTGACGGCATCTGCCGAGGAACTCGGTGGATTCTCGGCTTCGGAGGCCGCTACCGCCGCATCGGCCGGAGCCGCCGGGTCGGCGTTCGCTGCAGCCATAGCCGACAACGTCGTCACCGTCGACGAACTCGGCCGCGCAATCGGAGCGGGGATCACTGCTACCCGCACGAAACTGGAAAACTCCGCACGAGAGTTCGCCCGGGTCGACATCGCCAACGGCGCACGGATCGAGGATTCGGGAGACGTGCGATGACACTGTCGATCTCGCAGATCCGATCCTGGAATCTGGACGCCCTCGACAACTATGCCGGCTCCCTGGGCCGCGGGCATGACGTATTCGACAGCAACGTCGACATCGCGCACCGAATCATGGACACCGCAACCAGCAATTGGAGCGGCAGCGCGGCGACTGCAGCGTGGGATTCGGCAACGCAGCAGCATGCCTTCGGGCGAGACGCCGTCGCGATAGTCGGGGACGCCGGGCGCTGTGTCGCAGCGCAATCGGCAAACCTCCGGTACGCCCGCGAAACACTGGTCAGCCGCGTCGACGACGCGAGCGCCGACGGTTTCACCGTCTCTGACGACGGTTCAGTCACCGCGACGCCCGCAACTCTGGCGAGCACGGATCCGCGCAAGGTAGAAGCCCGCCTCGAATATCACTCGTGGCGCATCGGCACGGCACTCACGGACGTCGACGAGACCGACGCGAGCGCCGGCAGAATCCTCAAGGAGATCACCGCCGCAGGCACCTCGCTCATCGACCGCAAGGCCGATTTCGGGATCCCCGATGCAGCGTCGACCACTCCTTCACATCACGTTCGGTTCGATGGTCAGGGAGCCCACGACTCCGACATTCTCGCGCAGTCCCCAGGCGCAACACCCGAGAGCGAGGCGGCCAAGCAACGGTTGATCGCCGCGACGACCTTCACTCCGGAACAACAAGCGCAACTTGCTGCCGGCGGGCCCGTGGTCGTCGACCCAGAACAACTCGCCTACCTACGTGAGTTCTACGCCGATACCGACCTCGACGAGCTGAAGGATATCGGTGCAGGAGCCGAAGGATTCCGCACGGTCAACTTCCCCGATGCGAATGTCCCCGCCGACGCGCGAATCACCAGCGCTCTCGCCTCGGGCATGTTCATCGTCTCCAATCCCAACGTCACCGACGGCAACGGCAACGGCAACGGCAACGGGGGCAGCCTCGACAACCTTCCGCCAGACGTCCGCAAAATCTTCAGCGACCCCGCGTACAGCTCGCAACTCCAACCCGGCGGGTACTCCACCACCGTGAACGTCAACCATTTCGACGATTCGAATGCCCTCACGGACATACTTCGAAATGCAGACCCGGCGACACAATCCGGCAGCGCTTTGAGTTCTGCACTGCTCGATCGCAGCGCAGATCTCGCCCCTCTCCAATCGCAAACTTCATCGAGCGCCCCGATGCGATTGGTCTTCGACGACGACGGCCGGCCCGTCAGCAACGATGAGCTCGACTCCAGCCTCACCAAAGCCCTCGACGTTGCCACTCGGGACATACCTTCGAACGCCAACTTCCTCACCACCCCCGCTCATCAGGACGACGTGGTGAATCTGTTCACCCGCGAATGGAACGATGACGGACGAGCCGTCAGCGGCCTCACCGATTGGATCGGGCCCGACGCCACCAACTCCAACCCAGCTGTTGCCGAACGGGCCGGCGCCTCTGCCCTTGCACTCGCCCACAATCTCGCCGACAACAAAGGTGCCTACCTCGACATCGCCGGCCTGGACAACAGATCCGTCGGAGAAGTGAATCCCGCGTTGACGCAAACCATCGGTTCCGCGGTGACCCCGAACATCGGGAATCTCGTCGGATTGGAACCCGATCAAACCGGTACCCTCGGTTTCGAAAATCTCGATGCCTACGACGACAGATTCGCCAATGCAAAATCGGTGATCGCGATCATCGACAGCGACCCCCACGCAGCCGCACGTTTCAATGCGAACATGCTCGGAGCCGCGGGCCAACTCCAAGGGACCTTCGTCGAAACCAGCATGAGCGGAGACCTCGCCGCGGGTTCTTCGCAATATGCAATATATGCGGGACGCGTCCAGGCACTGATGGACGGTGCTCTCGAGGAAGAAGCCCTCAACCGAACCGGTGACGCTGCGGCGGCGCAACAGGACATCATCAGCAGACGTGGGAAAACATACGACGAACTCGGTTGGCTGATTTCCGGCGGTGCTGCCATGATCCCAGGCTTCGGACCACCGACCAGCGTTGCAGTCAGCATGCTGGGAGTCGAACTCAAAGATCACGTCCTGGGCTCCCCGGTCGAAGTTCCTCCGGCACAACTCAACTTCACAGACCAGAGTTCGGCTTCGACGACCCTTCTCGATTACCGATTGGTTCAGGCACTCGACAACGCCTACGGGACTTCGGATTTCCGCGCCCTGAACGAATATCGTGTCGATGGTGATCCGAGCCGGCCACTCAGTCCATTGGACCCGGAATCCACGAGCACCAGCACAAGACTCGACGGTGCTCTACAAGACTATTTGAGATACCGCGGTTTCAATCGCGACACCTTCATGACCAATTTGAGGGACGGACTAGACGATGTCGGATAAGTTGCTCATCAATGCACGGCGCCGAAACAGCTACCGTGCAACGGTTCTCGCATTGACATTCATCCTCGGGCTCGGCATCGCAGGTTGCTCGCCGTCGGAAAGTGGCGAAACACTCACAGCCGCAACCACACCAGCAGCACCAAGTGTCTACACGCTGCCGAGCTACATGACCGACTACCGCAACCAATGGATCGCAGATCCCGGCACCGATCTCTTCAGTGAAGAAGGCACCGTCGTCCGAGCATTCGTAGAATCCGACAACATAGTCAACAGCAGCGGCGATACAGCACAGGCTTACCCCGGTTTCGCGCGAGCTACCGAAGACACCCGCGGAACGGTCTCGAGCGATCGCCGCTACGTGAGCGCTCCAGACGTACCACCCCGCACCTACCGAGGTACAAGTTTCAACCGAATACTGAGTATTCAAACAATCACCGCTGGGTATCCGGGCGATTCCACTGTCGTCGCCTACGTCTGTGCCGACGCCTACGACACCGACTTCGACGGCCGACAACCGGATTGGTTCCGACCAATGAGCGCCAGCTACGAGATACGGATGCACAACACGGCGCCCACTCCGACAGACGCCGCCTACCCCCGGTTCGAAGGACCGCGCGATGCCCCCGCAAGCGACATCTTCGGCGGCTGGGTCTTTGACCAATTCACCAGCTCCACCAGCAACCGCGAACACAAGGACGAGTGCTACGACTGGTTCGAGTCCCGTCACGACCAACGATATTCCAGATTGAGCACCGACTTCACCCCACCCCTCGTCCTCCCCAACTACCCCGGCTGGCCAGAAGGTGCGGCCCGGTAGGGGCCAGGGCAACGGTGCCGCGCCCAAATCTGACCAAGTCAGGACCTCAGCGGCGCTGCGGGACGCATGATGGAGTGATGACGGTTGAAAATTCTCACGCCATGGACGAACTTGTAGCAGCGCTCCCCGAGGGAGCCGTCCTGCTGGATCCGGACGTGACCGCGGGCTACCGCCAGGACTGGGCCGCCGACCCGGCCGCGGGCCACCCCGCTGCCGTGGTTCGCGCAACGTGCACTGAAGACATCCAAACCGTGATGCGATGGGCAACCGCCCACCGCGTTCCGGTGGTTCCCAGAGGCGCAGGCTCGGGCCTGTCCGGTGGATCCAGCGCCGTCGACGGTTGCATCGTGGTCAGCACCGAGCGAATGCGAAAGATCACGATCGACCCGGTCGCCCGGGTGGCGGTTACTCAGCCCGGCTTGATGAACGCCGAGGTCAAGAAAGCCGCCTCAGAGCACGGACTCTGGTACCCACCCGACCCGTCATCCTTCGAAATCTGTTCCATCGGGGGCAATGCAGCTACCAACGCCGGTGGGCTCTGCTGCGTCAAGTACGGAGTTACCACCGACTACGTTCTCGGACTTCGGGTCGTCCTGGCAGACGGGACAGCGGTCAGCCTCGGTGGCCCACTTCTCAAAGACGTTGCCGGACTCTCACTCACCAAACTGTTCGTGGGCAGTGAGGGCACTCTCGGCATCATCACGGAAATCACGTTGCGTCTGATTCCGGCACAGCCGCCCACATCGACCGTCGTGGCCTCGTTCGACTCGGTGCAAGAAGCTGCCGACGCAGTCTTGGCGATCACCAGCAACATGCGTCCGGCGATGCTCGAGTTCATGGATCATGCCAGCATCAATGCCGTCGAGGATTCGGTGCGCATGGGTCTGAACCGCAAGGCTCACGCATTGCTGCTCGCGCAGTCCGACGCACCCGGCGCGGCAGGCGTGCTGGAAATCGAGACCATCGTTCAGGCATGCGAAAACAACGGAGCCACCGAGGTATTCGCGACCGACGACCAGGCCGAAGGTGACGCGTTTGCGGCGGCTCGGCGAGCCGTGTTCCCCGCAGTGCTCGCGATGGGGAGTCTGCTTCTCGAAGACGTGGGCGTTCCCATGCGCGCACTCCCCCAGTTGGTGACCGGCGTCGAAGCCATCGCCGACGACCTCGACGTCCTGATCTGCACGGTCGCGCATGCCGGGGACGGAAACACACACCCGCTCATCGTGTTCGACCCCGCCGACCCGGATATGACGGAACGCGCACAGATCGCTTTCGGACGGGTGATGGATCTCGCCATTGCCCTCGGTGGCACGATCACCGGCGAACACGGGGTCGGCCGGCTCAAGCGCGACTGGCTGCCGTCCCAGTTGGGTGAAGACGTCATGGCCCTCAATCGCAAGGTCAAGGATGCCCTCGACCCGCTGGGAATACTCAATCCCGGAGCAGTGATCGTCGCAAAGTAACAACTCCTCGATTCCAACTTCGGGGACGCCGCGGAATCAATTCGCCGCGACTCAGAAGCCCTGTGGTGCAACGACTCATGGAATCCGCCCAAGGCCCAGGCCGGTACTCCGTCGAACGCGCGAGTTTCTCTGGGCGGACGGGCACGTCCGATATCGCTGTTACCGGCGTCGCGCAGGGGTAGCCCGCCGACGAAACCACGCTGAAACCAACGGTTTTGGTTGCGCCATGACGAGAACGCAGCGGACTGGACTTCCACCGGTGGTGTAGTCGCTATGACGCACACCAGCACAGTGACCGTGTACACCACTCATAGCGATCGAAGGTTCGCCGAAGCAATCGCTGCCGGAATCAGCGCGAGGGCTGATTCCGGGACACCGACCGCAGATATGAGTCTGCTAGAGCACCACACCAGCGATCACGGTAGAGCGCTTGTTCTCCTACCATTCGGGGGCGTCGATTGGCAGGTGAAGGAGCTCTCCGCACTCGAGGGATCGATCCTGGTCGGCGATCTCAGTGGCGGCCACTCCATGGTTCGGGGGCTCGCGGCGGGCGCCCACACCGCGCTCAACTCTCAACTACCGTTCGCATCGCTGCTCGATGAGCTACAGGCCTCTCTCGACCCCAATTCCACTCAGCTTGCACACGACAAGTCCTCTCTCGTACAACGCATCCGGTTGCGCACCGAAGAAACCGCACGAATCGGCAGTCTCACGGATCGCGAGTTCGAAATCGTGGGACTTCTCCACGGCGGTTCGAATGTCGACTCGATTGCCCGAACCGCCCACATTGCCCCGACCACGGTTCGCGCCCACATCCGAAGCATCTTGCAGAAGCTAGGGGCGCACTCCCAGATAGAGGCCTGCGGGATGCTCCACCGCTCCGGTCACGACGCACGCAGACAACCACTGGAACTTCGGATCGGACGCTTCTAGCAGGAAGTGCCCCAGCCACTCATCGAGACGGGCGCTCATTGAGACGGACGCTCACCCCGATCGAACTCGACCTTCGCAAAGATCGTCAATTTTGACGATTCGACGACGTCCCCGAACGTCGAACATTAGGTCCACCACGACACCGAAGCCTCGAGTGAACATCGAAAGGTGCATTCAATCAATGGAATACACACGCACAGTGCCGCGCCATCTCGTCCACAGACATGCTGTTGCCGAGGTTTTCTTGACGGACTACCGGCCCGAATCGAACTCGGGGTACCAGGTTGCTGTTCAACTCCCGGTCTCGCACCGGATATTCGACGCATCGAGCGAGCAACACGATCCGCTCGGGGTGGCAGAAGCATTTCGACAGGCAGTGGTGCTTCTCTGCCACACCCGATACGACATTCCACTGCACTACAAGTTCCTCATGGAAACATTCAGCTTCGAGATGTTGGATGCACTCGACGTGCAACCAGTAGCGGAGCCGTTGAGTTTCTCGATGACAGTGGACAACCTCACCCACCGCGACGGAGCGGTCTCGGGCGTCGATGTATCCGGAATCCTCCGAGAAGGCGCTCGGCACGTCGCCAAGTGCAACGCTGTCGCGCGAGGAGTCAGCCCCGAGGGATACCGCCGAATTCGGCGGGGACGCGAAGATCACCGCCAAAGCCAACGCATCCTTCCCACCGGAACCGCGGTGGTCGGATCGGACCGAGTCGGACGCTTAACCGATGGAGATGTGCTCATCAGCACTGATCCTGCTCGGCACACGATGTTCTGCGCTCCAGATCCGCGCAACCACTCCCTTTTCGACCACCCCGTCGACCACATCCCAGGAATGATCCTTTTCGAGGCCGCTCGACAAGCCGTGCGATACCGCATCGGCAACCCAGCAACAAGTATCGCCTCACTCTCGGCGGTCTTTCCAAGGTTCACCGAATGGGAAACGCCGTGCGAGGTGTCAACGACCCCCCTTGACACCTCAGGCCATGTGCACCGCGTTCGGTTCACTCAAGAAGGGGAAACCACCGCGGAACTTGAACTTACAGTTGCGAACCAATGATGAGAGAGGGTGAACACGTTCTTTTCGTCGCGTCGTCCACGTCACACGCTCGGAGCTTCCCACTCTCGCGGTGCAAGCGACGCCAGCTGCATGACATGCGCCAACTTGTCCTCGCGGACGATAGTTGGCAACACCAAGTTCCACATCTGACTCAACCGCTCGTACAGGTCGGTTCGGCCCGTCAGCATTTCCGAGAGAATCTGCACTCCCGTGAACGATCCCACGACAAACCGAGCCAACGCGTCGATGTCGGTGCCCGGGACGATATCGCCGGCTTCGGCCGCTTGGGTTGCCACCTGCTTGATAGCCTCGATCCAGTCGAGGTACGGCTGTTCGATGGGACCCTGAATACTGCCGATCTCCATCGTCAAACGCATGCCACCTCGCGCGATGGGCTCGGTCACAAGCTGCCGAGCCATCTCCTGCGAGACGAGCACCAAGGTTTCGACCGCGATGTCGGAATGCGCAGCAACCCGCCGGGTACCCTCCATCGCCATACCGTGCTGGGCAGCGATGACCGCGTGCGCAAGCTCCTCCTTCGACGCGAAATGAAAATACATCGCGCCCTTGGACACACCCCCATGCTGCAAGATCGTGCCCAGACTGGCGGAGTACCCGAACTTCTCGAAGCTCTTCGCAGCACCCAAAATTACGGCCTGGCGCGTGAGGACCGCACGCTCCTGCATGATCAACCCAGCTCTCGTTGCCAACGGAATGTATCTCAACGATACGTCGAAAGGCCCGGCAGCAACGCTCTCGACACGGACACACCGTGACGACTTTGGTACTCGGGGCCACTGGTTTCATCGGCTCAGCGGTGATGAACCAGCTAATTTCCCGGGACGGGAACGCTGCAATCGGTTTCGTTCGCACGGAGAACGCAGCCGAACAACTCAGCCGCTACGGTATTGCCGCCGCGATCGGCGACATCAACGACAGCGCTTCTCTACGAGGTGCAATGAGTCAGGCGTCTACCGTCATCTGTTGCGTGTCGTACGTGGGCGACGACGAACAACAGTGCGTTCACGTCAACCAACACGGCATACGGAACGTTGCGTCGGTCGCCGCCGCCGTCGGCGTCGAACGGTTGCTCTACGTCAGCACCGCGGCCGTGTACGGGCCAGGCCCCTTTCGAGACTTGCCGGTCGACGGCGCACCTCTCGAACCACACTCACCTGCCAGTCGCACGCGCGCTCTCGCCGAGAAGTTCGTGCGCGACGCCGGAGGCCTGGTCATCCGGCCCCACCTCGTGTACGGAACCGGTGACAGATGGTTTCTGCCGACTCTGACGCGAATTGTCTCTCGACTCGACTCGATCATCGACGACGGTAATGCGGTCCTGTCAGTAGTCGACGTAGACCTACTCGCGCGATCTATCCACGCACTGTCGACAGAACAGCAATTTCGCTACGGCTCAACACTTCACGTCAACGAACCTGCCCCACGTACAGTCATCGACGTTCTCGAGCACCATGCGCGGGAGACCAACTGGACTCTGCCTCAGAACTCTATCCCCCGCGCCGACGCAGTGAACGCAGCTGCCCAGCTGGGTCTCGACATGCACCAGATAGACATGATCAGCCTCGATCACTGGTTCCGGTCGAGACTGTATTGATCCTGCGGCGTCTCCGGAGCCCAACCTGGAAAATATCGATCCGACTGGATCAAACAGAATCTGCCCCGGCGACAATCGCGGTGCGATCGAGGCACTTCTGACCCGGCGCAACAGATTTCACCAGCTCAGCCAGCTGGCGGAATCCTTCCGCTCGACCACTCGAAGAGCGGAACACGACGCCGATCGTGCGACCTGGAGCCGGCGACGCGAAGCGCGCCGTCGACAAATCCCCGCGTCGAACCTCCACTGTAACAGCAGATTCCGGGACCAAAGTCACCCCGAGTCCCCCGGCCACACACTGCACGACCGTTGCGAGGGAGGTCGCCCGCGTGTCACCGGCAAGAGGATGAGCGTCCACGGAACGGCACAGATCCAACGTCTGATCACGCAGGCAGTGGCCGTCGTCGAGCAAGAGCAACGGCAGCGCGTCGAGCACGTCCGCCGTGAGATCGACGCGTCCGGCCAAGGAATGATCGTTCGGCACGACCATCACAAAATCCTCTTCGTACACAGGAACTTCCACCAGGCCGGGTGTTCCGGCGGGTAACGCCAACACAGCGACATCGAGCGCTCCCGATCGCAGTGCATCAAGCAAGCGCGCCGTTTGATCCTCGACTATTTGCGGCGCCAACGACGGCAACTTCTCGCGTAGCTCGGGCAGCAACCCCGGAAGGATGTAGGGCGCAACGGTGGGGATCAGCCCGATGCGTAGCGGACCGGTCAGAGAGTCGCCGGAGCCGGCGGCGCTCGCGACAAATCCATCGGCAGCTTCGAGAATCTGCTTGGCCTGACCGAGTAGGCGCTGGCCGTCCGCGGTCACGAGCACGCGTCGGGTACTGCGCTCGATCAGTTTGACTCCCAACCCCGCCTCGAGAGCCGCCAGCGCCTGCGACAGTGTGGGTTGGCTCACACCGGAACGTGCTGCGGCAGTACCGAAGTGCCGATACTCCGCCACCGACACAAAGGCACGCAGCTGTGACAAGGAAGGTTGATAAGTCTGATCAGACATGCCTATCAGTGTAGTGCCACCCATCACCTTTACCTTTTGAACGGTTTGATGCAGAATGGACTCATACCAAAAAGCGCCGGTCACAACCTCGACATTTCAGTCGAAACCGTCCGACCCGCTGACGGTGACAAACCCTCTCGATCCAGCACGTTCGGCCGTCACAATCCGAACAGCCAGATCGTGTGCGAAGAAATTCCTGTTCACGAGACACGTAGGAGAATGAGACACATGGCTCTGCTCACAATCGGCGACCAGTTCCCCGCTTACAACCTCACGGCTGTCATCGGCGGCGACCTGTCCAAGGTCGATGCCCAGCAGCCCGATGACTACTTCACCACCGTCACCAGTGACGACTACGCAGGCAAATGGCGCATCGTCTTCTTCTGGCCCAAGGACTTCACCTTCGTGTGCCCCACCGAGATTGCTGCATTCGGCAAGCTCAACGAAGAGTTCGCAGACCGTGACGCTCAGGTCCTCGGCGCTTCCGTCGACAACGAGTTCGTGCACTTCCAGTGGCGCGCACAGCACGAGGAGCTCAAGACCCTCCCCTTCCCGATGCTCTCGGACCTCAAGCGCGAGCTTGCCGAGGCCACCGGCGTCCTCAACGCTGACGGCGTTGCAGACCGCGCGACGTTCATCGTCGACCCCAACAACGAGATCCAGTTCGTCTCCGTCACAGCCGGTTCCGTCGGCCGTAACGTCGACGAGGTTCTCCGCGTCCTCGACGCTCTCCAGAGCGACGAGCTGTGCGCATGCAACTGGAAGAAGGGCGACCCGACCATCAACGCCGGCGAGCTCCTGACTGCGAGCGTCTGAGTATGAGCATCGAGAACCTCAAGAACTCGCTTCCCGAGTACGCGAAGGACCTCAAGCTCAACCTGAGTTCCATTGCGCGCACGACGGTCCTGAACGAGCAGCAGTTGTGGGGAACACTCCTCGCAACGGCCGCAGCCACCAAGTCTGCGTCCACGCTCAAGGAGATTGCATCCGAGGCTGCCGACAACCTGTCGGCAGAGGCGTACAACGCCGCTCTCGGCGCAGCGTCGATCATGGGCATGAACAACGTCTTCTACCGCACCAAGGGCTACCTCGACGGTAAGTACGACGATCTTCGTGCCGGCCTGCGGATGAACATCATCGGCAACCCGGGCGTCGACAAGGCCGACTTCGAATTGTGGTCGCTTGCAGTGTCCGCGATCAACGGCTGCAACCACTGCCTCGAAGCTCACGAGAACACCCTCCGCCAGGAAGGTGTCGACCGCGAGGTCATCTTCGAAGCAATCCGCGCCGGTTCCATCGTCGCGGGCGTCGCGCAGGCTGTCGAAGCCAACGAAATCCTCTCTGCCGCACAGGTCTGATCCTCGTACCTGACTGCAGTTCGACGAGCCCTCCCCACCATGACGGTGGGGAGGGCTTTTCGCGCGCTAGGGTGGACCGATGGGTATCGAGGTGAGTGTGGTCCGGGTCTTCGCGGACGAAAACGGCAAGCATGGCAATCCGCTGGGAATCGTCGACGCATCCACGGTTGCAGAATCGGATCGACAAGCCGTTGCGAAGGAACTCGACTACAGCGAGACCATCTTCATCGACGTCCCGGAAGACGGCGCCTCGCGTGCCCGGGCTCAGATCTTCACTCCGGCAGCAGAACTCCCCTTCGCCGGGCACCCCACCGTCGGGGCGACGTGGTGGCTGAGCGAGCAGGGTCGTCGCGTGAGCGCCCTCGACGTTCCAGCCGGCAGGGTCGACGTCCGCCAATCCGGCGCTCTCACGTGGGTACGCGCCCGTGCCGAATGGGCACCGGAATTCGCGATCTACCCGATGGACACGGTCGACGAGGTCATCGGCGCCGATCCGTCCGACTACGAGGCGGATCATTCGTATCTGTGGGCCTGGCAGGACAAGCTCGAAGCTGCGATCCGCGCACGTATGTTCGCACCCGTGATGGGAATCGCCGAGGACGAGGCAACCGGATCGGCAGCGTTGCGCATCACGGACCGACTGAGGAAATCGCTCCTCATCACCCAGGGACGCGGATCGGTACTGCACACCACGTTCTCCCCGGAAGGGTGGCTCGAAGTCGGCGGACGTGTGGTTGCCGAGCCGTCACGAACCTTGTGAGTACCCGGCCGGATTACGTCCGGCTTCGAGATCGCCTGCGCTGAGCGACACCGAGATCTCGTCGCCGAGGGCAACTCCGGGTGCAAGCGGCAGTTGATCGCCGCTCCAGAACTTGCCCGGATCGAACCAGTTGATACGACGATTACCGACAAGCAGACCCATCGCCTCATAGGTTTTGGCAACTACTTCGGCGCAGTAAGCGCTTTCGACGGCCACCGCGGAGACGTCGGACTTCTTGCGCAGCTTCGGGATCCGGCCTCCGAACCAGCGTGAGGCGAGCTTGGCCGTGGACGGGAACGGCGTGCCGTCCAGTCGCGCGATCGTCTTCAGCAGAGCGTCTTCCTGCTCACGGGTGATGTCGTGGTCGAGCTGGCGCAACCATCCGCGCTGCCCGTACTTGGCGCCCCACACCTGAACCGCCGATCTCAGATCGTGCAGTTGGACACCGCGCTGGAAGCGTCCGGTCCACATGTCCTGCAGCGAATGACCGAGTTCCGCATGCCACATCAGCGGCGGGAGGTCGTCGATCACCACCGACATTCCCACGTGATTGACCGGGCTGTTGGTCAGCGTCTGGATGGCTCGATCGGCCGTCGACTCTCCGCGGAAGATCCAGATGTCACCCGTGCGGGTCACGGCGGCGGCCTCGTCGAGACTCACCTGCGAAAGCAATCGTCGGTCCATGCCTCTAGCGTAGAGGGATGAAACTCACGACTCCTCTGCGCGCCTCGCACGTATGGAAACTGGTCGGCCTCGCCGGTGCCATGGGCATTGCCGCAACCGGGGTCCTCGTTGCGCGCGGCGAACGCCAGCGTCGGGCCTACTCTCCGGACGAGATTCGCTCGGTGCTACACGAGCGCTACACCCAGGCATACGCCAAGCAGTCGGAGCAAGAGGTTCTGGAACTGGAACCTGCGCCCAACGCAGTGCGGCGCCGAATCGAGAAACTCTTTCGGCGCCGCAGCTGACATCAGCCGAGGGCTGCGAGGATCCCCGCGGCCATCTCCGCGACCTGATCGTCGGTCATCACAAACGTCGGCGAAATCTGCATCGCACCCTGACCCGCAGCGCGACCCGAAATACCATGCTCACGAAGCGTCTTCACGAACGGCAACGCCTCCGCCGGATCAGCCAACTGCACAGCCGCGACCGCACCGAGCCCACTACGAACCTCCGCCACCCGCGGATGCTCGGCCAGCGGCTGCAGATGCGTATGCAACGACGCCTCCAAACGCTTCGACTCCGCGAGCAGATTCTCACGCTCGAGAATGTCGAGGTTCGCCATCGC
>NZ_JBHTSW010000073.1:0-15571 GCF_042794945.1 Rhodococcus sp. NPDC056506 | reverse complement strand
TCGGACCCCAACACCTCACGCTGCCACAACGCGTAATCCGCATACTGCACCTCGAGCGGCGCCCACCCCGGCACCTCACCCCGAGAACGAGCCTCATACGCCACCATCACATCACGCGTCAACGGCCCCATCGACACACCATCACCACTGATGTGATGAACCACCATCGCCAACACGAACTCCGACTCCGACACCGCGAACAACCGCGCCCGAACCGGAACCTCCACCGCCACATCGAAACCAGCCGACAAGAACTCCGTCACCGCACCGACGACATCGGACTCCGACACCGCCACCGGCGACACATCCAACCGCACCCGATCCGCCGACAGGATCTCCTGGAACCCGACACCGTCGACCTCCGGATACACCGTCCGCAAAATCTCATGCCGACCAACAACATCCGACACAGCAGCCTGCAGAGCCGCCACATCCAACAACCCCGACAACCGAATCGCCACCGGAATATTGTTCGCCGACGACAACGTATCGAAACGGTTCAAGAACCACATCCGCTGCTGCGCCAACGACAACGGAATCTTCTCCGGACGCACCCGAGCAGTCAACGCCACCCGCGCACCCGAACCGATCTCCGACTCCACCCGCGCAGCCAACAACTCCACCGACGACGCCTCGAACAACACCCGCACCGGAACCTGCGCATCGAGCGCCTGCCCCAACCGAGCCGCCACCCGAGTCGCAATCAACGAATTACCACCGAGTGCAAAGAAATCGTCATCCAACCCGACGCGCTCGACACCCAACACCTCGGCAAACACCGACGCAACGATCTCCTCCACCGCCGTCACCGGCGCCCGGAACACCGCAACCTCGAACACCGGCTCCGGCAACAACTTCCGATCCAACTTGCCAGAGGAGTTCAAAGGCAACTCGTTCAAGACCATGATCGCGTTCGGAATCATGTAGACAGGCAACGACTCGGGAAGTGCATTCCTCAGGTCTTCCACGTCGATCACCGAATCCGGGACAGCGATCACATGCGCAACCAACTGATCGCCCATATCGGTGGATGCAACGGTGACCACGCACTGAGCCACCGTAGGGTGCGCCAGCAGAGCGGATTCGATCTCACCCAGTTCGATCCTCTGTCCGCGGAACTTGACCTGAAAATCGGTACGCCCGACATACTCGAGCTCGCCTGCGGTGTTCCACCACACCAGGTCCCCGGTGCGATACATCCGACTGCCACCGACATTGACTTCACCGTCCGTGTCGTTCGTCTCCACAAATGGGTTCGCGACAAAACGATCACTGGTGAGATCGGGTCGCGCGACGTAACCGCGGGCCAGTTGATCACCGGCCAGATACAACTCACCTGCAACGCCTACCGGCACCGGCCTCAATCGGCTGTCCAACACGTAGACCTGGGAGTTCCACTCGGGCACCCCGATCGGAATCCCTGTTGACTCTGATCCGTCGACCTCGTAGTAGGTGATCGAGACCGCAGCCTCGGTAGGGCCGTACACATTGTGCATGCCTGCAGAGGACACCCGAGCGAATGCGCGCACCGTCTCGACCGGCAATGCCTCACCGATCACGAAGACGTCCCTCAGTGACACCAATGCGTGCTCCGGAACCGAAGTCGCGAAGACGGTCAACATCGACGGAACGAAGTCCGTCAGCGTCACCCGATGATCTTCGATCAGACCAGCCAGATATGCGGGATCTCGATGTCCGTCGTGAGATGCCAGCACCACTCTCGTACCGGACAAAAGCGCAGTGAAGTATCCCCACAACGAGACGTCGAATGTCGTTGCAGTCTTTTGCAGATAGACGTCTTCTGTGCCGATGGCGTACTGATCCTGCATCCACAGGACCTGGTTCACGATGGCGTGATGCGAGACCGCAACACCCTTGGGCTTGCCCGTGGAACCCGAGGTGAAGATCACGTAGGCGGCATTCACATCACGCAGTCGACCACGACGATCAGCATCGGAAACGATTGAAGCCGAATAGCTCGAGAGATCGACAGCGTCGATCAACAGCACGTCGGCGCCGTTCGGCGCTACGAAAGCATCCCGCGTCGTCGACAGCACACAGACCGGATCGGCAGTCGTGAGGATGTGCCCGATCCGCTCGGCCGGGTGATCAGGATCCAAGGGCACGTAGGCTCCGCCCGCGGCGATCACCGCGTACATACCCACTACGAGATCGAGCGATCGACGCATCGCCAAGGCCACCAACGATTCGGGCCCGACCCCGTTGTCGATCAGCTTGCGTGCCAATTTGTTCACACGTTCCGACAACTCGCCATAGGTCAGCGACTGGCCGTCGAACACCACGGCAACAGCATCGGGTGCCAACGCAACGCGGGTGTCGAACAGCGAAGCCAACGTCTCGCTGTTCTCAACGTCATGGGCGGTGGAGTTGCGCGCAATCAACAGCGACTCGCGCTCGGCCTCCTCCAACAGTTCGATGTCACCCACGGTGATCGACGGATCCACGACCACCTGCTCGAGGATCCTGGTGAAACGATCGGCAAATCCACGAATGGTCGACTCGTCGAATAGGTCTGTGGCGTATGCGAACTCGGCGAACATGCCAGATTCGTGCGTATCTTCGATGTGAGGAGCGAGGGTCAGTTGAAGGTCGAATTTCGCGATACCCGCGTCGAACTCGAGGCCTGAGACCTCCAAACCTGAAAGCTCCAACGCATCCTGCGACATGTTCTGGAAGAACAGCGCGACCTGGAACAGCGGGTGATGAGCCTGCGATCGGGTGGGGTCCAGTACCTCGACCAATCGCTCGAACGGAACATCGCCGTTGCCTAGCGCCTGAAGGTCGGTCCTTCGCGTTGCCGAGACGAGTGAACGGAATGTACTCGAGAGGTCCACGGGAGTCCGCAGGACCAGCGTATTCACGAACATACCGATCACATCGTCGAGCGCCTTTTCGCCTCGCCCTGCAACCGGAGTACCGATCACGATGTCACTGGTACCGGACAATCTTGCGAGAAGCACGGCGAGGGCCGAATGCATCACCATGAACAGCGACGCGTTCCGCTCGCGTGCAAGTGAGTCCAAGCTCGACCGAAGCTCTTCACTGACGGAGAAGCGGTACGTAGCGCCACGATTCGAGGCGACGACCGGGCGGGGTCGGTCAGCCGGTAACGAAAGCACTTCCGGCGAATCGCGGAGGACGGAGCGCCAGTGGTCCAGCTGAGCCGAGATCAACGAATTCGGGTCGTCCTCGTCGCCGAGGACCTCCCGCTGCCAGAGTGCATAATCGGCGTACTGCACCTCGAGCGGAGTCCAATTCGGAACGCCATTCGAAACCCGAGCGGCGTAAGCAACCATGACATCCCGAGTCAACGGACGCATCGAGAACCCGTCCGCTGCAATGTGATGCACAACGAAGGCGAGAACAAATGCGTCCGCCCCCACCTCGAACAACTGCACACGGAACGGTACCGACATTGTCACATCGAACCCTGCCAGAGCGAGCGTCAGCAGTGCCTCTTCGATCCGAGTTCCGCCCAGAGTGACTGGGGTGAGATCGAAAGATACCTCTGAGGCAGGCAGAATCACCTGCTGACCTTGCCCACCCGCCTCCGGGTAGATCGTCCGTAGCGATTCGTGCCGATCCACCACATCCGATACGGCCAACTGCAGTGCCGACAGATTCAACTGGCCACTCAAACGCAGCGCAATCGGAATATTGTTGACGGCCGATTCGGGGTCGAAGCGGCTCAGGAACCACATGCGCTGCTGAGCAAGTGACAACGGAATCGTCGTGGGGCGAGATCCTGCGACTAGTGCCGGAATGTTCCCGGAACTGACGTGTGACGAGATCGCCGCCGCCAGCGACTCTACATTCGAATTTTCGAACAGGACCCTCACGGGGATCGTCGTATCGAGCGCTCGCCCGAGCCTGGCGACCAATCGTGTGGCTACGAGCGAATTGCCACCCAAAGCAAAGAAATCATCATCCAACCCGACACGCTCGACCCCCAGAACGTCGGCATAGACGCCCGCTACCGCCAACTCCGTATCAGTCGCGGGTGTTCGATACTCCCGCACCTCGAATACTGGCTCCGGCAACGCCTTCCGATCCAACTTACCGTTCACCGTCAGCGGAAGCTCCTCGAGCACCACCACAGCATCCGGAACCATGTACCCGGTCAAGAACTCGCTCACCCTCGTCGACACAACGGAAGCAACAAGATCCATGCCAGCCTCGGGGACCACATACCCCACCAGACGATCACCGAGCGCAACATCCGAGCGCACGACCGCCACAGCGCCAGCCACCCCAGGCACACGCAACAACGCAGCCTCGACCTCGCCGAGTTCAATCCGGAACCCACGCAACTGAATCTGCGAATCACTTCGGCCCGCATACTCGAGCACCCCGTCGACACTCCACCGTGCAATATCGCCTGTCCGGTACATCTGATCACCGGAACCGCTGCGGCCGAACGGGTTCGCAACAAAACGACCAGCAGTCAACCCGGGCTGGCCCACATACCCACGCGAAAGCTGACCACCAGCGATATACATTTCGCCTCGAACACCCACCGGCACAGGGCGAAGCCGATCGTCGAGTACGAACACCGACAATCCACCAAGGCCCCGGCCGATCACCGAACCAGTCGCCTCACGAACCATCACCGAATCGAGTGCAGAGAACGACACGTGCACAGTGGTCTCGGTAATCCCGTACATGTTCACCAATCGCGGCGAACTATCGTCATGACGGTCATACCAACGCACCAACTGAGACAAATCCAGCGCCTCACCGCCGAAGATCACATGACGCAACGACAACGAGCCGGCCGAATCGCCAGCCATCCGATCCGCCTCGGCGAACTGATAGAACGCCGAAGGAGTCTGATTGAGCACCGTCACCCGCTCACGCGCTACCAACTCACGGAATTGCTCCGGCGAGCGAGAAGTCAGGTAATCCACCACCACAACAGTGCCGCCGTACAACAGCGGGCCCCACAACTCCCACACCGAGAAATCGAACGCGTAACTGTGGAACAACGTCCATACGTCCGAACCATCGAAACCGAACCGCGGCTGAGCATTCGCAAACAACTCCACCACATTTCGATGACTGACCGCCACACCCTTCGGCTTCCCAGTTGAACCGGAGGTATAGATCACGTAGGCAATATCATCGGCACGCAACGCAGAACGACGATCACCGTCCAAGACCGGGGAACCGTCGTAATTCGCCAAGTCCAACGCCATCACATCAAGAACTGGCACCTCGACATCGACGACATCACCCGCAGCGACGACGCACACAGGGCGCGCGTCCGCCAACGTGAAAGCGATACGCTCCGCCGGATACGTCGGATCAATCGGAAGATAGCCACCACCGGCCTTCACCACGGCCAACAACGTGACAACCAACTCAACCGACCGCGGCAAAACGACCGCCACCAACGACTCCGGTCCAACACCACACTCGATCAGATTGCGCGCCAACCGATTTGCCGCCTCATCCAGTTCACCGAACGACAACCGGCGATCCTCGAACACCACGGCAGTCGACGAAGCCGCACCCGCAACCCTCGCATCGAACATCGACACCAATGTCGTGCCGGGTTCGACCTCGACACCAGGAACCATCCAAGAATCCAGAACGTCCGAACGCTCGGCAGCATCGAGCAAATCGATATCACCGACCACCACCGTGGCATCCGCTGCAATCGCTTCAAGAATCACAGTCAGCCGACCGGCGAAAGATTTCACCGATGCCTCGTCGAACAAATCCGTCGCATAAACGAGTGCCACACTCAGGCCCCCTGACGCAGCAGTCGCGTCGGACTCCCAGATCGTGAACTGCAAGTCGAATTTGGCTATTGCCGAATCGACATCAAGCCCGGAAATGGTCAATCCCGGTACCTCGAGGCTGCTTTGCGTGCTCTGCCCAAGATTTTGCATAGAGAGCATCACTTGAAACAGCGGGTTCCTCGACTGCGATCGCGAGGGATTGAGCACCTCTACCAACCGCTCGAACGGAACGTCCGAGTTACCGAATCCATCGAGATCGATGTCTCGAATACGGGCGATCAAGTCGATGAAAGACATGTTGACGTCAACATCTGTACGGAGCACGAGAGTATTGACGAACATCCCGATCAGGTCGTCGAGAGCCTGATCGCCTCGACCGGCGACCGGCGTTCCGATCGCAATGTCCGAAGTCCCGGACAACCGCGCCAGCAGAATCGCCACGGCGCTATGCAACACCATGAACAGTGATGCGTTGTTGTCCAGCGCAATTCGATTGAGAGCCTGGTGGAGCTCCGGTTCGATCGTGAATGTGTGCCCGGCTCCGCGATTCGACGCGACGCGCGGGCGCGGGCGGTCCGACGGAAGATCGAGCTGATCGGGGATACCGGCCAACGCGTGGCGCCAGTAGTCGACCTGGCGAGTGATCAGAGAATCCGGGTCGTCTTCACTGCCGAGAACCTCGCGCTGCCACAGTGCAAAGTCGGCGAACTGTACGGGCAGCGGAGCAAGATCGTGCGAAATTCCTTGTGTCCGAGACACATAAGACGAAACGATGTCCTTGGTCAACGGTCCCATGGAGAACCCGTCACCGCTGATGTGATGGACGACGAACACGAGGACGAATTCGTCGGCGGCGAACTGGAAGAGTGCCGCCCGAATCGGAACCTCGGTGGTCACGTCGAATCCCGGAGCGACGAAGTCGGTCACGCGCTCGACGATCGCCGACTCGTCTACCCGTATGGGAGTCAGGTTCGGTACCACGGCTGCAATGTCGACCAGGCGCTGATATCCGACGCCGTCGACCTCCGGGTACACAGTCCGAAGGATCTCGTGCCGCTCGATCAAATCCTCGAGTGCGCCTTGTAACGCATCGACATCGAGCACTCCGCTGAGCCGCAGCGCGACCGGAATATGGTCGACTGCCGATTCTGGTTCGAATCGATTGAGGAACCACATGCGCTGCTGTGCCAAAGACAGCGGAACCAACTCGGGGCGCTCGCGAGGGATCAGGGGAACGTGAGCCTTGCGGTCTTCTGAGATTTTCGCTTCGTCGATGAAGACGGCAAGTTCTGCGGCGGTGGGTGCGTCGAAGAAGTTGCGCATGTCGATGGAGATGCCGTGTTCGGCATTGATCCGCGCAACCACGCGAGTGGCGAGCAACGAGTTGCCGCCCAGTTCGAAGAAGCCGTCATCTGCCCCGACCCGATCCTGCCCGAGGAGATCGGCAAAGATCGCGATTACACCGGTTTCGGTGGGTGTCGCGGGCTCGCGGTATTCAACCGTCTTCGACACGAATTCGGGCGCGGGCAAGGCTTTTCGATCCAGCTTGCCGCTGGCATTGAGCGGAAACTCGTCCAGTTCGACGAACATGGCAGGGACCATGTAGTCGGGTAGCCGTTCACCCAACGACGACGTCAGAAACTCTGAATCGATACCCTCGGCGACGATGTAGGCCACCAAGTTGTCACCGATCGTTTCGTCCGAATGGACGACCACCACGGCTTGGGAAACACCTTCGCAATCGAGCAGTGCCGCCTCGATCTCACCGAGCTCGATGCGCAGACCGCGGAGCTTGACCTGAAAGTCGGTGCGACCGATGTATTCGAGCTGACGGTTCGCTCCGGCGCCGCGCCAGCGCACCAGGTCTCCGGTTCGGTACATCCGGGATCCGTCGGTAGCGCCCGGCCGAGCCACGAAACGGTCCGCCGTGAGATCCGGTCGCGACACGTATCCCCTGGCCAGCTGTACCCCCGCAAGATAGAGCTCTCCTGCCACTCCTGAAGGCGACGGCCGGAGCGCGTCGTCGAGCACCAGGAGTTCGGTGTCCGCAACTGCTGCACCGATCGGCACGGACACCTGATCTCGCTCACCGGTTTCGTAGTACGTCACGTCGACGGCAGCTTCGGTCGGGCCGTACAGATTGTGGAGTCCAGCACTGCTGACCTCGCGTAGACGTGCCGCGGTTCGAGCCGGCAGCGCCTCACCGGATGCGAACACGTATCGAAGGGTTTTCACCTGCGCAACAAGGGGTTCGGCGACGAACACTGCGAGCATCGACGGCACGAAGTGCACCGCCGTCACTCCGCGCTCGATCATCGTGCGAGCCACGTACGCCGGATCACGATGTCCGTCGGGTTCCGCGATCACCAGCGATGCACCGACCTGCAGCGGCCAGAAGAACTCCCACACGGACACATCGAAAGTGAAGGGTGTCTTCTGCAAGATCACGTCGTCGGCAGTGAATCCGTACTCGGTCTGACGCCACTGCAGGTTCGCGACGATGGCACGGTGAGAGACTGCAACGCCTTTGGGGCGTCCGGTCGATCCGGACGTGAAGATGACATACGCAGTGTTGTCCGCGCGCAGCGGCGCCAACCGGTCGGCATCGGTGACGGTTGTCTCGGCATGACCCGACAAGTCGAGGGTGTCGACGTCGAGCGTGGGGGTACCGTGCGGCAGCACCACGGCATCGGACGTACGTGTGAGCACAGCCGTGGGCTGCGCGATCTCGAGTACGTACCCGAGACGGTCGGCAGGATGATCCGGGTCGAGTGGAACGTACGCGCCGCCGGCCTTGACGATCGCGTACATCGAGACGAGGAGATCGATCGATCGACGCATCGCGAGACCGACGAGGCTGTCCGGTCCGACACCTGCCGTGACGAGTTCACGGGCCAGGCGGTTCGCTCGCGCGTCGAACTGTGCGTAGGTGAGCTGCGTTCCGTCGTAATCCAGCGCGAGCGCATCCGGCGTCCGCTCGACCTGCTCGTCGAAGAGTCCTGCGAGGGTCACGTGGGCATCGGACTCCGCCGCCACCTCGACGAGCGACGTTCCGTCGGTGATGAGATGGTCGACCACCGCACCGAGACCGTCGGCCTCGCTGGCGATCAGCTCCGGCAGCACCGTGGAAACGACAACAGGAACCAGGGCATCTGCCCCCAATGCCCCGCCCATCGCGGTGTCGAGAGTGACCAACTCGTCATTGAGTCGTCCGTAGCTGATTTCGGTTCCACCGTGGCTCAGAGCCACTCGATCAGGGTCTACCGCCGCAACTGCGGCTACCAACTTCGGCAGATCTTCGATCGTCAGCGACTGCGGTCCCGGAATACCGACGGACATCTACACTTCCTCCAACTGACTTTCGTGAAGTGCGCCCCGGCCGAGCACAGTGTTCTGCTCGGCCGGAGGCGTTCACTGGGCAAATACTGAATGTTACCCGGCCGTACCCCCATGGCCCGCTGACACCGACTGTGCGTCAGCTATCACCGAGCTCACAAGTGTGGCGAGTCCGTCGACGCCGAGTGCCGGCAGGATGCCCGGAACAAGGCCGGCGAGCGACACTGATACCAGAGCATCGGGGGCCAGAGCGGCTCCCATGGCGGTACGCATGGCAACGAGTTTGGTCGACAACTCGCTGAAGGTGACCGTCTGATCACCGTGGGTGAACGCAACTGCCTCAGGATCGGCGGCCGCCGCCGCGGCTGCCAGTTCGGGCAGATCTGCCGCGGACTTCGGCTCGGCAGCACTCGCTTCCTCGCGTTCCTGCTCGGTCACGATGTCGATCGTACGAATCACGACCTCGGGATCGGTCACCAGTTCGTCGAGCACTCGCCCGAATCGCGCCGCGAAAAGCGCGATGGTCGATTCGTCGAACAGGTCGGTCGCATAGGTGAAACGCATCCTCAGCCCGGACAGCACCCCGGCATCATCGAATTGCTCGATACCGGTGAGCTGCAGATCGAACATCGCCTGGTCGAAACCGTTGTCGACCGCAGAGAGTTCGAGGCCCGGGAGTTGGAAAGTACCGAGAGCCATGTTCTGGAACGTGAGCATGACCTGGAAGAGCGGCGAGTATGCGTGAGAGCGCTCTCGCCCCAGTTCGTCGACCAACCGCTCGAACGGTACGTCGGCATTGGCGAATGCCGACAAGTCCTTGTCCTTCACGTGTGCCAGAAGGTCGACGAACGTCGAAGCAGGAGCGATCTCCGTTCGCAGGACCAACGTGTTGACGAACATCCCGACAAGATCGTCGAGAGCCCGTTCACCTCGGCCCGCGATCGGCGTACCGATTGCGATGTCGTTCGATCCACTCATCTTCGCCAGCAGCACGGCCAGGGCAGTGTGAACCACCATGAAAACGGTCGAGTTCTGCTCCCGTGCGATCGTGGCGAGCCGGTCCGTGGTCTCGGAATCGACCGCAAACTCGAATTCCGCACCGCGCATGCTCGCCCGCGCCGGCCGCGGCCGATCGGTCGGCAGTTCCAGAAGCTCCGGAGTGCCCTTGAGCTCGTTCACCCAGTACGCGAGTTGACGGCCCAGCTGACTGTCCGCGTCTTCCGGCGATCCGAGCACTTCACGCTGCCACAGCGCGTAATCGGCGTACTGCACTTCGAGCGGAGCCCACTCCGGCGTCTCTCCGCCGGAGCGCGCGGTGTACGCGACCATGGTGTCTCTGATCAACGGAGCCATCGAGAAGCCGTCACCGCTGATGTGGTGAATGACAACGACGAGGACCCGCTCGGATTCGTCCACCTCGAAGAGACGGATTCGCAACGGAACGGCTGTCGTGACATCGAAGCCCTCGCGAACTGTGTCAGCCACCTGCTCGGCGACCGACGCTTCGTCGGTCGCGATCACTTCCAGTCCCACCCTCGCTGCGGAGCGAGCCAGGATCATCTGAACCGGTCCGTTGCCCTGGTCCGGGTATACCGTCCGGAGCACTTCGTGACGCTCGATCAGATCCGACACCGCGGAGTTAAGCGCGTCGACATCGAGTGCGCCGGACAGCCGGATCGCGACCGGGATGTTGTACGCACCCGATGTCTTGTCGAACTGATTGAGCACCCACATACGTTGCTGCGCCAACGACAGCGGGATCTCGTGCGGACGCACCTGAGCCACCAACGGTGGGCGGCCACCAGATCCCGCGTGTTCGAGAACCCTCGACGCCAATGCCCCGACATTCGAGGCCTCGAAGATCACACGGACCGGAATCTGCGCGTCCAACGCCTCACCCAGCCTCGACACGACCTGCGTCGCGACGAGAGAGTTTCCGCCGAGCTCGAAGAAGTCGTCGTCGAGTCCGACCCTCGCGACACCGAGTACGTCAGCGAACACACCCGCGACGATCTCTTCGACGGGGTTGGTCGGCGCACGGAATTCGGTCGCCTCGAATTCGGGGTCGGGCAGGGCTTTGCGATCGACCTTGCCGTTGATGTTGAGCGGTAGTTCGTCCAAGACCATCAATGCCGCCGGCACCATGTAACTCGGCAACTCCGCCACAAGAGTCCGCTTCAATGTTTCGACATCGATGCTTTCCCCGCCTTGAGGAACGACGTAGCCGACAAGTCGATCACCGGTACGCGCATCCGACTTGGCCACCACCACAGCGGAGTCCACGCCGGCCTGTTTGCGAAGAAGCGCTTCGATCTCGCCGAGTTCGATGCGGTAGCCACGGATCTTGACCTGGAAGTCGGCGCGCTCCACGTAGTCGAGTTCACCGTCTTCCGTCCACCGGACGAGGTCGCCGGTGCGGTACAACCGCGAACCCGCGTCACCGAAGACGTTGGCCACAAATCGTTCCGACGTCAGATCCGCACGTCCGTGATAGCCGCGAGCAAGCTGGGCACCGGCGAGGTATAGCTCCCCGGTGACTCCGACGGGGACCGGATGCATACGCGTGTCGAGCACGAACACCTGAGTGTTCCATTCAGGGGCACCGATCGGCACCGAGGTCGTGTCGCCCGAACCGACGACGTGCGCTGTCACCGAGACCGCGGCCTCGGTCGGACCGTACAGATTCACCAACTGCGCGTCGCTGAGTTCTGCGAACTCGGTCGCGGTCGCGGCCGGCAACGCTTCACCGATCGCGAGCACCTGACGGAGGGATTCCGGAAGGCGATTTTCGGACGCCGACTGCAACATCGCGAGCATCGACGGCACCACGTGGAGCGTCGTGACCTTCTCCCGGGTCATCAGGTCGAGCAGGTAGCTCGGGTCCTTGTGACCTTCGGGTTCGGCGATCACCAGTCGTGCACCGGATGTCAGTGCCGACCAGAACTCCCAGACCGAGAGGTCGAAGGTTGCCGCGGTCTTGAGCACCATCGCATCGGATCGGTCCAGGCTGTACTGATCGCGCTTCCAGAGAATCTGGTTGACCACCGCCCGATGCGAGATCGCGACGCCCTTCGGCCGCCCCGTCGATCCCGACGTGAAGATCACGTAGGCGGTGTTGTCCACTCGCAGTGGAGCACTGCGATCCGCATCGGTAACCGTCACTTCCGCGTAGGACGCGAGATCGATCGTGTCCACCTCGATCACGGAATCACCGAACGCCGGATTCTGCGCAGTGGTCGTGGCCGTGAGGACGCAGACCGGATCTGCCATGGTCAACACGTACTCGATGCGGTCCGACGGGTGGTTCGGATCGATCGGTACGTATCCACCACCTGCCTTCACCACCGCGTACATGGCGACCAGCAGTTCGACCGATCGCTCGATTGCCAACGCGACCAACGACTCCGGACCGACACCGGTTGCAATCAGATGGCGTGCGAGTCGGTTGACACGTGCATCGAACTCGGCGTAGGTCAGCGACGTGTTTCCTGCGACCAATGCCACCGCGCCTGGGTTCGAACCGACCTGATCGTCGAACAGTTCGACCAGAGTGGCTTCCGGGACGGAGTGATCGGTCTCGTTCCAGCGGTTCAGGATCCGGTCGCTCTCGGACGAATCCAGCAGCGCGAAGTCGCCGACGGTCAACGACGGATCGGACGCGATCTCCCCGAGCAAACGCACGAATCGATCGGCGAAGTCCTGCACGGTCGACTCGTCGAACAGATCATGCGCGTAGCTGAACATCGACGTGATGCCGGCTGCAGATCCGTTGGCGTCGTACCGATCACTGACGATCAACTGAAGATCGAACTGCGCGACCCCGTTGTCGATATCGACGCCCTTGACCGTGAGTCCCGGAAGCTCGAGCCCTCCGGTTTCCATGTTCTGGAACAGGAAGCCGACCTGATAGAGCGGATGACGAGCGGTCGAACGCGGTGGGTTGAGCACCTCCACGAGTCGCTCGAACGGAACGTCCGAATGTGCGAATGCTTGAAGGTCGGTCTCCCTGACACGTCCGAGCAGGTCGAGGAACGGCGCACCGCTGTCGATCTGTGTACGGAACACCAAGGTGTTCACGAACATGCCGATGAGATCGTCGAGTGCCCGCTCACCACGTCCTGCAATGGGTGTACCCACCGCGATGTCCTCGGTTCCGGACAGTCGAGCCAACAACATCGCGAACGCAGTGTGCGTGAGCATGAACAGCGTCGAATTGTTTGCCCTGGCAAGACTGCTCAACCGCGCATGCAACTCCGCATCGATATCGAAATGCAGGTAACCGCCGCGGAAGGACTGCGTCGCTGGGCGCGGCCGGTCGGCGGGAAGTGCAAGCTGATCAGGCAGCCCGGCAAGAGCATCGCTCCAGTACGCAATCTGCTGCGAAGCAATAGATCCCGCGTCCTCCTCACTGCCCAGCACCTCTCGCTGCCACAGGCTGTAGTCGGCGTACTGAACGTCGAGAGGAGCCCAGGACGGTGTGTACCCGGCAACCCGCGAGGCGTATGCGGTCACGACATCTCGTGCGAACGGAGCCATCGAGGAACCGTCGGCGGAAATATGATGAATCGCGACACCGAGTACGTATTCGTCGGAAGCCAACTGGAACAACCGGATACGAATCGGAATCTCGCGTGTGACGTCGAAGCGCGTCGACGCCAGCGCAACCAACTCACCTTCGAGCTCGTCCACGCCGGTCGGTTCTGCGACGATTTCTTCCGACCAACTCGACACGGGCTTGACGACCTGCACCGGACCGTCTCCGATTTCCGGGTAGACGGTTCGAAGTGATTCGTGCCGCCCGATCACATCAGAGATGGCCGCGCTCAGCGCCGAGACATCGAGATCACCCTGAAGGCGCAGCGCCATCGGGATGTTGTACGCCGCAGCGCTCCCGTCAAATCGGTTGAGGAACCACATACGCTGCTGCGCCAACGAAAGCGGAATCCGCTCTGGCCGCTCGACAGCGGTCAGCGCGACTCGCCCACCCGAACCGGTCCGGCTTTCGGCATGTGCCGCGAGATCCTGCACCGTGGATGCTTCGAACAGAACTCGAACCGAAAGTTCGGTGTCGAGAGCATCGGCGATTCGTTTGATCGTGCGAGTGGCGTTGAGAGAGTTGCCGCCGAGCTCGAAGAAATCGTCATCGAGACCCACACGATCAACACCCAACACCTCGGCAAACACCGACGCAACGATCTCCTCCACCGCCGTCACCGGAGCCCGGAACACCGCAACCTCGAACACCGGCTCCGGCAACAACTTCCGATCCAACTTCCCCGAAGCATTGAGCGGCAACGCATCCAACACCACAAACTGCGACGGCACCATATACGACGCCAACCGCTCCCCCACACCCACCTTCACCACATCAACATCAACCGAAGACCCCACCGCAGCAGTGACATACGCAACCAACTGATCACGCCACACCACCACCACCACAGAACCCACACCCACCTGATCCCGAACCGCAGCCTCGATCTCCCCCAACTCGATCCGCTGACCACGCAACTTCACCTGAAAATCACTACGACCGACATACTCGAGCTCACCCGACACACCGATCCACCGCACCACATCCCCCGTGCGATACATCCGCGAACCCACACCACCGAACGGATTCGCCACAAACCGCTCCGCCGACAAATCCACCCGCCCGTGATACCCACGAGCCACCTGAACACCCGACAAATACAACTCACCCGCAACACCCACCGGCACCGGACGCAACCGCGAATCCAACACCAACACCGACGAATTCCACACCGGAGCACCCATCGGCACCACCACACCCACACCATCAAGCGGACCCGCCGCCGTCGCATGCACCGTGAACTCCGTCGGACCATACAAATTATGAACCTCAACCGACGGCAACACCGACAACACCCGACCCACCACCGACGCCGGCAACGCCTCACCCGCCGCGAAAATCACCCGCAACGAACCCAACCCAGCACCACCGAGACGCGAAATCGTCGCCTCCGACATATCGACCACCTGATCGACGAACACCTCCAACATCGACGGCACAAACGAAACCATCGACACCGACTCCGCCGCCACCACCGACGCCAAATACCCCGGATCCCGATGACCATCATGAGCAGCCACCACCAACCGAGCACCCACCGCCAACGGAACAAACAACTCCCACACCGACACATCGAACGTCACCGGAGTCTTCAGCAACACCACATCAGAACCCGACACCGCATAACGCTCCGCCAACCACGACACCTGATTGACCACACTGCGATGACTGACCGCCACACCCTTCGGCCGACCCGTCGACCCCGACGTGAAAATCACATACACCGTATTCCCCGACCGCAACGGCGAAACCCGATCCACATCCGAAACAGGAGCATCCGAAAAACCAGACACATCAACAACATCAACCTCGACCACCGGCACCACACCAGCATCGAAACCAACATCAGAAGTACTGACCACACACACCGGCGACG
>NZ_JBHTSW010000072.1:0-16241 GCF_042794945.1 Rhodococcus sp. NPDC056506 | reverse complement strand
TCATAGACAAAAAGAGTCAAATCACTAGCAAAAAAACTCAACTAGCAAAAAATGTGTCGGCAACCATTCAGACGGAAGAATGAACAATCACCGACAAAAAATACTCACACCCCGAACATCAGAACCGAAACCCGAAGGCCCGGAACATCATCCGACATGCGAAGTACCAAAAAATATTTGGCACTGACATTCATCGACACACTGTTGAGTTCTCAAAGAACACGCACACACCATCACCACGACCCTATGGCCGCCGATCCGGGGCAACTTTTCCAGCCTATCTCATCATGATCATCGGCGCAAACCGCTAAACATTCGGGTAAGAACTGGAGGTGAAGCACAACCATACATGATGGAAACTACTTCGAAATTTGGTCAGGCACTACGTACAACCTCGTGTCACTCGCCGTGAAGCGGGAGTCGGTGTCCGTGTCGCTCTGACTTGGAATAAGTTACGCGAACCTTCAATCAATTCACAAATCGCCTGGTCACTGCAGCGAATTGGTCAGCCAAGGCCAGGTCAGACAGTTCTGTCATTCCACCAACGGCGACTAGGCCCGAGTGTGACGCCGAGCACTGATACCTATTCGGTGCCCACCCGCTCGATTACTCCCCCGAGTCCACGGAGATTCTCGACGAATCGCGGGTACCCACGGTCGATGTGGAAGATGTCGTGAACTTCGGTGGTTCCGTCCGCGACCAACCCGGCAAGCACGAGCCCGGCTCCGGCCCGAATGTCCGAAGACCACACCGGCGCACTCGACAACACTGGAACGCCGCGGATCACAGCATGGTGACCATCAGTACGAGCGTCGGCGCCGAGTCGGATCATTTCCTCGACAAATCGGAAGCGTGATTCGAACACGTTCTCGGTGATCATCGACGTGCCCTCGGCAACCGCAGCCAAACCGATTGCCATCGGCTGCAGGTCAGTGGGGAATCCGGGGTAAGGCAAGGTTGCGAAATTGACCGCCTTAGGCCGTTCTCGCTGGATGACACGGAAGCCGTCGACCTCGGGCGTCACCTCCGCGCCGGCTGTCCGAAGCTTGTCGAGGACCAGTCCGAGATGCTTGTGGTTCACCCCGCGAACGCGGACATCACCCCTGGTCATAGAGGCTGCGACGCCCCACGTTGCAGCTACGATCCGATCACCGATGACACGGTGCGTAGTCGGTTCCAACTTGCGGACGCCTTGAATGGTGAGCGTCGAACTTCCGCCGCCAGATACCTTGGCGCCCATCTCGTTGAGCATGTTGCACAGATCCACGATCTCGGGCTCACGTGCAGCGTTGTCGATCACGGTCTCACCACGGGCGAGGACCGCTGCCATCAAGATGTTCTCGGTTGCACCCACCGACGGGAACACCAGGCGAATGTTAGCGCCGTGCAGGTCATCTGCCTCGGCAACTACACATCCATGTTCGATCTCGCTGCGCGCACCCAACAGGCGGAGCCCGGATTGGTGCATGTCGAGGGGCCTCGAACCGATGGCGTCGCCACCAGGCAAGGCGACAACAGCGCGGCGACAGCGCGCGACCAGCGGACCGAGAACACACACCGACGCTCGGAACTGTTTCACCGCATCGAAGTCAGCGTGATACTTCGGCTCGGCCGGCGTCGTGATCCGCACTTCGGAGTCTTCGAGTTCAACTTCGCAGCCCAGACCTCGCAAGACGTCCGCCATCAGGGGTACGTCGAGAATGTCCGGGCAGTTGGTCACGACAGTTGTGCCTTCGGCCAACAGCGCAGCGGCCATCAGCTTCAACACACTGTTCTTGGCCCCTCCCACCAGTACTTCACCTTCGAGGCGGTTACCCCCGGTCACAAGAAAGTGCTCACTCACGGTTCACAGCCTAGAGCCACAACCTCGTCGGCACCGCGCCGGTACCGTAGCCCTATGTCTGTTCACCTGACGAAGATCTACACCCGGACCGGCGACGACGGGACCACGGGCCTCAGCGATTTTTCCCGCGTGTCCAAGAACGATCCGCGTCTGATCGCCTACGCGGATTGCGACGAGACCAATGCAGCGATCGGTGTGGCCGTTGCCCTCGGCACTCCCCCGGAGAATCTCCTCGCGATGCTGCGCCAGATCCAGAACGACCTCTTCGACGCAGGGGCCGACTTGTCCACCCCTGTAGTCGAGAATCCGAAGTACCCACCACTGCGAGTGACTCAGGCTTACATCGATCGACTCGAAGGATGGTGCGATGAGCTCAATGAGCAACTGGCACCGTTGAATTCGTTCATTCTGCCGGGCGGAACTGCCCTGGGAGCTCTGCTTCACGTAGCAAGAACCGTCTCACGGCGTGCGGAGCGTGCGGCCTGGTCCGCCATCGATGCGAACCCGGAAGACACAAGCGTCCTCCCCGCGAAATACCTCAACAGGTTGTCGGATCTGCTCTTCATCATGGGAAGAGTGGCAAATCCGGAAGGCGATGTGCTCTGGAAGCCCGGCGCCGGGGCTTGAGCGGGAGCGGTCAGGCGGTGCGTCGCCTACGGGCGCGCCCGTCCGGCCGCGACTCGACCCAGGACAGGAAAGCTGTCAATGCCCCACTGTCCAAGGCGATTTCGTAGGCCGACGATCCGTCGTTGACCTTCACGACGACGATGTCGTCGCTCATGATGTCGAATTCGGTGCCTGAGGGAGAGCGACGGCTCTCGACCTCGATACCTTGACGATCAATTCTGGAGTCCGGGCCGGGCCGCAGACTCGACAGCTTGAAAAAAACGAAAGTGGTTTCGCCGTAGCGAATGATTCCGTGCCGCCACCCGCTGTCGCCCGGGGATGGCAAGACACGAAGCAGTGCAGCAGTACCGCCTCGGCGCAAAACTACAAGACGATACAGAAAAGCCGCGACGAGAACCGCGAGCAGCACAACCAGAATGATCAATACAGTCATTCCGAATGTCACTGTTCGTCGGCTCCCGTCGCGGCTTTACTCGAGTAACTTACGCGCGCTCGACGGCCCGGAGCTGACCCTTGGCGACCGCAATCGCTTCGAGGTCGCCCGAGTTCTCGGCCAAGACAGCCTTGGCTGCCTCGACGTCGATGTCCTGTGCCATGTCCGCGGACTCGGCAAGGATCGTCACCGTCGTCGCAGTGACGGAGAGGAATCCTCCGTGTACTGCAGCAACGATACGCTCGCCGTCGACCGAGGTGATCGACACGGTTCCGCCCTCGATCAGCTGACCGAGGACCGGCTCATGCCCAGGCATGATTCCGATTTCACCCTCGGTGGTCTGAGCGCTGACCAGCGTCGCCGAACCAGACCACAAGCGCTGCTCGACGGCAACGAGTTCTACGGTCATCTCAGCCATCGTGGACTACTTCCCGGCCATCTTCTTGGCTGCAGCCTCGACGTCGTCGAGTCCACCGCAGCTGTTGAATGCCTGCTCGGGCAGGTGGTCGAACTCGCCCTTGCAGACGCGGTCGAAGGCTTCGATCGTGTCGCGGAGCGGCACGACGGAGCCGGGCTCACCGGTGAACTTCTCGGCAACGATGAAGTTCTGGCCGAGGAACTTCTGGATACGACGGGCGCGGCCGACGAGGACCTTGTCCTCTTCCTGAAGCTCGTCCATACCGAGGATGGCGATGATGTCCTGCAGTTCCTTGTACTTCTGCAGGATGCGCTTGACCTCGTTGGCAACGCGGAAGTGCTCTGCACCGACGATGCCGGGCTCCAGGATGCGGGAGGTCGAGCTCAGCGGATCCACAGCGGGGTAGATACCCATCTGCGAAATCGGGCGCGAGAGCTCGGTGGTGGCATCGAGGTGCGCGAACGTCGTAGCCGGCGCGGGGTCGGTGTAGTCGTCGGCGGGCACGTAAATAGCCTGCAGCGAGGTGATCGAGCGACCACGGGTCGAGGTGATGCGCTCCTGGAGCTCACCCATCTCGTCCGCCAGCGTGGGCTGGTAGCCCACTGCCGAAGGCATACGGCCGAGGAGGGTGGAAACCTCGGAACCTGCCTGCGTGAAGCGGAAGATGTTGTCGATGAACAGCAGAACGTCCTGGCCCTGAACGTCGCGGAAGTACTCCGCCATCGTCAGTGCGGACAGGGCGACGCGCATACGCGTTCCGGGCGGCTCGTCCATCTGGCCGAAGACAAGGGCGGTGTCCTGGAGGACGCCCATCTCTTCCATTTCCAGGTGGAGGTCGGTGCCCTCACGGGTACGCTCACCGACGCCTGCGAACACCGAGGTGCCCGAGAACTCGCGAGCGATACGCGTGATCATTTCCTGGATCAGAACGGTCTTGCCGACACCGGCGCCACCGAACAGGCCGATCTTTCCACCCTTGACGTACGGGGTGAGAAGGTCGATGACCTTGATGCCGGTCTCGAGGATCTCGGTCTTACCTTCGAGCTGATCGAAGGCTGGTGGCTTGCGGTGGATGCCCCACTGCTCGCCGTCGCGGCCGAGGCCCGGGGTGTCGAGGCAATCGCCCAGTGCGTTGAACACGTGGCCCTTGACGACGTCACCGACGGGAACCGAGATCGGCTTGCCCGAGTCGGTCACTGCAGTGCCGCGGACGAGGCCGTCGGTGGGCTGCATGGAGACGGTGCGGACCAGGTTGTCACCGAGGTGCTGTGCAACCTCGAGCGTCAGCGTCTTGGCGACCGAGGGAAGCGTGATCTCGGCGTTCAGGGCGTTGAACAGTTCAGGAACAGCGCCACGCGGGAATTCAACGTCCACGACGGGACCGATGACCCGCACGACGCGGCCGGCTACGGCCGAAGCCGAACCTGCCCCGTTGTTTTCGGTTACTGCTGCGGTCATGTGCTAGTCACTTCCTGCGCTCGAGGCGAGCGCGTTGGCGCCGCCGACGATCTCGCTGATTTCCTGGGTGATCTGGGCCTGGCGAGCCTGGTTGGCCTGACGGCTCAACGTGTTCACCAGTTCGTTTGCGTTGTCCGTCGCGGCCTTCATAGCTGTACGACGGGCTGCCGACTCCGATGCCGCAGCATCGAGAAGCGACGAGAAGATACGAGTGCTGACGTACTTCGGGAGAAGAGCGCCGAGAAGCTTCTCTGGCTCGGGCTCGAAGCTGAAGTCCGCGACGGGGCCATTGTCATGGTCGTCGTCGTGGCCGTTGGTCAGCATGTCGTCACCGAGTTCGATGCGCTCTTCCGACACGAAGACCTCGAGGGGAGCCATGCGGCGAACCTCGGGAGTCTGCGTCAGCATCGACACGAAGCGGGTGTAGACGATATGGAGCTCGTCGACGCCCTCGATCGTGCCTTCACCGTTCGGAGCGGCAACCTGGTTACCCGAACCAGCCATGAAGAGCTCCACCAGGTGGCGGCTGGCCTTCGCTGCATCCGAGTAACCCGGATCCTGCGAGAAGCCCGTCCACGCAGCACCGATGTCGCGGCCGCGGAACGTGTAGTAGCCGAGCCCCTTGGAACCGAGCACGTAGACGACCGGCTCCTTGCCCTCGCTGCGGAGGAGAGCCATGAGCTCTTCTGCCTGCTTGAGGACGTTGGAGTTGTAGCCACCACACATGCCGCGGTCACTGGTGACAACAAGCACGGCAGCCCGCTTGGGCTCCGGACGCTCGTTGAGCAACGGGTGATCGAGCGAAGCAGACGCACTCGCCAATTCGGTGAGTACCTTCGTGATCTCCTCGGCATACGGCTTGGACGCGGCGACGCGAATCTGAGCCTTGGTGATACGCGAAGTCGCGATCAGTTCCTGTGCCTTGGTGATCTTCTTGGTCGAGTTGACCGACTTGATACGAGACCGCAATTCGAGAATGCTCGCCATCGATCAATCACTCTCCCTTCGGAATTCGCAGTGTCATGGGCGCGTACGTCACTTGCTGACGGTCTTGCGCTTGACGTTGATCTGCTCGTTCGCGACCTCGTCGGCGCCCAAAGCGTCAGCCTCGGCTTCGTTCACGACCCGGCTTCCGTCGGATGCGATGAAGCCTTCCTTGAACTTGTTCGTTGCAGCGATCAGCTCAGCAGCGTTGTCGGCATCGAGTGCCTTACCGCCGTTGATGCTGGAGTAGACGCCTGCAGCCGAGTGCTTGAGGTCTTCGAGCAGTTCCTTCTCGAAGCGACGGACGTCGCCGATCGGAACGCTGTCGAAGATGCCTTCGCCGGCGAGGTAGATCGAGACGATCTGGTCCTCGACGGGGATCGGGCTGTACTGATCCTGCTTGAGCAGCTCGACCAGACGGGCACCGCGCTCGAGCTGAGCCTTGGAGGCAGCGTCGAGGTCGGATGCGAAGGCGGAGAACGCTTCGAGCTCACGGAACTGAGCCAGTTCCAGACGCAGCGAACCGGAAACCTTCTTCATGCCCTTGGTCTGTGCAGCGCCACCGACGCGGGAGACCGAGATACCGACGTTGATCGCGGGGCGAACGCCCTTGTTGAACAGGTCGGACTCGAGGAACACCTGACCGTCGGTGATGGAGATGACGTTGGTCGGGATGTAAGCCGAGACGTCGTTCGCCTTGGTCTCGATGATCGGCAGAGCCGTCAGCGAGCCACCGCCGAGTGCGTCGGACAGCTTCGCCGAACGCTCCAGCAGACGGGAGTGCAAGTAGAAGACGTCACCGGGGTAAGCCTCGCGTCCCGGCGGGCGACGCAGCAGGAGCGAGATGGCGCGGTACGCCTCTGCCTGCTTGGTCAGGTCGTCGAACACGACCAGAACGTGCTTGCCCTGGTACATCCAGTGCTGGCCGATGGCCGAGCCGGTGTACGGTGCGAGCCACTTGAAGCCTGCAGAATCAGATGCCGGAGCAGCAACGATGGTGGTGTACTCCATCGCGCCCTTCTCCTCGAGGGCAGCCTTGACGCCCGCGATGGTGGAACCCTTCTGACCGATGGCAACGTAGATGCAGCGCACCTGCTTGTTGACATCGCCGGAATCCCAGTTGGCCTTCTGGTTCAGGATGGCGTCGATGCAGACCGCGGTCTTGCCGGTCTTGCGGTCGCCGATGATGAGCTGGCGCTGGCCGCGGCCGATCGGGGTCATAGCGTCGATAGCCTTGATACCGGTCTGGAGCGGCTCTTCGACCGGCTGACGCTCGAGCACCGAAGCAGCCTGCAGTTCGAGTGCACGGTTTTCGGTGCTCTCGATCTCGCCGAGGCCGTCGATGGGCGCACCCAGCGGGTCGATGACGCGGCCGAGGAAAGCATCGCCGACGGGAACCGACAGAACGTCGCCCGTGCGCTTTACTTCCTGGCCTTCTTGGATGTTCTGGTAATCGCCAAGGATGACGGCACCGATTTCGGTGGCATCCAGGTTGAGCGCGACGCCGACGATTCCACCGGGGAACTCCAACAGCTCGTTGGACATAGCCGAAGGCAGGCCAGAGACGTGCGCAATGCCGTCACTGGTGTCGGTCACTGTGCCGACCTCCTCACGGGAGGCCTCCGGGGAGTAGCTCGCGGTGTAGTTGTCGATCGCGCTACGGATCTCGTCGGAGGAGATCGTCAGCTCCGCCATGTTTTTCCTGCTCTCGGTGTCTGGTCTTCGAAAAGATCTGGAGTATGTGTTCGGCTGAAGGACTACTTGAGGTTCTTCCGCAGTGCTGCGAGTCGACCCGCTGCGCTGCCGTCGATAACCTCGTCGCCCACCCGGACGACCAAGCCGCTGAGGAGTTCTGGATCAACCTCGACGTGTACTGCTACCGGCTTCCCGTAGGTGCGGGTAAGAGTGCTGGCCAAGCGATCCGACTGCTCCGAGCTCAACGCCGAGGCGCTGCGAACGTGAGCAACGGTGGTATCGCGCTGCGCTGCGGCAAGATTCGACAGCTGATCGAAAGTGTCTGCGGGCGCAGACTTCAACCGGCCGACGGCCTGTCCGGCGAGTGCCTCGGTGACCGCGGTGACCTTGCCGTAGAGCAAGCGGGAGAGGAACTCACGCTTGCGGGCTGCGGGAACCGACAGATCCGAGAGCGTCTGCTCCAGGCTGGGATCCCCTGCCACGATGCGACCGAGACGGAAGAGCTCGTCCTCAACGGTGTCCAACTGGCTCTGATCGGCTGCGGCGCGGAGCAGAGCTTCGCGTCCGAGCAGTTCGAGCGAGTTGACCAAGTCGCGGGCCGCAGACCAGTCCTGGCCTGCAGCTGCCTTCACGGTGGCGAGCGCCTCGGCGCCGACCTTTCCGGAGAACAACTGCTCTGCCAAAGCCTGGCGACCAGCGGCCGGTGCCGAAGCGTCAGCCAGCGCGCTGCGAAGAGCGCGCTGGCCGTCGAGTACCTCGACCACCGAGAAGAGCTCGGACCCAGCCTGAGCAGAAGCAGCAGTTGCGGCTCCTGCAGAGACGGCGCCCAGGGCACTGCTCAGCGCAGAACGAGTCTGCGCCAAGGCTTCACGGCTCGCTGCGTACATGTTGCTCACTTCCTGGCTGAATCAGCGCTGACGGTGTCGAGCTCGTTGAGGAATCGATCAACCGTTCCGGCGCGCTTCACGTCGTCGGCGAGGGACTCACCGATGACCTTCTCGGCCAGGTCTACAGCGGTCTTGCCGAGATCCGAGCGGAGCTCAGCGACGATCTGCTGGCGCTGGGCAACGAGCTGGCTGTGGCCTGCGGCCACGATGCGGTCGCTCTCGTCCTGCGCCTGAACCTTCATGTCAGCGATGATCTGCTGACCCTGGGTACGCGCTTCCTCACGGATCTGCGCTGCCTCGGTACGAGCTTCGGCGAGCTGTGCGCGGTACTGCTCAAGCGCTGCTGCCGCCTCTGCCTGTGCGTCTTCGGCCTTCTTGATGCCGCCCTCGATCTGCTCGGTGCGTTCGGCCAAGACCTTCTGGAACTTCGGAAGAACGAGCTTCCAGAAGACAAAACCGACTACGACGAGCGCAACCGCGGACCACACGATGTCGTATGTCTCGGGCAAGAGAGGATTGTGTGTCTCCTCGGTTGCCGCGAGCACTGCGAAGGTGGCTCCCATGTCTGTCTTAGAAAATGAAACCGGCGACAAGGCCGATCAATGCGAGGGCCTCGGTGAATGCAATACCGAGGAACATGGTGGTGCGAACCTGGCCGGCCATCTCGGGCTGGCGGACCATGCCCTCAATTGCCTTACCGACGACGATGCCCACGCCGATGCCGGGGCCGATGGCGGCGAGGCCGTAGCCGATGGCTCCAAAGCCCGTCGACCGCTGCTCGGCAACTTCCTGCGCAAGGTAAGCGACGCTCATGATGTTCCATTCCCTTTCTGTTGACCTCTGCCGGATTCGGCAAGAGGCTCAGTTCTTGGTGTAGCTGGTGAGGAGGTAAAGGTCAGTGCTCGTCGGCGTGTAGCGCCAGTTCGATGTACACCGCAGTCAGCAACGCGAACACGTAAGCCTGCAGGAAGATGACCAGCAGCTCGAAGAACGTGAATGCGATACCGGCAATGATCGACGGAACACCGAAGATTGCCTGGAATCCGCCGGACACGAAGAAGAAGTAGTTCGTCGCGCTGAAGAACAGCACCAGCAGGATGTGGCCGGCCAACATGTTGGCCATGAGACGAACCATCAGCGTGAACGGACGCAGGATGAAGGTCGAGATGAACTCGATGGGCACCAACAGGAAGTGCAAGGGCAACGGGACGCCGGGAACGACGATGCTGCTCTTGACGTACTTGAAGAAGCCGTACTTCTTGATTCCCACGTAGTTGAACACGATGTAGGCGAGCGCTGCGAGTACCAGCGGCATACCGATTCGCGCGTTCGGCGAGATGTTCAGGAAAGGAATGATGCTGGCCAGGTTGCTGGCGACCACGATGAAGAAGATCGTCGTGATGACCGGCAGGAAGCGCTTGCCCTGTTCCTTGCCCAGGATCTCCTCGGCGATGTTGATCCGAACGAAGTCGAGCGCAAGCTCAGCTGCGTTCTGAAGTCCGCGGGGAACCAGTCGAGGGCTGCGCATCGCGATCACAAAGAAGGCTGCGACCAGCACCGACATCAGCAGACGGATCAGCATCAGACGGTCGAGCTCGAAGGGGCCCGCGTGAATCAACACGGAGGGCGGGAAAAAATCGTCTAGTGACGGCGCATGGAATTCATCCGCGGCCAGGGTGGTGACGCTCAGCGTTCTCTCCCGTAGTCGGTCCGCAGCCATCATTGACTGCGGTTCGATCGGACATTGACGATCTACAAGTCGACAAGTTCGACTCGCGCATTCGTCAGCAGCTGGAGAACCCTAGAGGGGCCTGGCGTCTGTCGGTGTCGGCGACTCTCGTCGACTCAGCGGTCAGAATTTCGACCACCTGCGAGCACATGGCATCGTCGGCTGAGTGTTACTCGGCCCACCATTGCTCTCGCTTGAACCGAACCTTATCAAGTCATCTACGACATTGTGTAGATGGGGTACCTGGAAGTCCGATTAGTTACGTCTTGTAGTACTACTCAGCGTCGTCGACGTTGCTGCTGGGAGTGGGATCGACGTACGGAGTTTTGGTCCCGAGAACGCCGTACGTCTCCGCTCCGAGCACCACGACCAGCGACATGATGATGACCAGGACGAGGGCGGTCTTGTTGTAGAAATCCATGTCCGAGAGGACGAAGAGAACCACCATCGCGAGGATCATCTTCAGCAGCCACGTGCCGAGCAGAACCGCGCCGGCCGTGAGCGCGGGCAGCTTTGCCGTGAGCAGCACGCCCAGCGCCGTGAACAGGATGAACCCGCCGCCAACGGCTGCGCCGATCAAGGCGCCGTAGACGCCTTCCTTACCGGCGAAGAGCCCGCCCAGGAGCGCGCCGACCACGGCCAGCGCGATCAGCCCCATGACACCCCACTTCACGGCCGACTTCATGGCGGCGGTCGAATCAGGGATGGGCTGCGAGGCAGGTACAGGCTGCGGCGTGTTCGTCACGATGCCCAAGGGTAATGGATCGGAAAAAGTGGCTAGCGCCGCTGCTGCTTGCGATCGATCAAAGACGGCACAGCGGTGAAGAACAGTGCAAGGACCAAACCTGCCGCAACGAGTACGACAACCAGTTGCCGATTGAGCAGCGACGATCCGACCGCGCCGAAGGCCAGAACGCTGACCCACAGGTAGATGACCAGCACGACTCGTCGGTGCGAGTGTCCGATCTGCAAGAGTCGATGATGCAGGTGCATCTTGTCCGGACTGAACGGACTGACGCCCGCTTTCGTCCGGCGGATCACGGCCAGGAGCATGTCCAGCATCGGGATGAACATCACAGCCCCGACCAGCAACAACGGCGCAAGAAGGCCGACCAGATCCCGGGTTCCGTAGGCAGCAAGCGGAATGCGTCCGGACGCGCTGGTGGAGATCGCAGCCAGCATCAGACCGATCAACATCGACCCGGAATCGCCCATGAAAATTCGCGCCGGGTTGAAGTTGTGTGGAAGAAAACCGAGACAAGCGCCTGCCAATGCCGCGGCAATCATCGCCGGCGGGTAGACACTCGCGTCGCCGCCCTGATCGTGCAGTAGACCGATCGAGAAGATGAGGATGGCCAGGGCAGCGATAAGCCCCAACCCGGCGGCCAGCCCGTCGAGACCGTCGACGAAGTTCATGGCGTTGATGGTTGCCACGGCAACAGCAACCGTGAACAGTCCGGATTGAATCTGATCGAGAATGATGGTGGACCCGCCGTCACCGCCGAACGGGTTGTAGATGATGAACCAACTGACGCCCATCACGACAAGAACTCCGGCAGCAGTCACCTGACCCACGAACTTGGTGAGAGCGTCGAGACCCCACCTGTCGTCGATCACGCCCACGAGGACGATGACGGCTCCCGCAACGAGTGCGGCATGAACGTCAGGACTCCCGAAGCCGAAACCCCTTGTGAGCGCGGGCAATTGCTGGGCGAACAGCAGGCCGACAGCCATGCCGATGTACATTCCGACGCCACCGAGACGCGGAATCGGCTCGACATGCACGTCCCGATCACGCGGTATGGCGACAGCGCCGAACCGCAGCGCGAACAACCGGACTGCGCCAGTCGCCAAGTAGGTCACCACCGCCGCCGTGCACAGCACGAGCAGCAGTTCACGGATGGGGACACCTGCTCCCCCGCCCCCCTGTGCAAGATATGAGGTCGCTTCGTAGGTAGTGATCACTGCGCGAGATCACCCGTTTGGCGGGGATAGGCAGGCTTTGCCCGAACCAGTTCGCGAACGCCGTCGGCAACTGATGCCAACTCGGCCTCACCGGACGTAGTGGCGGGGTCCGCGACAACTGCGCGCGCGATCAACTCCCCCACGACGCTCATGTCGGAACGGTTGAAACCCTGTGTCGTCACGGCTGCGGATCCGACACGCATGCCGGACGTGACGGCCGGCGATTGCGGATCGAACGGAATTGCGTTCTTGTTGAGAGTGATCGATGCCAGGCCGCACCTGCGCTCGGCGTCGACTCCGGTGACCCCGCTTGCGCGCAGATCGAGAAGCGCCAGATGGGTGTCGGTTCCACCGGACACGGTGCGCAGACCGCGAGCTTCCAACGACTGCGCGAGCGCCGACGCGTTGGCAACCACTTCCTGTGCATACCAACGATATTCCGGTGTCGACGCTTCTTTGAATGCCACCGCCTTCGCTGCGATCGCGTGCATCATCGGCCCACCCTGGATGAAGGGGAAGACCGCGCGATCGACAGCCGAGGCATGCCGCCTGCGGCACAGGATCATTCCACCGCGCGGGCCCCTGAGCACCTTGTGCGTCGTCGCGGACACTACGTCGGCATAGGGAACGCACGACGGTATCGCCTGGCCCGCCACCAGTCCGATGAAGTGGGCGGCGTCGACCCACAGGATCGCACCGACCTCGTCTGCGATCGAGCGGAAGGCTGCGAAGTCGATGGTGCGGGAGTATGCGGTCGCGCCGGCGACGATGATCTTCGGCTTGTGCGCCAGAGCCAGGGCGCGAACCTCGTCGTAGTCGATCAATTCGGTGGCCGAATCGACGTGATAGGGAACGGTGGTGAACCACTGCCCCGAAAAGCTGACCCGAGATCCGTGAGTCAGATGCCCGCCGTGCGGCAAACTCATCGCCAGTACGGTGTCGCCGGGCTTGGCGAATGCGGCGTACACCGCGAGGTTGGCAGTGGCCCCCGAATGCGGTTGGACGTTGACGTGCTCAGCGCCAAACAGTGCTTTTGCCCGGTCGATCGCCAGATTCTCGGCTGCGTCGACGTACTCGCACCCGCCGTAGTAACGCCGACCCGGATAGCCCTCGGCGTACTTGTTGCTCAGGGTCGAGCCCAAGGCGGCCAGTACCGCGGGGCTGGTGAAGTTCTCGCTCGCGATGAGTTGAAGCCCGCCGCGCTGACGCTCGAGTTCGGCCAGCGCAATAGCCGCGATCTCGGGATCTGCCGTGGCAAGCTCACCGAAATCCGGTCCCCAGTACGTGGATTCCCCCGCGCGCTCGCCGCCGGCGCCGACCATCGTTACGAAACTCCCTCTACGAGGCTTTCCGGACTGGTGCCCAATACCTCGGCGATGGATTCTGCCGAGACGGCACCCACTCGCAAGATACGCGGTGAATTGCCGGTCAGGTCGACGATCGTGGAAGCAACGGCGTGTTCGGCCTTGCCTCCGTCGAGGTACACGCTGGCAGAGCCGCCTAGCTGATCGCGGGCTTCCTCAGCGGTGGTGGCCGGCGGACGCCCCGAAATGTTCGCGCTCGAGACGGCAAGCGGTCCGACATCGCGCAACAATTCGAGGGCGACCGGGTGCAAGGGCATGCGAAGCATGACGGTTCCTCGGGTATCGCCCAGGTCCCAGGCGAGTGAAGGTGCCTGCTCGACGACCAAGCTCAGTCCACCGGGCCAGAACGCGCGGATCAGATCCCGCGCCTGCGGGCGCACGCTGTAGACGAGTCCGTCGATGGTGTTCCACGATCCGACCAGAACCGGGACAGGCATGTCACGTCCGCGGCCCTTGGCGCGCAACAGACTCGTGACAGCTTCGCTGTCGAACGCGTCGGCGGCGAGTCCGTAGAGGGTGTCGGTGGGGAGAACTACGAGTCGGCCGGCCTTGAGCGCGTTCTTCGCGGCGGCCAAGCCTGCGGTTCGGGAATCTGTCTGACTGCAGTCGTACACGGTGCTCACTCAGCCATCCTTTCACTCTGCGCTTCGGGCGTTCGATTCCGCTGGGCTTCGACGTCGGTGGCGACGCGTCTGGCGACGACGAATCGCGGACGACCTGCAAGATCGGGATGCTGCGCGACCTCGCCGAATACCCGACGCGCCGAGAACAGCGCAGCGACGCCATCACCGTTGGTGTCGTCGTGCTCGATGCCTGCCGCACCGCCGATGCGAAGCCACCGCGCGATGTTGCTGATCATGGGTTTGATGACGGACAGGCCGTCGGCACCACCGAACAGCGCGGTGTGTGGGTCGTAATCCATGACCTCAGGCTGCAATTGCGCGCCTTCGGGGATGTACGGCGGATTGGACACGACCAGATCGACGCCACCCTCGAGCCCTGGCAACAGGTTCCGATCGGTGACATCGCCCTGGTGCAGGTGGATCGGCGTATCACCGACTGCTTCGCGATCGGCGGCATTACGACGCGCCCACGCCAGCGCGGCGGGCTCCTTCTCCACGGCGTGAACAACCGCGTCGGGGCGAGCCTCGGCGATGGACAGCGCGAGGACACCCGATCCCGTGCACAGGTCCAGCACTACCGGCGGCTTGCTTCCGCAACCTTCGAGGAACGAGAGCGCCCAACCCATGAGCAGTTCGGTTTCGGGCCGCGGAATGAAGACGCCCGGACCGACAGCGACGTCGATGTTGCCCATCGACGCGACTCCGATGATGTGCTGCAACGGAATCCGCTTCACGCGTTGCGCAACCAACTCGTCGAACGCCGCGATGACCTCGGGATCGACCAACGGAATCAATCCGAGGCGCGTGCGTTCGACACCGAGCAGGTGGGATGCCAACAACTCGGCGTCGGTGCGTGGGCTGGGCACACCTGCGGCGTCGAGCTGTTTTGCAGCTTCGATCAGCGCCAAACGAAGTGGAAGTCGACTCACGGGTACAGCCTGCCACGCTCGACCGACACGCGGTTCACCGAGTTCCCGGCGGGGTGGAGGTCCGTCATGGTCTGCATCTACTCGGCCGCGAGACGCGCCTCTCGGTCCGCCTTGCCCAATGCGTCGAGGAGTGCGTCGAGCTCACCGTCGAGCACCGCGTCGAGGTTGTGCGACTTGAATCCGATGCGGTGATCGGTGATGCGGTTCTCGGGGAAGTTGTAGGTGCGGATGCGCTCCGAACGGTCCACCGTCCGTACCTGGCTCTGGCGGCCTGCCGACGCTTCTGCGTCCGCGGCCTCCTCGGCGACTACCTGCAAACGGGCTGCCAGCACCTGCATGGCGCGAGCCTTGTTCTGAAGCTGTGAACGCTCGTTCTGACAGGTGACGACGATGCCGGTCGGAAGGTGCGTGATTCGAACAGCGGAGTCCGTCGTGTTGACGCCCTGACCGCCCTTGCCGGACGAACGGTAGACGTCGATACGCAGGTCACTTTCGTCGATCTGGACCTGCTCGACCTCTTCGGGTTCCGGGTACACCAGAACGCCGGCAGCCGAAGTGTGAACGCGTCCCTGGGATTCGGTGACAGGCACTCGCTGGACGCGGTGAACGCCGCCCTCGAACTTGAGCCGCGCCCACACTCCGTCCGGGGTATCGGACTTGCTCTTGATCGACAGTGTGGCTTCCTTGTATCCGCCGAGATCGGAGACCGTCGCGTCGAGAATCTCGACGCGCCAGCCGTGCCGTTCCGCGTAGCGGACGTACATGCGGGCCAGGTCCGAGGCAAAGAGTGCGGATTCTTCGCCACCCTCACCGGACTTCACTTCGAGGACGATGTCGTCGCCGTCATGCGGATCTCGGGGTGCCAACTGATCGGTCAGCGTCTGCTCGAGTTGCGCGACCTCGGCTTCGAGATCGGGGATCTCGGCGGCGAAGCTGGAATCGTCGGCAGCGAGTTCGCGCGCGGCTTCCAGATCGTCCTGCGCGGCCGTGAGCTTGTTGTACGTCGACATGATCGGCGAGAGCTCGGAGAACCGCTTACCGACGCGCCTGGCAGCCGCAGGGTCGTTGTGCAGCGCCGGATCGGACATCTGTGCTTCGAGACCGGCGTGCTCCGCCAAGATGTCGTCGATGGCCGAGGGCTGGGTTGCGCCTGCCATGGTTCGCTCCGCTCTGAGTTTCGATTCCTACGGTGCGCGCTTGAAGATAGTGCGACGCCGGCACCCGGGAAACGCGCAAACCGAGTGCAGGCACAAAAAAGCCGACGCCCGATCTGCACATGGCAGATC
>NZ_JBHTSW010000071.1:0-16303 GCF_042794945.1 Rhodococcus sp. NPDC056506 | reverse complement strand
GGTGATGAGTGCCCGTCCCGACTACTACGAGTTACTACTACGAGAGGTGACTACTGGCGCTGGCCGCCTTCCGGCGGCTGACCCAGGTACGGGTACTTCTGCTGGAATTCTTCACGCTCGGACGGCAGCGGTAGCTGACCGGGCCACGGGTTTTCACCCTGCTGCGGTAGCGCGGGATCGGTGAATCCAGGCTGCTCGGGCGCACTTTCACGGCGGTGCCTGACTGCAGCTGCCGGATCTTCGACGGGTGTGCGCGCAGCAACTTCAGCGGCGCGCACCGCTTCTGCGATGGCCGGGTCGGATTTTGTCTCGAACCACTCTGCCACCTCAGCTGAATCGTCCTCAGGGTTGGGAAGATTCTCTTCGGCGGCCGGCGGCTCGTAACGGAAAACACCGTCCTGTCCCTGCGCGCCAAGCGTTTTCGCAAATCCCTTCAGTGCATCACCGAAGTCGCTGGGTACGAGCCAGACCTTGTTTGCATCGCCCTGCGCCATCTGCGGCAACGTCTGAAGGTACTGGTATGCAAGCAATTCCGGAGTCGGCTTACCGGACTTGATGGCGGCGAAGACCTTCTCGATGGCCTTGGCCTCGCCTTGGGCCTGCAGGTACTTGGCCGCGCGGTCACCTTGAGCGCGAAGGATCTGAGACTGTCGCTCGCCCTCGGCGTTCAGGATCGACGCCTGCTTGTTGCCCTCGGCAGAAAGAATCTGACTCTGCTTTGCACCCTCGGCGGTCTTGATGGCGGACTCACGGTGACCTTCAGCCGTCAGAATCATGGCGCGCTTTTCACGGTCCGCCTTCATCTGCTTCTCCATCGACTCCTGGATCGAGGGCGGCGGATCGATGCTCTTGAGCTCGACGCGGGCCACTCGCAGGCCCCAGCGACCGGTTGCCTCGTCGAGGACACCGCGAAGCTGACCGTTGATGGAATCACGCGAGGTCAGCGTCTCTTCGAGGGTCATTCCGCCGACGACGTTTCGCAGCGTCGTGGTTGCCAACTGCTCGACGGCAGCGATGTAGTTGCTGATCTCGTACACCGCAGCTTGGGGATTGGTGACCTGGAAGTACACCACGGTGTCGATGGACAGTGTCAGGTTGTCCTGGGTGATCACCGGTTGCGGCGGGAAGGAGACGACGCGCTCGCGAAGATCCACCTTGGCGCGCACGCGATCGGCGAACGGGATCAAGAACGTGAGCTGACCGGACACCGTCTTCGAATATCTGCCGAGCCGTTCGATGACCGCGGCTTCTGCCTGCGGTACCAGTGCCACCGACTTCGCGACCACCAAGATCACGAATAGCACCAACACACCGAGCACTATGAGTGCTGCCATTAAGGTCCCCTCCAGACGACTGCTGTTGCGCCGTTGATTTCCATCACCGTCACCTTGGTGCCCGGCGGGTACACCTCGGTGGTGTCGTACGGCCTGGCAGTCCACACCTCGCCGTCCAACTTGACCTGCCCGGAATGCTCGCCTACTTCTTCCAGAACCAGAGCGTGCTTACCTTCGAGTGCTTGAATTCCGGTCGGGGTCGGCGGCGGACTACCGAAGCGACGCAACATGATCGGTCGCACGCCCAGGACCAGAGCGGCGGAGAAAACTCCGAACATGACGGCGTCGACCCACACCGGGAAGTCGGTGACAGCACTGACACCGGCAGTAGCGAGTGCCCCACCGGCGAGCATCAGCAGGAAGAAATCCCCCACCAACGCCTCGGCCCCGGCGAGCACAAGTGCTCCGATCAGCCAAATTAGTGCAGCCACAACACCATCTAACCAGAATGTGTGACCCAGGCCGCCGCTACGTCAGTTCGGCTCGGTAACGAAATCGACAAGTTGTTCGACGGCGCCGATCAACGGAGCTTCCAGATCGCGGAAGCTCTCCACCGAGTTGTAGACCCGCCGCCAGCCCTCCTGAGGGGTCCCCCAACCGAGTTCGCGGCAGATTCCCGTCTTCCAATCCTCGCCGCGCGGGATCTTCGGCCAGGCTGCGATACCGACGGATGTGGGGCGCACTGCCTCCCAGACGTCGATGTACGGGTGACCGGTCACCAGCACGTTGGGGCCGAGGCCCTGAGTCAGTTGGGTTTCCTTGGAACCGGTGACCAGGTGGTCGACCAGGACCCCGACGCGGCGGCCTGGGCCTGGACCGAATTCGGCAAGCCGTTCCCCCAGATTGTCGAGTCCTTCGAGGTGTTCGACGACAACACCTTCGACACGAAGGTCGTGACCCCAAACCCGCTCGACGAGGGCCGCGTCGTGCACTCCCTCCACCCAGATCCGGCTGGGCAGTGCCGTGCGGGCACGCAAGCCTTCGACTCGCGTCGAACCCGAAGCCGACCGTGCGGGCTTGGTGGACGCGGCCTTGGGCGCAGGCCGGACGAGGGTGACCGGTGAGCCGTCGACGAGAAAAGCCGCCTCGCGCATCGCGAACAACCGCGTCCGGGAACGCCCGTCCTCGAGGCGCACGAAATCGCCGTCGTACGTGCGCTCGAAACCGACTACCGCCCCGCAGAATCCCGTCGCCGCATCCTCGACGACTAGATCACGCTCGGCCGCCACTTCGGGCGTCACGCGCTTCTGTTTACGGGTATGACCCGCAAAAATGTCACCGTATCCGTTGCCACCGCTCACGCCGGATCACGCTAGGTCACAACGCCGGGGCCGCGCATCTCGCCACGCCGAACTAAACTTCACGGTCATGAGTTCTCCCAGCGCAACCCTCACCGTGTGGGCAGCGTCATGGCTCGCCGGCGACGCTGCGCCGGACGACGTCATCGACGCCCTTGCCGCGTGGGCACCGATGCACCTGATCGGGGCCGCCGATGCGGAAACCGCAGTCCGCCACGATCTCGAGTGGCCGGGTCTCACGGCATCCGGTATCTCCACGCTGCTGAGAATCGCGCGCTCGGAGGCTGCCGAAGTCCGCCTGGTCCTTCCCACGGCCGGCGACGTGCGAGGCCTGCCTACCGGAACCGAGTTCGCTCGCGCTGCGATCACAGCGGGTGAGGGGATACAAATCGGCGCCGTCGGCAAACCTGGAGTCGGCCTCGTGCCGTCGAAGGAAGGCCCGGACGTCTTGCGGTGGACGGTCTTCTCCATCCCGACTGTGGCGGGCAGCGCCGAAACGATCGGACTCCGCGAAGCCGAATACGAACTGCGTCAAGCTGTTCGGGATGCAGCGGAGATCCTCGGCGGGCTTCCGACTGTTGCCACGGGTATGCCCGGAAGCGACGCGCGCACCCTGGTCGCCGAAGCACTGCAGGCGCAGGCCGGGTATCGCTGGCCGTCGACGCTGTCACCGCGGCATCTGCAGGTGATCGACACCGCCGACAACGTGGCAGCAATTCTTGCCGTCGCCGCGTCGGCCGGGACCAACCAGGCACCGAGCGTGTCCACCGCGCAGACGCGTGAAGACCTGCTGCGACGACTGTGGGACGTCGTCCGCATCGCCCGTGTTGCGTCGGCCAACAGTGTGTCGATCAGAGCTTGAGCACGAAGTTCCGGCGTTTCTCGGCAAACCCGTTGCGGTCACCGAACATGTCGATCTTCATCTCTTCGAGTTCACGTTCCTCGTAGGGCAGCACCGGATCGCGTTCCAGCCGAAGACGTTTGCGCTCCAGCATCGATTCCACGCGATCTCCTTCGAGTAAGTCGACGGCGACCTTGTCCAGCCACGCCTCGAACAGATCCGGCCGCCTGGGGCCGATCGCGTCGACCAGTCCGATGTCCAATGCGCGACGAATACCGATAGGACTGCATTCGGTCAGCAGGCTGCGTGCCTGCTCCTCGCCGACGCGGGCCGGAAGTGTGTACGTGTGCAGTTCCGAGCCGAACAGGCCCATCGTGGCGTAGTGAGGATTGAGAACCACACCGTCCCTGGCCACGACTACGTCGGCCCCGAGCGGGAGCATGACCCCACCGGCACCGGCGTTGCCGGTGAAAGCCGCCACCACTACCTGCTCCGTACAGGTGACTATCGCTTTCGCGATCTCGTTGATGGCCTTGATATTGGCCCACGCTTCTCCGGCTTGATCCGACGCCGCCTCGATGACGTTGAGGTGGATACCGTTGCTGAATCTGTCGTAGTCGCCCGTCAGGACAAGGATCTTGGTGTCCTGCGCGATCGCCCAGCGCAGCCTGGCCGCCAGGCGTGCGCATTGCTTGGTACTCATCGCGCCGTTGTAGAAGCGGAACGAGAGATGTCCGATATCGCCGTCCCGGTGATAGTCGGTCTCGGGATAGCGACTCTCCCAGACCTGTGGAACGAACACGTCCGGCCGCACGACAGCGGTCGACGGAAGTTTGACATTGCCCGCGCCGACGAGCCGCGCATGCCCGATCCACACCGAACCGGCACCGGTAGCAACACGTATTGCCTGGTGGAAGTACTCGACGATGGTGCCAGGTGCCGCATCGACGTGGGCGTCGAGGAAAGCGTCGTAGACGTAGACCCGGTCGAGCCCGAGTTGAACGGCGACGCCGGGAAACCCGTCGGCGGCGTTGACGGCGCGGACGATGCTCGATGCGTCCTCCACCCAACTGAACACGCGATCGGACTGTTTCATGCTCGGCCTCGATCGGGCCGATGCCACAGGCCTGGCAACGCGCTCGGACGGGATCGGCTGGAAATCAGGAGTACGGAAATGCTCGACGACCTCCGCTATGCACTCCATCGCCGCGTCGGTGACTGCCCCGTTGTACACCGAGGATTTGGTTGCCCCGCTCGGAAGTTCGAAGGTCCGCCACGCCCACACCGCTCCTGCATCGAGTTCCTCGGCGGCCTGCAATGCGGTGACTCCCCAGATCGGTTCGTCGTCTGCAATTGCCCAGTCCAGCGACGACGGTCCGCGATCTCCGGGTGGGCCGGGGTGAATGATGATCGTCGTCCACCGCTGCCAAATGGATTCCGGTACATAGGCTTTCAGGAATGGGCAGATGACGATATCGAAATCCCCCGCCGCCGTTGCGGCCAGCGCCGCTTCTGCGTCGGCTACGACGGAGGTGCGGACCTGGTGTCCTGCCTCCCGAAGAACCAGGGCGGCCCGCTGGGAAAGACCGTTGTCGGAGGTGACGAGGAGAAGCACGCTCAACGGCGGCGCGGAAGCGACGTGTGGGCGCGAGCGCCGGAACAGCGCCGCGGTGGCCGCCCGCAAGCGACCCTTGGCCGATCCACCTTCGCGTAGCTTCACCGTAGCTCCCACACCCGCAGTGGCCACAGAAGTCGCGAGGGCAGCGGATGTGGGCAGCGGTGTGACTTCGGGGGTTGAAACCATGGATTCCTGCTCGCATCTCGAGTATCCGCAGCGCAGACCCGACTCCCCCCAGAGCCGGGCCGACGCACCGATAGATTGATTGAGGTATTTAGGGACTTTATACCTACCGTCGGTTTGTTTCAATGGCTATTTTCAAGCAAACAGTTCGTCTGGTCAACGCCCGGGCTTGTGGTTGATCGCGATGTGGCGGTCGATTCGAATATGTTCGTCCAGCGTCGGGTAGCGCAGACCGGTGTCCTGGCTGTACCCCTGACGGCGCAACCAATCCAGGACATCGCCCCAGAACCAGATACCACCGGCCACCGAGTTGTAAGGAATCGGGAAAGGAGTAGCGGCCTGCCGAACCCCTCGCACCCATTGTCCGACGGCTTGCCGGGTCACGCCCGCACGGTCGGCGATGTCCTGGCGTGACACCAGGTCAGGATGTGTCCGCTGTGGGCGCACGCCCGCGGCCACCAACTGGTCCACCACGGTGATAGCCGTCGTCGCTGCGCGCATGCCCTCCGCGGTGAGCGTCAGCAACTGCAACCCACGTCGATCCTCGACTCTTCCGCCCAAGCTCTCTTCGATCGCCTGCTCTTGCGAGACTGTCAGCATCTGAACGATGAATGTGAATTCGTAACGGTGATAGAGGTCTTCGGCCACGCAATGAACATAGCCGTAAGCTGCACTGTTTCCACATGGACACACCCGGATCTCACCCCCGCACGCACAATGGGCAGATGATCGACGTGGACGACAGTCAGTTCGAGGACATGGTCAAACGGGCGCTCGACAGTCTGCCGCCCAAATTGGGTGCGGAGATGGCCAATGTCGCGGTGACCGTTCAACTCGAAGGAGGACGACCAGGACTACTCGGGCTGTATCAAGGTATCCCGCTGACCAAGAGAACCACCACGTACGCAGGCGTACTCCCCGACCGCATCACGATCTACCGCAGGGCCATCTGTGCGCTCTGCAGCACTGAAGACGAGGTGATCGAGCAGGTTCGCCGAACCGTGATCCACGAGATCGGCCACCACTTCGGGATCGGGGATCCCCGGTTGCGCGAACTCGGATGGTGACAACCGACTCATCTACAAGTCGGAAATCAGCTAGAGGTTGATAATCGGCGAATTGTCATGTCAGCTGTACCAAGCTCGCAACAATTAAACACTCACAGGAGTTCGCATGGTCAATTTGATCCAGATCGCCCCGAAGAATGCCCCGACGTTTGCGATGAGCCGACAGAAGGCTGCCGAACTGTTGGGTATCTCGGTCGACAGCGTCGCGTTTCTCCTCAAGTCTCGCTATCTCCCGGATCTGGACGCCGGCCGGTTGATCTCGATGGCCAACCAACCGTGGTTGTACTCGGACGGCGACTTTCCCGTCCTTCAGCAAGGCGCATCCGAACTTGCACCGAAGAAGATGCTGCCCGCCCGTAAGTACATCGGCGAGAGCGCAATTCACTCCGATGCCGAATGCGTGGAAGCCAACCAGGGGCAGTGGGCCGGATTCAACGTCGACCACGTGTTGAGCGCCCGCTTCCTGCCCGTGACGCTCCGCAAGTTCCCGGTGTCGGTTCTGCAGATCCACGACGTCAACGACGACGACGAGGAACGGGTCTCGTTTGTCGCGACCCTCGCCGGGCGAGTCCGCGAACTGGGAGCGCCCGAACTCAACTACATCGACCCGTCACTGAGCCCAGAAGACCGACAGATCGTCGAGACGCTCCTCACCTCGCGCAGCACGTCCACCGTTCCGGGGCCCTGTGGAAAGCTCAAGCAGCCGAACACCTGAGCGTCGGGCCGTCTTCAGCGGGGGCGCTGAACGGCCGCGCAGCAGTTCACTGCGCACGAGCGTCCGTTGGTGGTCGAGCCGAGCAGCGGCTCGACCCCCAGTCGCAGTGGCTGCTCGGCCTCGGCCAGTTCCTGAACGAGCGTGGGCACCAGCTGCGCAAAACGCTGATCGCGGCCGGGTGTCGCTGCACGAACGAAATCCATCCCGAGTTCGGCTGCCTTGTCCTTGGCCTCGGTGTCCAGGTCCCACACCACTTCGAGGTGATCGGATACGAAACCGACGGGGCACACGATCACAGCGCGAACGTCCTTGGCGGACAAAGTATCCAGATGATCACAGATGTCAGGGTCCAGCCACGGAACCTGCGGCGGGCCAGATCGCGACTGCCACACCAGATCAAAATCTTCGACGCCGACGGCGTCGGCAACAAGCTTCGCGGCCTCGGCGACCTGTCGGCTGTAGAGGTTTCCACCCTCCGTCGGCGGACCCGCATTGCGGTCTGCGGCAATCGGTACCGAATGCGCTGTGAACACCAGGCGCGCGGTATCGCGAGTCGCTTCGGGCAACTCGGCGCGGGCAGCTCGGACCCCGTCGGCGAATGCGCCGACGACCAGCGGATGGTCGTAGTACTGGCGAAGTTTGGTCAGCGTCGGTGCGCCGTCACCGACCGCCTCACGGGCACGGGCGATGTCCTCGTGGTACTGCCGACACCCGGAGTAACCGCCCCACGCCGACGTGGCGAACACGGCGGCGTTGCGGACACCGTCCTCGCGCATCTTGGCAACGGTGTCTCCGACCATCGGGTGCCAGTTGCGGTTGCCGAAGTACACGGGCAAGTCCAGGCCGGCTGCTGCCAGTTCACCCTCGACCCGGTCGATCAGGTCCCGATTGAGCGCGTTGATAGGCGAAACCCCACCGAAATGCATGTAGTGCTCGACGACGGCGTCGAGGCGCTCCGCCGGCACTCCCCTACCGCGCGTGACGTTTTCGAGGAAGGGTCGTACGTCTTCGGGTTTTTCGGGACCGCCGAACGACAAAACGAGAAGAGCATCGAACTGCATGTCCATACTTGCGGTCATGAGTTCAATCTTGCGCGATGCCGTTCGGCGGTGGTCACCCGGGTACTCACCTGCGTAGTAGAACTAGTGCTACTAGCCGACCATCGCGTGGAAGCCGCCGTCGACGTAGATGATCGACGCGGTCGTGCCGGGCAACCAATCCGAGAGGACGGTGCAGACGGTCTTGGCCACGGGCTCGCGATCGTCGACGTCCCAGCCGATGGGCGCAGCGCCGTCCCATGCGGTGTTGAGCTTGTCCAACTCCGCGCCCGGACCGGTGCTGTCACCGGCAATGGCCTTGGCGGCCAGGGTCTTGATCGGGCCGGAGGACACCAGGTTCGAGCGGATGCCACGAACGCCGACCTCTTTGGCCACGTAGCGGTTCACGGCCTCGAGCGTCGCCTTGGAGACGCCCATCCAGTTGTAGAACGGCATCGCGCGTGCCGGATCGAAGTCCATACCGACGATGGACGCGTTGTCGTTGAGCACCGGCAGCAACGCCTTTGCCAGTGCGCTGTACGAGTATGCGGACACCTCGAGTGCGACCGCCACGTCCTCCCACGGCGCGTCCATGAACGGGCTTCCCAGGCAGGAACGGGGAGCAAAGCCGATCGAGTGGACGACGCCGTCGATACCCTCGGGAGCCAGCTCGCGAACACGCTCGGCGAGGGAGGCGAGATCCTCCGAACTCTGGACGTTGAGCGAGATTGCCGGCGGCACGGGCTGCGGCAGGCGCTGGGCGATGCGGTCGATGAGGCGCAGACGATCGAACCCGGTGATGAGCACCTTCGCGCCCTGCTCCTGCGCGACCTTGGCCACGTGGAACGCGATCGACGAATCGGTGATGATACCGGTGACAAGAATGGTCTTACCCTCGAGCAAACCGCCCATGAGATGTCCTCCTGATTTCAGACGTACGAGAAAGGTGTGCGTGTTCGAAAAAGCGGGTCAGTGCCCCATGCCGAGTCCGCCGTCGACGGGGATGACCGCACCCGAGACGTATGCCGAATCGTCCGAGGCGAGGAAACTGACAACTGCTGCAACATCTTCCGGCTTTCCGGTCCGCTGCAACGGGATGAACTCGGTGGCCTTGTCCTTGACGTCGTCGCCCAGGGCGGCCGTCATGTCGGTCTCGATGAATCCGGGAGCGACCACGTTGGCGGTGATCGAGCGCGAGCCGAGTTCCCTGGTCAAGGAGCGAGCGATACCGACGATGCCTGCCTTGGACGCGGCGTAGTTGACCTGGCCGGCCTGTCCTGCCAGACCCACCACCGAACCGAGGAAGATGAACCGTCCGAAACGCGCGCGCAGCATCGAACGGGTCGCACGCTTGGAGAGGCGGAAGGTTCCGGTCAGATTTGCGTCGACAACGCTCGTGAACTGCTCTTCGCTCATCCGCATGATCAGTGTGTCGTCGGTGACGCCGGCGTTGGCGACGATGACCTCGACCGGTCCCTGGTGTGCCTCGACCTCTTTGAACGCCCGGTCGATCGACTCTGTGTCGGTGACGTCGCAGACAACGCCGAACAAACCTTCAGGGACACCGGAACCGCGATGCGTGACGGCTACCTTGTGACCGTCTGCAGCGAGTCGCTGAGCGACGGCCAAGCCGATTCCGCGGTTGCCGCCGGTGACGAGCACCGAGCGCGGTGTGGTGACGGTCCGTTCGGAAACCACTGTCGTGGGAGGGGTAGACATGGCGATCAACCTATCAATTCTCTGCGGGCCGCGTACCAGCGGTATTTGGACAATTCGGAACTGCTCTCGATCAAGGCAGACGCTGCCTGCGTACCAGGGCGATCGTCAGACCTGCGGTCGCGAACACGACGCCGAGGATCAACCATGGTCGACTCGCGTCGCCTCGAGTCGTCTCGAAACCGATCTGCTCTTCGAGCGTGTCGTACACCTGGCGCAGTTCTTCCAGGCTCGATGCCGTGAAAAAACTTCCGCCGGACAGGTTGGCGATCTCTTTCAGCGACGCATCGTCGACCGGGACGGGGATTCGGTCCCCTTCGATCTCGACGCGTCCGTATGTCGTTCCGAAGGAAATGGTCGAGATCGGAACGCCCTTGTCCTTGGCTTGACGGGCTGCGGTGAATCCGCCCCGCGGATCGTCCGAGTTCTCGGGAACAGTCTGCTTACCGTCGGACAGCAACACGATGCGCGCCGGTGGCGCCTGATCGCTGCCACCGAGAACAGCCGACAACGTGTCGATCGACTGCAAGGAGGTGAAGATCGCCTCGCCCGTCGCCGTCCGCTCACTGAGCTTGAGGTTGTCGATGGCGACCTTTGTGGCGTCACGATTCGTGGTGGGCGACACCAGAACCGAGGCGGTTCCGGCAAATGCGACCAACCCGAGGTTGATTCCAGGAGTGAGACCGTCGGCAAACGACTTGGCTGCTTCCTGCGCTGCTGCCAATCGCGTCGGCTCGACATCGGTGGCCTGCATCGACAGCGACACGTCGATCACAAGGATCACGGTGGCGCGGTTTCGCGGGACCTTCTTGTCTGCCGTCGGACCGGCAAGGGCGACGGTGAAGAACACCAACGCGACGACCATCAGAATCGCCGGAATATGACGCCACCGCCCGGGCCGAGAAGGCGCCACCTTCTCCAGTAGCGCGAAGTTCGTGAACCGAAGTGTGTGCTTTTCACGCTGCTTCTGGACAAAAACGTAACCGACCACCAGCGCGGCGATGACAGCGAGGAAGAGCAGCCACCACGGTGCGGTGAATTGAGAAAGACTCACGAACGAACGCCCCCAGTTCCGGCGCCGGCACCATAACTGTGGCGGCGTGCCGAGATGAATCTCACGACGTCGGCGATCCAGTCCCTGTCGGTGTGCAGAGACATCAGCGGTGCGCCGCAACGACGTAGAGCTTGTCGGACCTCGACACGGTGCTCAGCGGCGACTCTGGCGAAGTCGGCTCGCAGTTGCGGCGTCGTGGTGAATTCTCTCGTCCGACCGGACTCCGGATCGTGGAGCACCACGTCGCCGACGTCGGGCAGTTCGAGGTCGCGCGGGTCGACCACTTCGACGCCGAGCACGTCGTGCCGTCCCGAAATGGCGCGAAGCGAGCGTTCCCAGTCGATCGGCCCGAGGAAGTCACTGATGACCACCGCGAGTCCGCGCCGACGCTGTGGGCGTCTGAGCGCTTCGATCGCCCCGACCAGATCGCCACGTACCCCGTCCGGAGCGTGCGGGGTCGTCGCGATCTTACGAAGCATCGCCTGTGCGTGAATTCGCCCACCACGGGCCGGAATTCGTGTTGTCTGTGCGCCCGTCGAGATGATGGCGCCGACGCGATTACCTCCCGAACTGGTCAGGTGGGTGATCGCTGCGGCCGCGGCGACGACCAGGTCACGCTTCTCGCATCCGGCCGTCCCGAAATCGAGACTTGCGGACAGGTCGATTACGAGCCACGTCTCGAGTTCACGATCTGCGACCGACTGACGCACGTGAGGGTGCGTCGTACGGGCGGTGACGGACCAGTCCATCTGCCGCACGTCGTCGCCCGGCTGATACTCGCGAGCGTCCCCCGGTTCCGAACCCGGGCCGGGAATCAGACCGAGGTGGTCGCCGTGCAGCACACCGTCGAGGCGGCGACGAACCGTGAGCTCGAGGGTGCGCAGCGCAGCGGTGAGCTTGGGATCACTGAGCTCGCCGGATCGGAACGACGGCGGAGAACCGGTGGATCCGGCGGGTGTCGCCTGGCCACCGTCGCGGCCTTCGGTCACTGCGGGCGACTCATCGTCTCAGCGGTCGCGATCGGCGCGCCGTTGCCCTGCGGATTAGCTGTGCCCTGTGGATTGACGGCGCCCTGTGCGTTGAACTGCGGTGCTTGCGGTGCGCCCTGCTGGGGCGGTCCGGGAACGGTGGGAACCGGCCGCGCGGCGATCTGCGGCAGTCCGACGGTCTGCAGTACCCGGGCGATGACGGCGTCGGGAGTCACCTCGTCGGCCATGGCGTCGTACGAGAGAACGAGACGGTGACGCAACACGTCCGGGATCACTTCGATGACGTCCTGCGGCACGACGTAGTCGCGACCTCGGACGAGCGCGAGGGCCCGCGACGCGGCGATGATGCCGAGCGTCGCACGGGGTGAGGCACCGTAGGCGATCCAGCCTGCGACGTCCTCGAGTCCGACCTCACGCGGCGTGCGCGTAGCGGCGATGACTCGGACCACGTAGTCGACCAGGGCGTGGTGGACGAAGACGTTGCTGGCAACGCGTTGGAGCCTGACCAACTCCTCCGGACCGAGGATCTGGTGCGGCTCCGGAGCTGCGACGCCCATCCGGTAGACGATTTCGCGTTCTTCCTCCACCGTCGGGTAATCGACGAGGATCTTGAACAGGAAGCGGTCGCGCTGCGCCTCGGGGAGCGGATAGACGCCCTCGTTCTCGATGGGGTTCTGCGTCGCCATCACCAGGAACGGATCGGGCATGTGGTACCGCTTGCCACCGATCGAGACGTGGCGTTCGGCCATCACCTCGAGGAGCGCGGACTGCACCTTGGCCGGGGCGCGGTTGATCTCGTCGGCCAGGACGAAGTTCGCGACGACGGGTCCGAGTTCGGTGTCGAACTCCTCGCGGCCCTGACGGTAGATGCGCGTACCGATGAGGTCGGTGGGCACCAGGTCCGGGGTGAACTGCACGCGGGAGAAGGAACCGCCGACGACCTTCGCGAAAGTCTCGACGGCCAGCGTCTTGGCGACGCCGGGGACTCCCTCGAGGAGGACGTGCCCCTTGGCCAGGAGACCGACGAGAATGCGCTCGACAAGACGGTCCTGCCCGACGATGACTCGCTTGACCTCGTAGATCGCTCGTTCCAAGGTCTGAACGTCGGCTGTCAGGGAAGGTGCTGCTCCGTCCGCACTTCCGCCCGCCTTGCTTACGTCGACCGTTCCGACCGAATCTTCACGTGAGGTCACCAAGAATCCATCGCTTTCACCTAGAAAAGTACCGACAGTAACGTGTTCCCCGTCAACTATTCCAGGTAGTTGCGCTCGATGCCGTAACACCACGTCGGGAACTTGATACTTCTCCTGACAATGCGGTCGTCAGCGACAATTTCCTCTGACCGTCAGGACACCAGTCGGACGGCGTACGGCGTCATTCCGCCCCAGCGAACCGGGGAGACCATGACACTCGAACCGGATTGTGGTGCTTCGAGCATCTGCCCGTTACCGAGGTAGAGCGCCACGTGCTGGCTGGCGTTGGGGCCGTAGAAGATCATGTCGCCGCGCTTCATCTCCGAGGACGGAACCTGCGTGCCCGCGGTGTACTGATAGCCGGTGTAGTGCGGCAACGAGATCCCGATGCCGGCAAAGGCGTAGATCATCAAGCCGGAGCAGTCGAACCCGACTTTGTTGAAGTCGCCGTAACTGTCAGCGACGCCGCCGTCACGGATGCCTCGCGTCGGACCGTTCTCGTCGCCGCCGCCCCAGGCGTACTGCACGCCTAGCTGAGACATCCCGCGGTCGATGACGGATTCGATTGCAGCGCTTCCGGTAACGGAAGGCTTCGGCGTGGTGGGTTTCGGCGTCGTCGGCTTGGGGGTGGTGGGCTTGGGGGTGGTGGGCTTGGGCGTGGTGACCGTTTCCTCGTCGGTGCCGGTCTCTTCGTCCGTGCCTGTTTCTTCGTCGGTCCCGGTTTCCTCGTCCGTCCAGGTGTCGTCGTCGTCCGGGATGACCGTCGGAGTCGGGTCTTCGACAGCGGTGTGCGGACGCTGGGCTGCTGCCAGTGCTGCAGCTCGATCCTTGGCTGCCTGGTCGGCAGCGGCACGGGCGGCGGCCTGAGCGGCTGCTTCCTTGGCGGCGGCTTCGAGAGCCTTCTGATGAGCTTCCTCGGCGCGGCGCTGTTCGTCCCACGTCGCGTATGCCTGGCGTTGCCCCTGCAAGCCGGCGACGGCATTGCGGGCGGCGTCGAGCTGAGCCTGTGCGGAGTTGCGCTCGGCTTCGATCGATGCCTTCTTGGCTACCTGCTGATCGAGGGCATTGCGCGCGATCTGAATCGCTTGCTCCGCCAGATCCTTCAGCTGAGCGGCGACCTCGGCGGCGGCGTCGGCCTGCTGCTTGGCCTGGCGGGTCGCGGAGTCCTTGTTCGCCTGCTCGGTACGTGCTCGCTGGAGACCGTCGAGCACTGCGCTCTGTGTATTGGCGAGAAGTTTGAGGACCTGGGCACGGTCGAGAACGTCGCCCGGCCCCTTGGCGTCGAGGAACGACGAGATCGACGCGGTGTTCGTGCCCTTGACGTAGCTCGAGCGTGCGTACTTGTCGAAGTCCGTCTGAGCGACTTCGATCTGCGCCGACGCGTCCTTCAGAGCTTGTTTGGTGACTCCGACGGCCTGCGCTGCAGAGTCTGCGGCGCCGCGGGCGTTCTGCAGATCCACGAGAGTCTTGTTGACGTCTTCACGCTTGATCGCAACTTCGTTGTCGAGTGCCGACAACTGTTCGTTGGCCGATGCGACTTGATTGATGAGCGCGCTGACGGTGCCGACGCTCGACGAGACCTGCGAATCTGCTGCGGCGATGTCCGAGTCACTCGGATTCGGAGGCGGCGGCGGTACGGCCGAGGACATGGCCGGCGTTCCGACGATCAGGGATCCGACGACGCCGAACCCGATGACCAGCTGCGCCAGGCGCATCGACTTACGGGAAGGACCACGACGGGACTCGCCGCCACGTGTTACTTGCCTCACAAATAACTCTCCCTCGCGTGTAACGCCACGGCCCGCTGGGTCGCCGATCCGTGCGGGGAGGGAATGCGCAAACCAAGCACCGGTCGCCCACAGCCCGAGAGCTGACGGTTGACCCGGACGTGCCGTAAGAACGCCACCGCCGGAACCTCGAGAACAAGGCAACCGAAAAGTAAGCGTCGAACAACATCAGCCTGTCTGCGACACTTCTTCCCCAAAAAGTGCCAGTTGTACCGTACGACACTCAAGCGTTCTTTGGAAACTTTAGCCACAAATAACACAAACGGTATTTGAGCTGGTCGAATGGCATGCAGGCACCAAAAAGGGCAGGTACTCACCGCAAACAGCGGTGAGTACCTGTTTTCGACGAGTTACTGAAAATCTCGCAAAAGGACCAAGGTCAGACGGAATCGGCCCGGTGGTCGGAAGGTGTCGCAATCCCTGAAGCAGAACCGATATGTCTGGTTTGCGCATTTTCCGGCTCTCGCCGCCACTTGACCGCGAAGGTAATTCCGGCAATTACCGCCACGACGGCGATGACAAGAACCGTGTACAACGTCCACGGCGGACCAGGCGCCACGATCTCGTGCGAGAAACGGTCCGCGGTCACACTCGCGCTCTCGCCGAATGACCGGTCTTGTGCAGTTTCGAGTTGGACGCGAGAGATCGAGTCGCTGTAGCTGCCCATCCAGTCCGGGCTCAGAACAAGGACCGTGCCGCCTTCGGTCTTGCCGACCGTCGTGGCCAGGTCCCGAAGATCGGACGGCCGGCCCGGATTCGCATCGACGACGACGACGCTCAAGTCGACACCACGTTCGCGAGCGTCGGTCACCACCGCGGTCAGCCCGGCAACATCGGACTCGGGGGCGGAGACGCCGTCCGTCGAGAGATCCGCGAATACGTCGTCGAGATCGACGTCCGACGGAACAGCGGTGTGCGACGGGGACTTCACGTGCACGGGCGCGAAAGCGTGATTGGTAGGAGCAGACATCTCTCATCCGGGTGCTGTTCGGATTCCGTCCACCGCTGAGTTGCGGGGAGTTGGTCCGAGGTCGTTTGTCGGCGGCCGACCCGCGACGGGCCTGCATGCAGCCTACTTCAGGTCGACTGCCACCCGGCGTCACACACAACCGCCGCGCGTGCCGCCTGAGTGGCAACTGTGGGTGCGGTCACCCAGCCAAGCCTGCGTTGCGCAGGCCCGCAGTCTGCATGAAGATTGTTTCGGTCAACTTGCCCTGAATTCTCACAGGACAAGCGTACTGTTAGACTTGGACCGAGAGGTACCACCGGTCAGGACAGGTTCTACCGCAGCTCCGATGTTCGGACAGTTCTCACGCGAACTGTGCGATTGGCGTGAGCTACGGAGGATCTACCAGCCGAAGTACCTCGCTTCAGCTGCCGACACAGCCCCGTCGGTAGCGACCCTCATAGACGAGTGGAGCAGACGTGAGCACCAGTATCGATTCATTCGGAGCCAAGGGAACCCTCGCTG
>NZ_JBHTSW010000070.1:0-17467 GCF_042794945.1 Rhodococcus sp. NPDC056506 | reverse complement strand
CCCTCCTGGTATTAGTTGCCTATGGCATTGTTTGCCTACGGTATTGGTTACCTACGACTCTGCGGCAGCCATCTCGGCCTTGACCACCTCGTACGACATCCCCGCTGAATATCCCTTGCGAGCAAGCATCGAGACCAGTCGGCGCGTGACCTTGTCACGATCGTCGACGGGCTTGTTCTTCAGCTTCCGGCGAACCAGTTCCGCTGCTCGCTCGCGCTCGTCTTCCGGATCGATCTGTGAGAGCGCTTCGGAAGCTACATCCTGGTCGATGCCTTTGAGCCGCAGTTCGACTGCTAGCGCACGCTTTCCCTTGCCCGAGTACGTGTGCCGCGAATGAACCCACTGGTTCGCGAAGTCTGCGTCGTCGATCAAGCCGATTTCCTGGAGCCGATCGAGAACGCTCGTGATGATCTCGGGTTCGAAACCACGCCCGCTCAGCTTTGTTTCCAGTTCGGAACGACTGCGCGCCCGGTCGGTCAGGAGGCGTAGGCAAGCATCTTTGGCCTGCGCCTCCGTCCCACCTTCTGTGCGTTGCGACGGCTTCTCGGATCGTTGACGGGATCGACGCCGAGGCGCGCCGTACTCTTCACGAGCATTCTCGCCGTTGTCACCGTCGTCGAAGCTCATGACTGAACTCAGAAGTCGGCGGGAGCTTCGTCGGTTGCAGTGACGTCAGCACCGATACCGAGCTTTTCCTTGATCTTCTTCTCGATCTCGTCGCGGATATCGGTGTTCTCCAGCAAGAACTTACGAGCATTTTCCTTGCCCTGACCCAACTGGTCACCTTCGTAGGTGTACCAGGAGCCGGACTTGCGGATGAACCCGTGCTCGACACCCATATCGATGAGCGAGCCTTCCTTGCTGATGCCCTGACCGTAGAGAATGTCGAACTCGGCCTGCTTGAACGGCGGAGCGACCTTGTTCTTGACGACCTTGACGCGAGTGCGGTTACCGACTGCGTCGGTACCGTCCTTGAGAGTCTCGATGCGACGGATGTCGAGGCGAACCGAAGCGTAGAACTTCAGTGCCTTACCACCGGTGGTGGTTTCGGGAGAACCGAACATCACGCCGATCTTCTCGCGAAGCTGGTTGATGAAGATGACGGTGGTGCCCGAGTTGTTCATGGCACCGGTGATCTTGCGCAGCGCCTGGCTCATCAGTCGAGCCTGCAGGCCGACGTGACTGTCACCCATCTCGCCTTCGATCTCGGCGCGAGGAACAAGAGCGGCCACGGAGTCGATCACGACGATGTCGAGGGCGCCCGAACGAATCAGCATGTCGGTGATCTCGAGAGCCTGCTCACCCGTATCGGGCTGCGAGACCAGAAGCGCGTCGGTGTCGACACCCAACTTGGCTGCATAGTCAGGATCAAGCGCGTGCTCCGCGTCGATGAAGGCCGCGATGCCGCCGTTGGCCTGAGCGTTGGCAACTGCGTGCAGTGCCACGGTGGTCTTACCCGAGGATTCCGGGCCGTAGATCTCGATGACGCGGCCACGCGGCAGTCCGCCGATACCCAGCGCGACGTCGAGCGCGATGGAACCGGTGGGAATGACGGCGATGGGCTGGCGGACACCCTCACCCAGGCGCATCACCGAACCCTTGCCGAAGTTCTTGTCGATCTGCGCCAACGCGAGGTCGAGTGCCTTGTCCCGATCAGGTGCCTGTGGTGCCATCGTGATCCCCATCCTTGTTTCAGTCTTCAGTGCCTGCCTGAGCAGACTCCGTCTCTTCAGTGCCTGCCTGAGCCGACCCTGTTGGTGTGTTGCGATCAGAGTAGATCCGGCCACCGACAGACTTTTCGATCTTGCTTTCGCGCTTGTCGATCACTGTGCTTGTCCAACACTGTGCTTGTCGGACACTGTGCTTGTCGATAACCGAAAGTTCGCAGTTACGAAAGGAGCGTCACCACCGAACAGCTTCAGCATAGACGAACACGTGTTCGAACAGAAGATGGGAGACGTTCGACACGCCGAAAAAGTCAGCGGCGGGCGGGCGGTACGTCGAACTCCACACAGAGCGCACGCCACACTTCGCGAGGCTCCCAACCTGCTTCGACGGCCTCCGCGGCAGTCATTCCGTCGAGACTCTGGAGTACATGGTCGATCAGCATCGAGTCGCCTCGTACCTGCCCGAACTCTTCGCGCACCATTTCATGAAATTCGGTCAACCGCACAGCCGCCACCGTAGTCCACAGGGTGATGTATCTGCACTCAGGCACAGTCGGCTCACGCCGACACACCACCGTTGACTACCTGTCGGCACACCACGACCGGATCGATGACCTGCGACGCAGTAGCGGCAGCCGCCCTCGCCGCTTCCGTGAATCGCTCATCGGAAAGAACCTGTAGTACTGCATCGCGAATCGACTGCGCATCCGCAGGCCGCACGATCACCGACGTGCCTGCCCGCGCAGCGCGATTGGCCAACTCCCACTGGTCCCCGCCCCCGGGAACGACGACCGTCGGCACGCCGGCCAGCAAGGCCTTCGCCAACATGCCGTGCCCGCCGCCGCACACCAATACCGCCGCGTCACGCAGCATCGCGTCCTGGCGTCCGAGACCTGCACGAACCCAATCAGGTTGTTCGCCTTCTGCTCCCTCGAGTATCGATGCGATCAGCCTGACACCGGCGCCGTCGAGTCCTTCGACCGTGCCCTCGAACATTCCCACTGCGCCGGTGTGTGCCGTGGACGGCGCCACCATGACCAGCGGTTCGTCACCTGGCGGTGGATCCAGAATGACCTCGGTCGGCTCCCAGAGAAGCGGTCCGACGACGTGTGCGTGCTCCGGCCAGTCGGGGCGAGGCACTTCCAGTGCCGGAAGCGTTGCGATCAGCCGCGCACGAGGGCCGGGATCGAGAGCGGGTAGTCCGACACCGACACGGGCTTGCGAGCGCTGGGCCAACCCTTGCTTGATCGAACGTCCCGTCGCTGCGCGCATCAGGGTGTCGCGGAGTCGACCGCGAATTCCGACTCCGGGCGCGAGCCCACTGCCGATCGGCGGCAGACCGCGCGAGGGTGAGTACAACGGGTGAGGCGAGAGCTCCACCCACGGGATGCCGAGCCGTTCCGCGGCCAATCCACCTCCGGCAGTAAGGATGTCGGAGACGACAAGATCCGGGGAGACGGATTTCAGGTCGGGAAGCAGTTCGGTGGAAATATAGGCGGCGCGCGAATGAATCCGAGCGCCTGCGTCGAGATCGTCGTCTCCCGGTCGCGGAGCCAAGCCCTTGAGAGGCTCCGCTTCCACGCCCGCTGCTCGCGCTGCCTCCACCCACCGGGTCCCGGTGTAGAGGATGGGGTCGTCGCCGGCCTGGATCAACGCCAGCGACAACGCTATTGCGGGAAAAGCATGACCCGGGTCCGGCCCGGCAACGACGGCTACACGCACCGGATCAGAGTGTCACACCGAGTGAAACGCCTGTTCCGCCGCACCCAGTGCGCGTTCGCGATCCGAAGCCACCAATCCGATTCTGGTCCTGCGATCAAGGACGTCGTCGGCGTCGAGGGCACCTTCGTGCGATACGGCGAAATCGAACTCGGCGCCGCAGATCTCCAAGTCCGCAACCGGCCGAAGACGATCACTGCTCGCGGAGGCAACGAACTCCGCTTCGGTGCCGTATCGCGCCACGAGGGAGGCGGGAGCCTTGATCTTTTTCAAATCCGCTGCCGATGCAGCACCTACCAGCGGCAACGAGCGTGTCCGACACGCACCGGCATTCAGCGAGCCGACCTCGATCGCAGCGTCGACGGCGTCTTCGGCCATCTTGCGGTACGTCGTGAGCTTGCCGCCCACCACCGTGACCAAGCCCGAAGCCGAACGAACAACAGCGTGATTGCGGGAGAGGTCGGCAGTCGAGCCTTCACCGGTGTCCAGCAGCGGACGCAGACCCGCGAAGGTCCCCAAGACGTCCCCACGGGTCAGCGGAACTTCCAACGCCGTGTTCACGGTGCTGAGCAGGAAGTCGATCTCGTCCTCGGACGCCGTCGGTACGTCGGGCACCGGCCCCGGCGCTGCTTCGTCGGTCAACCCGAGGTAGATCCGGCCGAGCTGCGCGGGCAGGGCGAAGACGAAACGGTTGGTCTCGCCGGGAATCGGCACCGTCAGTGCTGCAGTGGGGTTCCCCAATCGCGCCGCGTCGAGCACCAGGTGCGTTCCGCGGCTGGGGCGAAGAGTGATGCTGGAGTCGACCTGATCAGCCCATACCCCGGTCGCATTGATCACGACGCGGGCACGCATCAAGAACTCGGACCCGGTCAACTCGTCGCGCAAGGTGGCCGATGTTCCGGATACGTCGTACGCACCGACCCTGGTCAGGATTCGCGCGCCGTGGGACGCCGCGGTTCGCGCGATGCCGACGACAAGACGGGCGTCGTCGATGAGCTGCCCGTCGAACGCAGTCAAGGCGCCGCGTAGATTCTCTTGCTTGACCGCAGGGGCCAATTCGCGAGCGCGAGCAGCACTGACCGTCCGTGATCTGGGTAGTACCGACGCCGGGGTTCGCGCCGACATGCGCAGAGCGTCACCGGCCAGGAAACCGGTACGCACCAGGGCCTTTCCGAAGAACGACGTCTCCGGCAACAGCGGTACGAGTTGAGGCATGGCGCGAACCAGGTGCGGCGCGGTGCGCGTCATGAGAATTCCGCGCTCGACCGCACTTTCACGGGCGATGCCGACATTGCCGGAAGCAAGGTACCGAAGGCCGCCGTGCGCCAGTTTCGAACTCCAACGGCTGGTGCCGAACGCGAGGTCGTGCTTTTCGACCAGCGCAACACTCAGCCCACGAGTCACGGCATCGAGAGCAACACCGACGCCCGTGATTCCGCCACCGATAACCAGGACGTCGACCGAATCGCCGTTCGCCAACTGCTCGAGCTCACGAGTACGCCGCTGTGCATTGAGCGCTGAATCACCGCTTGCTGAATCACTGCCTGCTGAACCTAGGGGGCTCACAGCTATTCTCCCGAATTCTTGACAGGTGCCAGGTACGCAGCGACCGCATATCGAAGTTGTTCGACAGACGCGTCGGAAGAAAGCTCAGCCTCGAGAGTCGGTGCGGAGATGACAACGGACTGCGCCATCAGTAGAACCATCGCCGCGATCTCGGTGACGCTTCCCTCACGAATCGAACCGTCCTGTTGACCGGCCGCGACGACGGAGGTGATCAGCTCGAGAATCGACTTCTGGCTCGCGCCGAGTCGGTCCACGATGTACGTGGTCAGCAACTCTTGATCGGCTTTCCGAATTTTCACGAAGAGCGGATGGTCGCGGATCTGGCCGACGACGTCACCGATCGCTTCCACGAGCAACGTGCCCGCAGACCCGGTAAAGGTCACCTCGGGCAGCACCGATCGGATCTCCCGCGTGAGCAGGTCCGCGACCACGGCCCGCGTGTCCGGCCACCGCCGGTAGACCGTAGGTCGGCTGACGCCGGCTCGACGGGAGATCTCGGCAAGTGTGGTTCGCTGCATTCCGAAATCGAGGACACACGATCTTGCGGCGTCGAGAATCACGTCGTCGATCTCGCGGCTGGGGATGCGCTGACCGTCGGCCTTGCGAGGGGCAATTGGGTCATCTGCGTTACGGATTACCATCGTGTGTAACACAATACCGGACAAGTCACCGGCAATCCCGTCGGGACTTGCGACTTTTCTCGCTCAAAGCTCATCAGAAATAGTACAACTCGAAACCAACTGCGCGCTCGGCATCAAACCCAGGCTTCGGTCCGCTGACCATATCTATCTGTGCGCGGGCCTGTTCCCGGATCGGCACGGAACTCAATGCCGCCAGATAGCGTGCGTGTTCCGCGAGCGAATCCACGGCGCGATCGACCGTCGACGTCACGTCGACGCAGTGCGTGGGAGTCATCGTGTTCACCGCGACCCACCGAACGCCGGACCACGGCGCCAACCCCTGAGCCGTCAATGACGGAAAGATCCATTCGTTTGCTGCGTCGGCAGTTGCATCCAGGACGCTGATCCCGAGCGCGCGGTGATCCGCACTGTTGAGGTAGCCGGGCCCCCAGGTGTGCGAGAAGTTCATCGTGACCACCAACTCCGGACGGTGGCGACGAATTGCAGCGGCAAGAGTCGAGCGCAATTCCAGGCCTTCAACGAGACGACCGTCGGGTAGTCCGAGGAACTCCACCTCAGTGACACCGACGATCGCGGCCGAGCGGCGCTCTTCTTCCTCACGGACCGGGCCGGACTCCGCGGGCGACAGACCAGCGATTCCGGCCTCACCTCGCGTGGCCAGCACGTATCGGACGTCCTTGCCGCGATCGGTCCACTGCGCCACCGCCGCGGCTGCGCCGTATTCGATGTCGTCGGGATGCGCAACGATGACAATCGCGCGCTGCCAGTCCTCGGGGAAGTTTTCCATAGGGCCGATCTTGCCTGTCAGAATCGCGAAGCGGGCGAATTGTCGTCACTTCCCGACATCGCCTTCACCAGGAAGTAGATTCCGAAGCCGACCGCGCCGACCACCAGAACCCAGAAAAGCCCTTTGATCAGGGCGCCGACCACCGCGAGTGCAACCCACACCAGTACGACGGCCAAAACGATCTTCCAAAACATGCTTGCCTCCAATGGGCCATTGAATAATCAGTCGAATCGGACAGGTGCTGCGTCGTCCGTAGAACCAGCCTGACAGGTCTGGCGCGACAAAGCAGCAGCTCAGCGGCAAGTTCAGGTAAAGATCAGGGTTCACCCCGAGACCGCCCCTCACGCAGGTCAGGTGTCCAACCCACTGCAGCGTGCGACTGGCGTAAACTCGCGAAGTTCCATCCCGTACGCCGAAGGAGCACGTCCGCAGTGTCTACGACCCGTTTCCCCGCTCGCGATCTCGCGCATGTAGCCGTCTTCGCCGCACTCATCATCGCGCTGGGCCTACCCGGGTCGATCAACATCGGCATCTCCGGCGTACCGATCACACTTCAGTCCATGGGCGTCATGATGGCCGGCGCTCTGCTCGGACCGCGCAAGGGTGTTCTCGCCGTCCTGACGGTCATCGCCCTGGGATTGGTGGGACTACCGGTCCTTGCCGGCGGTCGCACCGCACTCGTGTCTCTTTCGAGCCCGACGGCCGGATTCCTCATCGGTTGGATCCCGACGGCATTCGTCATCGGGTGGCTGACTGCAAAGATGCTGCCCAAGTACCGGATCATCGCGGGCATCGGCATCAACCTCCTCGGCGGGGTTGTCATCCTCTACGCCTTCGGCATCGTCGGAATGATGGTCCGCGGACACATGAGCTTCGTAGCCGCCTGGTCGGCCAACGCTGCCTTCATTCCTCTCGACGCGGCAAAGGCAGTGGTCACCGCGCTCGTCGCGTCCCAGGTCCATCGCGCATATCCGGCACTGCTGCGTGATTCGGTGATCTCGTCCACCAAGACCGTGGTGGCGAATTAATCTCCGATGAGTGAGATCGTCTTCGAGAACGTCGGCCACAGCTTCGGTGAACGAACAGTCCTGCAGCAGATAAATCTGCGACTGAGCGAGCAGCGAATCGGGATCGTGGGTGCAAACGGAAGCGGCAAGTCGACCCTCGCTCGCATGATCAACGGCCTGGTCGTTCCAACCGAAGGGCGCGTCCAGGTGAACGGCCTGGATACCGCGAAGAAGGGCCGCGACGTACGCAAGCAGGTCGGGTTCGTCTTCACCGATCCCAACCATCAGATCGTGATGCCGACGGTGGCCGAGGACATCGAATTCTCGCTCCGCCGTAGCGGTTTGGGTAAAACCGAGCGCGCCGCCAAGGTCAGCTCGGTCCTGCAGCGCTACGGTCTCGCCGGGCACGCCGACCATCCCACTCACCAGCTTTCCGGTGGGCAGAAGCAGCTACTCGCGCTCGCGGCCATCATGGTGACGGAACCGAACGTACTCGTCGCCGACGAGCCCACCACGCTCCTCGACCTTCGCAACTCGCGACTCATCAGCTCGGTATTCGAGTCACTCGATCAACAACTGATCGTCGTGACCCACCAACTCGACCTCCTCGAATCATTCGAACGGGTGTTGGTTGTCGACCAAGGCCGTGTCGTCGCCGACGGCTCCCCCGCCGACTCGATCGGCCATTACCGGTCGTTGGTCTCGTGACCACACTCGGCGTCTATCGCCCGGGCTCGTCACTCCTGCATCGGATGCCGACGGGGATCAAGCTCCTCGGATTGGTCGTGGCGATCCTCGCCGTCTCGATCTTCGTACGTGAGCCGTGGCAACTGGCAGCTCCCGCGATCGTCGTCGTCGCCCTGTACGTCATTGCGCGCATCCCGCCGATGACGGCGATCCGGCAGCTGCGACCCGCACTGTGGATGTTGCTGTTCATTGGCGCGTTCCAGCTGGTGGTCGCGGGGTGGCAGCGAGCGGCCGTCGTGTGCGGCGTCCTGATCATCTCGATCGCCTTCGCGGCGATCATGGGTCTGACCACGCGGATCTCCGAGATGCTCGACGCGATCACCAGATTCCTGACACCCTTGCGGCGCTTCGGCGTCAATCCCGAACGGATCGCCTTGCTCCTGGCAATGACGATCCGGTGCATCCCACTCATGTTCGAGGTCATCACACAGGTATCCGAAGCACGCAAGGCACGGGGGCTCGGCTTCTCGCTGCGTTCCTTCGCAGTGCCGGTCATCGTCGGCACCCTGATGACCGCAGATGCGATGGGTGAAGCATTGGCAGCCCGCGGCGCCGACGACTGAGCGCCGATCAGACCAGGAACCGTCAGTTGTACTTGCGGGTGATGTCGTCCACCTCGCCGATGGCGTCGGCAAGCGCCGAAAGTCGCTCGGCGGCCGCGTGCAGCGCCGAGAGTTCCCGGTTGAATCCCACGAGCGCCGAAGGGCTGTGAGGCGCAGTCAGCGCGGCGGCCGAGGTCACCAGATCCTCGTATTGGTCCAACCCCGACTGCAACTCACGAACTGCGCTGTCGATTGTGGGATCCAGCGGCTCAGTCACTTTGGGCGTTGCGGCCACCGCACGTTCCATCGCCACCACGTCCGACGACACCGCGAACATCGCTCTGAGTGCCGAATCGGCGGTAGCGGTGATTTCGTCCAGCTCACCGGGGTCGATGGTGTCGGCGCGTCTGAGAACACTCAAAATCTCGAACAGCGACGTCTCGGCACCGATGAGGCGCGACATCGGAATGAACGCGCGAGACGACGACGGTGGCAACCGTCTGCGAATCGGCGCCGACGGCGGAGGACCGGAGCTCATCGAACGGTAACGGCCGACCGCGATGACGGCGGGAACCGCGAACAGTGCCGCTCCCCCGCCTGCCACGACCACCGACCACTCGGGGGCCGACGCAACCGCGAGGCCTGCCGTGCCGACCACTGATCCGCCGGACATGAAACCCCAACGCTGCGCGCGCCGACGCGCACGGGCACGCTTGCGCTCGAACTTGGCGCGCGGATCCTGCCACCGCCGAGCAGCATCCGCCGCAGACAGACCGACCTCACGCAATGTGTCCGCGGTGCGTCCCAACGCTCCGAAAGCGCCGGATACGGAAACGGGAACGGCCGACCGGGGCTCACGCCCAGATCGACCGTCTCGCGAAGAAAACATCAGAGCATCACTGCCGACATCGAGGATTCGGCTACTGCCCGGTCTGACCGGCAGCCGGGGGCTGCTTCTCGACGGACGGAGTCGCGGGAGTGGCTGCTGCACCGCCGGAAGGCAGTGCCTCGCCCTTCATGGACGCACGAATCTGCTCGAGGCGGCTGTGCCCCGCCATCTGAACCGAGGCCTGCTGGACCTCCATCATGCGGCCCTGGACGGAGTTCTGGGCGAGCTCGGCCGAGCCGAGTGCGTCAGCGTAGCGGCGCTCGATCTTGTCGCGCACAGCATCGAGGCTGGGTGTGTTGCCGGGAGCCGACAGCGTGCTGTCCATGGAACGAAGCGACTCGCTCACGCGCTCCTGCATCTTGGCCTGCTCGAGCTGGCTGAGCAGCTTGGTACGCTCGGCAACCTTTGCCTGCAGGGTCATCGCGTTCTGCTCGACGGCCTTCTTGGCCTGAGCGGCTGCCTGCAAGGACTGGTCGTGCAGTGCCTTCAGATCCTCGACGCCCTGCTCGGCCGTCACCAACTGAGCCGCAAAAGCCTCGGCGGCGTTGGTGTACTGGATCGCCTTGTCGTTGTCGCCGGCAGCAGCAGCCTGATCGGCAAGATTGACGGCTTGGCGCGCGTTGGCGTTGAGCTTCTCGACCTCGTCGAGCTGACGGCTGAGCTTCATCTCGAGTTGACGCTGATTACCGATCACCGACGCAGCCTGCTGGGACAACGCCTGATGCTGGCGCTGTGCGTCCTCGATCGCCTGCTGAATCTGAACCTTTGGATCTGCCTTCTCATCGATCTTCGAATTGAAGAGCGCCATCAGGTACTTCCAGCCCTTGACGAAAGGATTAGCCATTGGTTTGATCCTGCCTCCATCTGATGCGCCGCGCCGAACGCGACCCGGAGCGCGACCGTCGCGCACCGAAACAAGGGCTGCGCCCTATCTGCTCTGACCCCACCTGCTGGAAACCGGCGGTTACGTACAAAATCTATCGGTTACGGCCGGTAGTGGCTACGCCGCCGCCAACCTTCGAGCGTTCGGTGCCGGAATCACGACGCGAGTGTCGCGTGCGATAGTCGGCGAACCGGATGCCGAGACAGTGCCGGATGCCGACACGGCAGGTTCGGTGACCTGTCGACCAGCTACCGGAGAGCTCTTCTTGGTGGCCAAGGTCTCGCTCACATCGACCAGCACGTCGGACAGCGGGACTGCGAGCGCATCACAGATCGCTGCCAACAGTTCGCTCGATGCTTCCTTACGTCCACGTTCCACTTCGGACAGATAGCCCAAGCTCACACGCGCGCTGTTCGACACCTCACGTAGCGTGCGGCTCTGCGAAACGCGCGTACGCCGGAGACTGTCACCGATTGCCTCACGCAATAGCAGCGCCATCTCGCTCCTCCTTCATCCGTGACCTCATCGTGCATGGTCGTACGTCTTCACAATCGTCAACGTCCGAACACATCCGATTGGTTCCCGAGCCTATCGTGCCGCACGCGCTACGACACGATCACGCAACCGCGACACGGCAGTCGCGACCGCGGTTGTCCGAATCTCCCACCGTTCGCCGCCGAGCGCGAGCGGTACGCATTCGGTTCCGTCCGGGCCGGCGATGCCGAGAAACACCGTTCCGACCGGGTGTCCGTCCTGCTCGCTCGGACCGGCAACTCCGGTCAGTCCGATTCCCCAGTCGGCACCGCACCTCGTCCGGGCGCCGAGCGCCAAGGCCACGGCGGTGCTCTCGGACACGGGACCGTCCGACGCCAGGCGCTCAGGATCCACGCCCGCCAGCGTTGCTTTCAGGTCGGTCGCATACACGACCAGGCCCCCACGCAGCACCGCGCTCGACCCTGGCACCGACGCGATCGCAGCCGTGAACAATCCGGCCGTCAAAGACTCAGCGGCGGCGACAGTCTGCCTCGCGGCGGCGAGGGCGTCGACGAGTTCGACCACCCCGAGTCCGAGCAGCGGGTCGGTCATGACTCGACTGCGCGAACTCCGGCGCGAAGCCTGATCGCCTGCACGATGTATTCGATTCCCGTCGCCACCGTCAGTACGACGGCAGCAGCCATCAGCAGTCCGCTGACGATGTCCCAACTGCTCGGCAGCGGGCAGAGGTAGAAGCCGATCGCGACGGCCTGTACGAGCGTCTTGAGCTTGCCACCCTTGCCTGCCGGGATGACCGCGTGCCGCAGGACCGCGAACCGCAACAGCGTGATTCCGAGTTCTCGGGCGATGATCACTCCGGTAACCCACCACGACAGATCGCCGAGAACCGAGAGCCCGATGAGCGCGGCTCCGATCAAGGCCTTGTCCGCGATCGGGTCCATGAGTTTCCCGAAATCGGTGACCAGACCGTACTTCCGAGCCAATTGGCCGTCGATCCGATCCGTGATCGCGGCGACGATGAACACGCCCATCGCTCCGAGACGCCACCACGTCGAGTGTCCGCCGTCGACGAACAGAACAACGAGAAACACCGGAACGAGAACCATTCGCACCATCGTGAGAATGTTCGCGATGTTCAGCAACGGAACCGGGTTGTCCGCGACAGGTGTGCCGTCGGACGGACCGACGGCGGCGCGATGGGCGTCGGTCTGATCGCGCGGGGTACTCATCGGATCACCGCACGGGCGGTGAGCCGAACCCGGGATACAGCCGAGCGGCGCGGGAATTGCGTGGGGCGGACAGGCACGCGACTTAGAATATCGGTAGGGCCATTGACTAATGTGCACCACATGACTTCGACCGCGCCGACCTATACCGAGAGCCAGTTGATCGTGCGTCGCGCGCGAACGTCGGACATCCCCGAAATCAAGCGCCTGATCGACATCTACGCCGGCAAGATCCTGCTCGAGAAGAATCTCGTGACGCTGTACGAGGCTGTCCAGGAGTTCTGGGTCGCTGAGCGGGGTGACCAGGTAATCGCTTGCGGCGCACTGCATGTGCTATGGGCAGACCTGGGTGAGATCCGCACCGTCGCAGTCGATCCGACGGCCAAGGGGCAGGGTGCGGGATTCCACGTCGTCGACAAACTCATCGAGGTCGCCAAGGAATTGGAGTTGGAACGACTGTTCGTTTTGACGTTCGAGACCGAGTTCTTCCACCGTCACGGATTCGCGGAGATCGACGGCACTCCCGTCACCGCTGAGGTCTATGCCGAAATGTGTCGTTCCTACGACGCCGGCGTCGCCGAGTTCCTCGATCTGAGCTATGTGAAACCCAACACACTCGGCAATACTCGCATGCTCCTGACTCTCTGAACCGTTCAGACTCTTCACACATCCCTGTCTCGATCCCCGTCCCGAAAGCGGTTCACGATGTCGTTGTTCCTCGTCGAATACACCTACGCGCCCGAGAAGAATCCTCAGCGCGACGAACTCCGCAGCGATCACCGCGCGTGGCTCGCCGATCTGGTTTCCCGCTCGATCGTGTTGTCTTCAGGTCCGTTTGCAGATGGAAACGGCGCGCTGATCATCGTCGACGCCGCTGACACCGATACCGTTTCGCTTCTCTTCACCCACGATCCGTTCGCGATCGCCGACCTGATCGAAAACGTCCGGATCACCGAGTGGGTGCCGGTTCTGGGCCAGTTCAGCGCCTGACGGACACAGGCCCCGGCTTTACTCCCCGGCCCGGTCGCGAGTCTTCAACAGGCTCGCGACCGTTGTCACCGCCAGCACTCCGATGATCACTCCGAGTGAGAGTGCCGTCGAGATTTCCGGCACCGAGACGTGTTCACCGCCGTTGACGAACGAGAGCGTGTTCTCGTGCAACGCGTGCAGTACCAGTTTCACGCCGATGAACGCCAGAATTATCGAGAGCCCGTACGAGAGGTAGACGAGTCGTTCGAGCAACCCGCCGATCAGGAAGTACAGCTGTCGTAGGCCCATCAGCGCGAAGGCGTTGGCGGTGAACACCAGGTACGGTTCCTGCGTCAGACCGTAGATCGCCGGAATCGAATCGAGCGCGAAGAGCACGTCGGCAAACCCGATTGCGATGAGCGCCAACAACAACGGTGTCACGACGCGCTTGCCGTCGATCCGGGTGATCAGTTTGTCGCCGTCGTATTCCTCGGTGGTGGGCAGCACCCGCTTCACGAGCGAGATGATGCGACTGTCGCGCTTCTCCTCCGCTTCCTTCTCGTGGCCGTGATCGCGGATCAGGGTGTACGCGGTGTAGATCAGAAATGCACCGAAAAGGTAGAACACCCAGCTGTACGCATTGATGGCGGCCGCGCCGACTCCGATGAAGATTCCGCGCATCACCAGCGCGAGGACGATGCCGATAAGCAGGACTTTCTGCTGGAACTCTCGCGGGACGGCGAACGTCGACATGATGATCACGAAGACGAACAGATTGTCTACCGAGAGCGCCTTTTCCGTGACGTAGCCGGCGAAGTACTCACCGCCGTACGTCGTACCCCAGATCCACATCACGACCAGGCCGAAGACGATGGCTATCGAAATGTAGACCGTCGACCAGAATGCCGACTCCCGGAACGTGGGCGCATGTGGCGTGCGGACGTGGGCGAAGAAGTCGAAGACGAACAGGCCGAGGATCACCACGATCGTGATTCCCCAAGCCAACGGCGTCACATGCACGGGTTCCTCCGGTCGTCTGTCGACGGCTTGTCCGCCGAGGTGTCGCTACTCGTCTGCGGGTGCCTCGTCCGGGTCGCCACCGCGAATCGACCACAGCAGACCGTCGAGTTCCTCAGGCTTCATCAAAACCTCGCGTGCCTTCGAGCCCTCGCTGGGGCCGACGACGCCACGATTTTCCATGAGATCCATGAGTCGGCCGGCCTTGGCGAACCCGACGCGCAGCTTGCGCTGCAGCATCGACGTCGAACCGAATTGACTCGTGATGACCAATTCCACGGCCTGCAAGAGGACGTCCATGTCGTCGCCGATGTCGGGGTCGACGTCCTTCTTCTCCCCGGCCTTCTGTGCGGTGACACCTTCGGTGTACTCGGGCTCGGCCTGGTTCTTCGCGAAGTCGACAACCGCAGAGATTTCCTCGTCGGTGATGAACGCGCCCTGCATACGGGTCGGCTTGCCGGCGCCCATGGGCAGAAACAAGCCGTCACCCATACCGATGAGCTTCTCGGCGCCAGGCTGATCGAGGATGACTCGCGAGTCCGTGAGCGAGGACGTCGCGAACGCCAGACGCGAAGGCACGTTGGTCTTGATCAGGCCGGTGACGACGTCGACGGACGGGCGCTGCGTTGCCAGCACCAGGTGGATACCGGCAGCGCGGGCTTTCTGGGTGATGCGGACGATTGCTTCTTCGACGTCGCGCGGAGCGGTCATCATGAGGTCCGCCAACTCGTCCACGATCGCCAGGATGTACGGGTACGGACGGTAGACGCGCTCGCTGCCCAGCGGCGCGGTGATTTCCCCGGACTTGACCTTGGAGTTGAAGTCGTCGATGTGACGCACTCGGTTGGCCTGCATGTCCTGGTAGCGCTGTTCCATCTCCTCGACCAACCAGGCCAGCGCGGCCGCTGCCTTCTTGGGCTGAGTGATGATCGGCGTGATCAGGTGCGGGATACCTTCGTACGGCGTGAGCTCGACCATCTTGGGGTCGATGAGGATCATCCGTACTTCTTCCGGCGTCGCCCGGGTCAGTAGTGACACGAGCATCGAGTTCACGAAGCTCGACTTACCCGAGCCGGTCGAACCTGCCACCAGCAGGTGGGGCATCTTCGCGAGGTTCGCACTGACGAAGTCACCTTCGATGTCCTTACCCAGACCGATCACCAGTGGATGGTGATCGCGTCTGGTGCTCGGCGCGTTCAGCACGTCGGCGAGGCGAACCATTTCACGGTCGGAGTTCGGTACCTCGATACCCACCGCGGACTTACCCGGGATGGGGGCGAGGAGGCGGACGTTGTCGGTTGCCACCGCGTAGGCGATGTTGCGGGCGAGCGCAGTGATCTTCTCGACCTTCACGCCGGGTCCGAGTTCGACCTCGTAGCGCGTCACTGTCGGTCCGCGGGTGAATCCGGTAACGGCGGCGTCGATCTTGAACTGTTCGAGGACCTCGCTGATCGCTTCGATCATCGCGTCGTTCGCAGAACTGCGGAGCTTGGGCGGATCGCCCTCGATCAGCAACGTCGTCGGTGGGAGGTTGTAGTCGCCGTCGGTGACGCGATCGGTGACGAAGTGTTCCTTCTCCTCCGGCTCCGGTTCGGGTTTCGGCACGGGCTTGGCGATGGGGACCGAACGTGCCGGCACCTTGGGGCGCGGCGCCGGCGTCTCCACGACGGGCGCTGCCGCAGCCACGACGGGCTCGTCGGGCTCTGCCGTTTCGTCGGCGTTCCACAGACCGAGCACTTCGGTCTTCTTGTCTCCGGATTCGAACTCGTCCGTCGGGTAGTTGTCGATCGGCGCGCGCCGGCTGGTCCGCTTGGCGGGCTTGAGCGGCGGCTCGGCGTAGGTGTCCACCGGGTAGCCGTCGGCGTCGAACAGCGAAGGATCGTAAGCAGATTCGCCGTAGTGGTGCTCGCCGTCCTCGTCGAATTCGGATCCGTAGTCGCCGTATTCGTCCGAGCGATACGAGGCACCGAAGAAGGACTGGAACTTGCTCGGAACCTCACGCAGAGTCGTTCCGGTCAGAAGCAGGATTCCGAATCCGGCGGCGATGACCAACAGCGGCGCCGACAGCCAGACGGTGAGGCCGTTGGTCAGCGGGCCTCCCACGACGTATCCGACAAAACCTGCGCCGTTGGAGCGGCCGGTCGCGTCTGTCGGCGATCCGGAGATGATGTGCCACAGGCCGAGTGCAGGAAGACCGACCAGCAGCGATCCCATGATCAGTCGAGGTCGGATCTCAGGTTTGGGTTCGGTGCGCATCAACAGGATCGCGAGGCCGACGCCGACGATGGGGAGCACAGCCGAAGCCGCGCCGAAGATCGCCCGCACGAGAGTGTCGATACCACCGCCGATCGGACCTCCGGCCTTGAACCAGACTCCCCCGGCGATGACGACGCTGAATGCGATCAGGCCGAGCGCTATTCCGTCGCGGCGATGGCCGGCTTCGATCTCGCCGACCTTGCTGACCGTGCGCGTGGTGGCGCCGACACCGCGGGCAGCCAGGGACCACCCGGCGCCGATCCCCTTGCCGACCGCCGCCAACGGGCTGGCCCGCTGAGACGTTTTCGACACGGGTCGGCGCGAAGCCGAAGACGTACCGGACGACTTCTTCGGAGCCGGCTTGGAGCCTTTCCCCGAAGCGGGGCGGCCACCGGCTTTGGCCGACGTCGTGACATTTCGAGGAGTCGAGACGGTCCGCGTGGTGCGCGATGTGCGAGGTTTTGCGGTCGCCCGCGCGCTCGGCGCAGACGCTGACGACCTGGTCGATGCCCTGGACGTGGACGTGCTTGTACTGGATCCCCGGGCGCTCGACTTACCTGCCATGGAGTTCAGGCTAGTCTGTGCGACCCCATCTGGACCATCCGCAACACCAGCAACACAGGTCGCGAGTGCGAAACGTGATCTTCACAACCCGTCTGTCGAGTTCTACTCCGGTAGAAGGAGGCCATCAGAAACTGCGATCGAGTGCCATCACCGATTGAACGTCGCCAAGTTCACCTTTTGCTTCGATCTGCACTTCGTTGCGACCGAAAGCGTGAAGCAACAACTCTGCAGGTTCACCCTGCAGGACAACACTGCGAGAGCCGGATTTGTGGACGACTGCGCTCTCCCCGGACGGAAGTTCCAAAATCACCTCGACAGCGGCTTTGCGGTAGCCCATCTTGCCGATCTGCCGCGCGTACTTCCACAGTTGAGCCTGCCGACCCTCCGACAACGGACGCGGCGCCCAGTTCAGGTGTGCGCGTCGTACATCTTCGTGGTGGACGAACATTTCCGTGGTGTTGACCTGCGCGTCGAGCCAGTACATCGGCGACC
>NZ_JBHTSW010000069.1:0-17505 GCF_042794945.1 Rhodococcus sp. NPDC056506 | reverse complement strand
CCCCAGACGTCATTTCAGGATTCGTTGCGAGCTTTCGGGAACCGAGTCTGATTGGCAACCCAACCGGCCATCTTCTTGAAGTGGCCATCCTGCGGGGTGACGATGCTCGTCAGCTCACGCTCCCACTCGGCAACGGTGACGTTGTCGAAGGATGCGACGACGACATTGGCCGTGGCGAGGTCCTCGACGACCTGGTCACCGAGGATGCCGTCGGCACCCACGAGAGTGATGCGAACGCCGGCAACGCCGACCGGCTGGATGACGGCGCTGGCGGTTCCGCCGTGCTCGGCGACGAACTTGGTGATGGCATTCACCGTGGACTTCGGCAGTTCCGGCGCGGACGGGGTGGCGTCCGACTTCTCTGTATCGGTGCTCATGACTCGACAATACTGGTCGGTAGCCCGGAAGCGACACCAGGCATGGACTGAGGCTCGGTCGCCGCGGGTGTAGAACAGAAACCATGCGAGCCATCTACGTGACCGAGACCGGCGGACCAGAGGTTCTGACTCTGACCGAACAACCCGAACCGACACCGGGCCCAGGCGATCTACTCGTCCGGACCGAAGCGATCGGCATCAATTTCATCGACACGTACTTCCGAATGGGCCAGTACAAGCGGCCGCTCCCCTACATTCCGGGCGACGAGGGCAGCGGTGTCGTCGAAGCCGTCGGTTCCGATGTCACCGAATTCGCCGTGGGCGACCGTGTCGCGTGGGCCGCGGCCACTGGCAGCTATGCCGAGAAGGTGGCTGTTCCCGCCGCAGTCGCAGTGAAAGTACCCGACGGTGTCCCGGCATCGGCCGCAGCGTCGGCGCTCCTGCAGGGGATGACGGCGCATTACCTCGCGAAGTCGACGTATCCGATCCAGAACGGAGACACCGTGCTCGTGCACGCGGGCGCGGGCGGCGTCGGGTTGATCCTGACGCAGATGGCCGTCAGCCTCGGGGCGAAGGTCGTCACGACTGTGTCATCGGATGCGAAGGAAGAACTCTCGCGTGGCGCCGGTGCCTCGGAGGTACTGCGGTACGACGAGGACATCGCAGCGCGCGTTCGGGAGTTGACCGGCGGCGAAGGAGTCGCGGCGGCATACGACGGCGTCGGCGCGACAACTTTTGATTCGAGCTTGGCTTCCGTGCGTATCCGCGGCACCGTCGCGTTGTTCGGTGCGGCCAGTGGTCCGGTTCCGCCGGTGGATCCGCAGCGGCTCAATTCGTCGGGCTCGCTGTTCCTGACGCGTCCGACGCTCGCGCATCACATTCGCACTCGTGAGGAATTGACCTGGCGTGCCGGCGATGTCTTCGATGCCATTGCGGCCGGGAAGCTCGATATTCGCGTCGGGGCCGAATACCCCCTCGCCGATGCAGCGACAGCGCACCGGGACCTGGAAGGTCGAGCAACCACGGGTTCAATCGTTCTGATCCCCTAGCGAAGTGCTGTGCGCCTTTATTAACCGCCCGCGTTTAATAAAGGCGCACAGCAGAATCAGCTGAGCATGTCACTGATCGTCTGGAGTCCGAGCACCGAGTCGACAGCGAGGCCGACGAAGACGATCGCAAGATAGTTGTTGGACTGCAGGAACAGGCGCAGCGGCTTGACCTGGGCACCGCCACGAACGCTGCGGTACAGCTGATGGGCCATGAGCAGGAACCACGCGCCGGCGACGATGGTGATGGCGGCGTAGATGACGCCGGACGCGGGCACGAGGACGAGCGTCGTGACGACCATCGCCCAGCTGTAGAACAGGATCTGCTTGGTGACGTGCTCTTCGGTGGCGATCACGGGAAGCATCGGAACACCGGCAGCTTTGTAGTCTTCCTTGTAGCGCATTGCGAGCGCCCAGGTGTGCGGCGGCGTCCAGAAGAAGATGATCAGGAACAGCACGACGGGCTGCCAGCTCAGTGACCCGGTGACTGCGGCCCAGCCGACGAGGACGGGCATACATCCGGCAGCGCCACCCCAGATGACGTTCTGCCAGGTACGACGCTTGAGAACCATCGTGTAGATGAGTACGTAGAACGCGATCGTGATCACGACGAGGATGCCGGCGAGGAGGTTGGCTCGCCACCACAGCCACAGGAACGACGCGAGACCCAGGAGAAGTCCGAAGACGAGCGCGTTGCGAGTCGGTACCGCCTCGCGGGCCAGCGGACGCTTGGCGGTGCGCTTCATGACCTTGTCGATGTCGGCGTCGACGACGCAGTTGAGGGAGTTCGCACTCGCTGCGCCCATCCAGCCACCGAAGAGGGTGCTGAGGATCAGAGCGATGTCGACTGTTCCGCGATCGGCCAGCAGCATTGCCGGAATGGTTGCCACCAACAGCAATTCGATTACTCGCGGCTTCGTGAGCGCGATATAAGCCAGAACCTTGCCCGTTGCGCGACCCCACACCGTATCGGTATTGGTCGCCCGCGGGGCGGCACCTGGGCTGCCGAAGCCATGTCCGCTCGGCTGTTGCCCTGTCCGCACGTTCTCTCCTTGCACCACGCGTTACCGCACTAACTCTTCACGACACACTGCTGACACTGTTCTCTACTACGGACGATGGTAGACCGCAGCCATGGAGGAACCGAATCGACCCGGACAGCCAGGACCATTAGGCTGGGTTACGCAGTGGAGGGACACCCACCCTCGCAATCCACGTACACCATGTCAGGAGACATCTGCCAGTGTCGATCACAGACGAGATCCACGTCCTCACGCAACCCGTCCACCCCTCGGACTGGACCGACCTGGACACCAAGGCTGTCGATACCGCCCGCGTGCTCGCCGCCGACGCGGTTCAGAAGGTCGGCAACGGCCATCCCGGAACTGCAATGAGCTTGGCGCCGTTGGCATACACCCTCTTCCAGCGCGTCATGCGCCACGATCCTTCGGATGCAGAATGGGTCGGCCGTGACCGCTTCGTTCTTTCCTGTGGCCATTCGTCCTTGACGCTGTACACCCAGCTCTACCTGTCGGGCTACGGTCTCCAACTCGCGGACCTCGAAGCTCTCCGCACGTGGGGCGCTTTGACCCCCGGCCACCCCGAGGTCGGCCACACCGTCGGCGTCGAGATGACCACGGGTCCGCTGGGCCAGGGCCTCGCCTCCGCAGTTGGTATGGCGATGGCTGCGCGCCGTGAGCGCGGGCTGTTCGATCCGGAGACCCCGGTCGGCTCCTCCCCCTTCGACCATCACATCTACGTGATCGCGTCCGACGGTGACATCGAAGAAGGCGTCACCTCCGAGGCGTCGTCCCTCGCCGGTGTCCAGGAACTGGGCAACCTCGTCGTCTTCTACGACGACAACAAGATCTCCATCGAGCACGACACCACCATCGCTCTCGGCGAAGACGTCGGAAAGCGCTACGAGGCGTACGGCTGGCACGTTCAGCACGTCGAGGGCGGCGAAAACGTCTCCGGCATTCTCGACGCAGTCGCTGCGGCCAAGGCCGTCGTCGATCGCCCGTCGATCATCCTTCTCCGCACCATCATCGGTTTCCCGGCTCCGAAGAAGATGAACACCGGCGACGTCCACGGTTCCGCCCTGGGTGCCGACGAGGTCGCTGCGGTCAAGGAAGCCCTCGGATTCGATCCGAGCAAGTCCTTCGACGTCGACGCCGACGCTTTGGCTCACGCCCGTGAGGTCGTCTCGCGCGGCGCCGACGCACGCAAGGCATGGCAGGTCGAGTTCGACGCGTGGGCTGCACGTGAGACCGAACGCAAGGAACTCTTCGACCGCCTGTTCGCCGGCGAATTCCCCGCCGGCTGGGCCGACGCTCTCCCGACCTACGAGGCCGACGCCAAGGGCGTTGCGACTCGCAAGGCCTCCGGTTCGGCACTCAACGCGCTCGGACCGATCCTGCCCGAACTGTGGGGCGGCTCCGCTGACCTCGCGGGCAGCAACAACACCACCATCAAGGGCGCAGATTCGTTCGGCCCGTTCTCCATCTCCACCAACGACTGGAATGCGCAGCCTTACGGCCGCACGCTCCACTTCGGCATCCGTGAGCATGCGATGGGCTCGATCCTCAACGGCATCGCGCTGCACGGCCCGACCCGCCCGTACGGCGGAACCTTCATGGTCTTCTCCGACTACATGCGTCCGGCCGTTCGCCTGGCTGCACTGATGAAGACTGCCGTCACCTATGTCTGGACCCACGACTCCATCGGTCTCGGCGAAGACGGCCCGACTCACCAGCCGGTCGAGCACCTGGCCGCACTGCGCGCCATCCCGAATCTCGCCGTCGTCCGCCCGGGCGACGCCAACGAGACCTCGTTCGCGTGGCAGGCAGCACTCGAGAACAAGACAGGACCGACCGCTCTGGCACTCACCCGCCAGGACATCCCGGTTCTCGAAGGCACCAAGGAGAAAGCTGCCGAGGGCGTCAAGCGCGGCGCGTACGTTCTCGTCGACGCAGCCAACGGTTCGCCCGAGGTCATCTTGCTGGCCACCGGTTCCGAACTGCATCTGGCCACCGAGGCTCGTGAGACCCTCGAAGCTCAGGGCGTTGCAACCCGCGTCGTTTCCGTGCCCTGCCTCGACTGGTTCCTCGAGCAGGATCAGGCGTACCGCGACGAGGTCATTCCGCCCGCCGTCCGCGCACGCGTGTCCGTCGAAGCCGGCATCGCAATGCCGTGGTGGCGCATCCTCGGCGACGCCGGTCAGGCCGTCTCGCTCGAGCACTACGGCGCCTCCGCCGATTACAAGACCTTGTACCGGGAGTTCGGCATCACTGCCGACGCGACTGTCGAAGCCGCGCAGCGCTCCCTCGCAGCTGTGAAGGGATGATCTCGATGACACAGAACGTGAATACCGAAAAGCTCTCCGCTGCAGGCGTTTCCATCTGGCTCGACGACCTCTCGCGAGATCGCATCCAGTCCGGCAACCTGCAGAACCTCATCGACACGAAGTCGATTGTGGGCGTCACGACCAACCCGTCGATCTTCCAGGCAGCCCTTTCCAAGGGCTCGGCTTACGATGCTCAGGTTCGTGAGCTCGCACAGCGCGGCGCCGATGTCGACGCCACCATCACCGCGGTGACCACCGACGACGTGCGCGCTGCGTGCGACATCCTGGCTCCGCAGTTCGAGGCGTCGAACGGCGTCGACGGTCGCGTGTCCATCGAGGTCGATCCTCGCCTGGCACACGACACCGACGCCACCGTCGCGCAGGCGATCGAGCTGCACAAGATCGTCGATCGCCCGAACGTCCTGATCAAGATCCCCGCGACGCTGGCAGGCATTCCCGCCATCGCCAAGGTGATCGGCGAGGGCATCAGCGTCAACGTCACCTTGATCTTCTCGGTCGAGCGCTACGAAGCAGTCATGGGCGCATACCTCGAAGGTCTGGACACCGCCAAGGCTGCCGGCCGCGACATCTCGTCCATCGAGTCGGTCGCCTCGTTCTTCGTCTCCCGCGTGGATTCCGAGATCGACAACCGCCTCACGGCAATCGGCACGCCGGACGCTCTCGAGCTTCGCGGCAAGGCTGCACTCGCAAACGCTCGCCTGGCGTACAACGCGTACCAGCAGATCTTCGAGGTGCAGCCGCGCTTCCAGGCTCTTCTGGCAGACGGCGCCAAGGCTCAGCGTCCGCTGTGGGCGTCGACCGGCGTGAAGAACCCGGATTACCCGGACACGCTCTACGTCACCGAGTTGGTTGCACCCAACACCGTCAACACCATGCCGGAGAAGACGCTGGACGCTCTCGCCGACCACGGCGAGATCACGGGCGACACCATCTCGGGTACCGCTCAGGAATCACAGGCGGTCTTCGATCAGCTCGCTGCTGTCGGCATCGATCTTGCGGACGTGTTCACGGTCCTCGAAACCGAGGGCGTCGACAAGTTCGAGGTGTCCTGGAACGAGTTGCTCGACGCAACTGCCGAGCAGCTCCGCGCAGCAACCCAGAAGAGCTGAGCCTGTGAGCGATTCCGCGGCGGCATCAGATTGGGTGAATCCCCTTCGGGACAGCACCGACAAACGGCTTCCGCACATTGCGGGGCCCTGCGCCCTGGTGATTTTCGGTGTTACCGGCGACCTTGCCAGGCGCAAGCTCATGCCAGCCATCTACGACCTCGCCAACCGTGGACTGTTGCCGCCCGGATTCGCTCTGGTCGGGTTCGCCCGGCGTGACTGGACGGACGAGGACTTCGCGAACGTCGTCCTCGAAGCAGTCAAGGACGGTGCTCGCACCAAGTTTCGTCAGGACGTGTGGGAGCGGCTCGCCGAAGGCATCCGGTTCGTGGAGGGCAGTTTCGACGAGTCCGAGGCCTTCCAGAACCTGTCCGACACGTTGTCCACGCTCGACAACGAGCGTGGCATCGGCGGCAATCACGGCTTCTACCTCGCGATTCCGCCCAACGCATTTCCTCAGGTCCTCGAACAGCTGTCTGCCTCCGGCCTCGCGCAGGCCGAGGACGGTCAGTGGCGACGCGTGGTCATCGAGAAGCCGTTCGGTCACGATCTCGAGAGCGCTCGCGAACTGAACGCCGTCGTCAACAAGGTGTTCCCCGAGGACACGGTCTTCCGTATCGACCACTACCTCGGTAAGGAAACGGTCCAGAACATCCTGGCTCTGCGCTTCGCGAACCAGTTGTTCGATCCGATCTGGAACGCGCACTACGTCGACCACGTTCAGATCACGATGGCTGAGGACATCGGCCTCGGTGGACGCGCCGGGTACTACGACGGCATCGGCGCGGCCCGTGACGTGATCCAGAACCACCTGCTGCAATTGCTCGCGTTCACGGCGATGGAAGAACCCATCAGCTTCGAGCCGCTCAATCTGCAGGCTGAGAAGATCAAGGTCCTCTCTGCCACTCGCCTCGCAGAACCCCTCGACGAGACCACCGCCCGCGGCCAGTACGCGGGCGGCTGGCAGGGTGGGCTGCCGGTGGTCGGGCTCCTCGAAGAAGACGGCTTCGCAGCGGACTCCATCACGGAGACCTTTGCCGCCATCACCCTCGAGGTCGACACCCGCCGCTGGGCGGGTGTGCCGTTCTACCTGCGCACGGGCAAACGACTCGGCCGTCGTGTCACCGAGATCGCAGTGGTGTTCAAACGCGCACCGCACCTGCCGTTCGACAAGACGATGACCGAAGACCTCGGCCAGAACGCTCTGGTCATCCGCGTGCAGCCCGACGAGGGCGTCACCATGCGGTTCGGCTCGAAGGTTCCCGGATCGAGCATGGAGGTCCGTGACGTCAACATGGACTTCTCGTACGGTCAGGCTTTCACCGAGTCGTCACCGGAGGCGTACGAGCGGCTCATTCTCGACGTGTTGCTCGGCGAGCCGTCACTGTTCCCGGTGAATGCCGAAGTTGAATTGTCTTGGGAGATACTCGATCCCGTCCTCGAGCACTGGGCCGCCGGCGGTAAGCCGGAACCCTACGAGGCCGGAACGTGGGGACCACCGTCTGCGGACGAAATGATGCAACGCACCGGACGCGAATGGAGGCGACCCTAGTGATTCTCGATTTGCCGTCCACCACCACGGTCCAGGTCAGCAAGAAACTGGTCGAGGTACGTAAGACCGGCGGCGCTGTCACCTTGGGGCGAGTGTTGACGCTCGTCGTCTGCACCAGGGACACCGGGAACGCCGAGGAAGCCATCGAGGCCGCCAACGAGGCAAGTCGCGAGCACCCTTGCCGCGTCATCGTGCTTCTGCGTGGCGACGAGCAGAGTGAGCCTCGGCTCGATGCTCAGATCCGTGTCGGCGGCGACGCCGGCGCCTCGGAGGTCGTGGTCCTGCGTCTCTACGGTCCGCTTGCGGATCACGAGAGCAGCGTCGTCATCCCGTTCCTGCTCCCCGACACCCCGGTAGTCGCGTGGTGGCCCCTCGAGGCACCCGAGATTCCGGCGAAGGACCCCGTCGGGAGGCTCGCGATACGGCGCATCACCGATGCCACCGGTGCCCCCGATCCGACGGCCACCATCAAGGGGCGACTCGCGTCGTACACCGCCGGTGACACCGATCTCGCCTGGAGTCGCGTCACCTACTGGCGCGCGCTGCTTGCGTCGGCTCTCGATCAGCCGCCGCACGAGAAGATCACCTCCGCAGTGGTCTCCGGTCTCAAAACCGAACCGGCACTGGATATTCTCGCCGGTTGGCTGGCGGCCAAGATCGACGGTCCGGTCATTCGGCGTACGGGTGAGCTGACCGTCGAGTTGAAGCTCGAGACCCGCAGCATTTCCATCAGTCGCCCGCAGGAGGGCACGACTGCAACGTTGATCCGTACCGGTCAGCCCGACGCGCTGGTTTCTCTGGGTCGCCGAGAGACACGCGATTGCCTCGCTGAGGAATTGCGTCGACTCGATCCCGACGAGATCTACGAGGAAGCTCTGGCTGGATTGGAGAAGGTGACCTATGAGTGATGTTGTCGTAGAGAAGTTTTCCGACGCCGGCCAACTCGTCGATGCTGCTGCCGCACGCCTGGTCACGACCATCGTCGAGGCCCAGAAGGCTCGCGGAGTCGCATCCATCGTTCTGACCGGTGGCGGAACCGGGATCGCACTTCTCGAGAAGTTGCGGAATGCTCCCGGCGACATCGACTGGTCTCAGATAGACCTGTACTGGGGTGACGAGCGGTTCCTGCCGTCCGGCGATCCCGAGCGGAACGAAGTGCAGGCTCGAGAGGCGCTCCTCGATCATGTGCCGGTCGATCCCGACCGAGTACATGCGATGGCCGCATCCGACGGTATCTACGACGGTGATCCCCACGGTGCGGCGACGGCGTACGAACAACTGCTGGGCGCCCAGGCACACGGCAATCAGGTCCCGACCTTCGACGTGCACCTGCTCGGCATGGGCGGCGAAGGACACGTCAACTCGTTGTTCCCGCACACCGACGCCGTTCGAGAAGAAGCGCGGTTCGTTGTCGCGGTAACGGACTCCCCCAAGCCGCCACCGGTTCGCATCACGCTGACGTTGCCCGCTGTTCGGCGTGCCAAAGAGGTCTGGTTACTGGTCTCCGGCGCAGCAAAGGCCGAGGCCGTTGCCAAAGCGGTTGGTGGTGCCTCGGCCGAGGACTGGCCGTCCGCCGGAGCCACCGGTTTGGTTGCGACGCGTTGGTTCCTCGATACAGACGCTGCCTCGCAGCTTCCGTGATCTGATTTTCACAGATCTGATTTTCACACCGGCCGGGAATCGTCTTCGGGCGATTCCCGGCCTGGTGGAAGGTCGACGACCTTCTCACAGCGGCGAGTTTCGATTACCCGCCGACTCCGGATCGAATGCGAATTTCCTTTTGACGGAACGGAACTCAATCCCGAGATCCCGTTCCTCCAACGGGCACTCTGCCCGACACAACGATTCATCTCTCCCCCTGTTTCGCTCCCCCGAGCAATTACTACCTTGGACGCCGCGGATCAAGGTTCGGTTCCGCAGATCGCCGTCGCTCTTGAACGAAGCAAACCGGGCGGGAACAATCGAACAATGTCGTGGACACTGAATCCGGACGCTCTCCGCGGGCGAGTAGCTGTTGTTGCCGGGGCGACGAGGGGCGCCGGACGCGGAATCGCCGCAGCCTTGGGCGAGGCGGGTGCAACTGTCATCTGCACTGGTCGGAGCACATCAGCCGGGATACTTCAGTCGGACTACCCGCGCGGCGAGACCATCGAAGAGACTGCGGAACTTGTCACCGCACTGGGCGGCGTCGGAGTGCCGATTGCCGTCGATCACCTCAAGAGCAAACAAGTGGCTGATCTCGCCGAACGCTTGCGCGCCGACTACGGACATATCGACATCTTGGTCAACGACATCTGGGGCGCGGAATTGCTCAAGGGTGGGCCGGCGGAGTGGAACACACCGGTATGGGAACACGATCTGGACAAGGGCTTTCACATCTTGCGCCTGGCGATCGACACTCACATCACCACGTCGCATCACCTCCTGCCGCTGATGATCGATCGACCTGGTGGACTGGTCGCCGAAATAACCGACGGCACTACCGAATACAACGCGTCGAACTATCGCATCTCGGTATTCTACGACTTGGCGAAGGTGTCCGTGAACCGGCTCGCATTCTCGCAAGGGCACGAACTGGCCCCGTTCGGGTGTACTGCCGTCGCCATCACTCCCGGGTTCCTGCGATCGGAGATGATGCTCGACAATTTTGGTGTCGGCGAATCGAATTGGCATGACGCATTGATGCCGTATCGGGATTGTCCGACCGCGCCACCGGATTTCGCACGCTCCGAGTCACCGAGATTCATCGGACGTGCGATCGCGGCCCTCGCCGCCGATTCGAATCGGAAGCGATGGAATCAGCGATCGGTCAGTTCAGGCGAACTCGGAACGGCATACGGGTTCACCGACACCGACGGCAGCCGACCCGATTTTTGGCGGACCAACTGAATCCGACTGCGATTAGGATCCGAGCATGGCCGAATTCGCGACGATTGACGCATACATCGCCTCGTTTCCCGCCGACGTGCAACCAGCCCTCGAAAGCATCCGCGAGACGATTCACAATACGGTTCCCGGCCTCGATGAAACCATCAGCTATCAGATGCCGACCATGACGGTGAACGGCAAGAACCTGGTTCATTTCGCAGGCTGGAAACACCACATCTCGATGTACCCACTGCCGGCGGGTGACGCAGAGTTCGAGAAGTCCGTCGACCCGTACCGGTCCGCGAAATCAACCGTGAAGTTCCCACTGAACAAACCGATCCCCCTCGATCTGGTGGCTCGGATCGTCGAATTGCTCGCGCGGCGCCACTAGCCTCAGTTCCCGTCGGAACCTTGTGAGAACGTATTGCCGTGCAGAGACAACCCATCCGACGCATCAAGGCCGGGCCATCGTCGGGCGCTGACGTAGGCAGCTGGCCGATGACGGTGCCTGCGGTCGCGCAGATCGTTGAGGACGGTCTCGAACTTCCACCGGGTGTCACGATTTTGGTCGGCGAAAACGGAGCCGGGAAGTCGACCGTCATCGAAATTCTTGCCGCCGTTCTCGGGCTCAATGCCGAAGGCGGGTCGACCAATACGCGGCATCAGACCCGATCGAGTGAACCGGGCGGCCTCGGCCTTCTGGTCGAGCGGAGCCCCGGCGCATCGAAATGGGCGTACTACCTTCGGGACGAAACCTTGCACGGGTTGTACACGTATCTGGAGGACAATCCCAATCCTCGGCACCCTGAACCGCAATATCATCAGCTTTCGCATGGAGAAGCGCTGCTCGAGATCTTGTCGTCGAGGACCTCCGACGGCGGGTTCTATCTCATCGACGAACCCGATGCCGCCCTCTCCTTCCAAGGAACGTTGACGCTCGCCGCGTTGCTTGGTGAGCTGGTGGACTCCGGCGCACAGGCAGTGATCGCGACGCACTCGCCGATCATCGCGGCGCTCCCGAACGCCAACCTGCTCGAGATCGGCGAATGGGGAATCAGAACCGCAGGATGGGAAGACCTCGATCTCGTCTCGAACTGGCGACGGTTCCTTCACGACCCCCAGACGTACCTGCGCCACCTGATCTAACCTGGAACTCCACCCCCAGGAGGCCTCCATGGCATACGACAAAGCGCTGGCTGAGCGTATCCGCGACGCGCTCTCGGGCGAGGACGACGTCGAGGAAGTAAAGATGTTCGGTGGCCTGAGTTTCATGGTCAACGGGAAGCTGACCGCCAGCGCGAACTCACACGGCAACATCATGGTTCGTTGTGCCCCCGATCGTGTCGACGAGCTTCTGACGCACAAGGGTGCAAGTTGGCCCGAGATGCGGGGTAAGCCGATGAGCAAGGGATGGATCGTCGTCGACCGAACCGGAACGAGTTCGAACGTCGAATTCAATGCGTGGATCAAGGAAGCGCTGGACTTCGTTCACTGACTGGTGCTGCCGGTTCGATCAATTTCGGTCGATTCGGCAAAAGTGAACTGGGCGGCCCTTAGACTCCGGAAAAGCATTGGATTGGGCGCCTCGACGCCGCGGAGGAAAGGTGGTCCGTCCCGTGACGTTCACACCCAATCAGCCGGATCACCAACGCGCCTTCGGCTTTCAGCCGCCGACGACCCGCGCAATTCCCTCCCTCATGCCCGACCGTTTCGGACCGAATCTCGTCGGATCGTTGTGGGCGTGCGCCGGAATCGTCGCCGGCAGCCTCGGCCCGTGGACGTCGTCTTCCACCCTCGACCACAGTGGTATCGACGAATGCGGGGCGATCACTCTCGTCCTCGCGATGTGCGCGGTCACTGCACTGATCGCGATCATGGTCCGCGACGTCACCCCCGAGATGAAAAATCACTGCACCGGACCGCTGGTGGGAATCGCTGTCTTGATCGTTGCCGTCGGAAACGCCGCGGCCATCGTGGGACGTAGTACCGAGGTCACCGGGCCGTCCATCGGGTGGGGACTGTGGGCGGTCATCGCGTCTGCAGTGATCCTGTGCGTCACGTCATCGACCGTCGCGCACCTGATCAGGTTCCAGGCGGCAATGATCACAAGGTCCTGATCAGCGGTCACAAGGTCTTGATCAGCGGTCACAGCGTCTTGATCAGACCGCCGTCGATCACGAAGTCCGCGCCCGTCACGTTCCCCGCACGATCGCTGGCGAGGAACAACACCAGGTCGGCAACCTCTTCGGGGAAAGTAAACCGCCCAGTCTCGGCGCCGGCCGCGGCACTTTCGACGATGTCGTCGGCGGCTGATCCACTCGCCTTCGCCAACGTCGATGCCACACCGTGCTTACCTAGCCACAACTCCGTTTGCACCGGCCCAGGACTGACGGTGTTGACGCGGATCCCTTTCCCTCCCAGCTCTTTCGACAACGACTTCGAGAAGTTGGTCAGTGCTGCTTTGGCGGCGCTGTAGTCGATCACCGTGGGGTCGGGCAGGAAGGCGTTGACCGAACTGATCGTCACGATGCTCCCGCCGCCTCGGCGGATCAACTCCGGTAACGCAGCGCGAACCGTGCGCACAGCCGACAAGAACGTCAGATTGAACGACGACGCCCACTCGTCGTCCGTGATACTTGCGAAACCACTGGTTCTCGGGGTGACAGCACCGACATTGTTGACCAGGATGTCCACGCCGCCCCTGCCTGCTGCGACTTCGAGCAGTCGGGTTGAGCCTTCGGCACTCGCCAAATCGACCGCTACAAACGTGATACGGCCTCCGGGCTGCAACGATTCGAGCTCCGGTGAGAGCGTCCGAGAGCCGGCGACAACATGGACGCCCTCGGCTACCAACGCCCGCGTGACAGCCAGTCCGATGCCCTTTCCCGCGCCGGTGACCACGGCAGTTCGCCCGTCCAATTGCAGATCCACTGCGGTCCCCGTTCGGTCTTGTGCGCAGCGGGAGGTGTGCGTGCGACAGCCCTAGAGTCGCCGCACGCACACCGTGGTAAACCTGCCGGCCTATCCGCTGTCATTCCTAGCCACTGTTACACCTAGCCACTGTTACGAAGTGCAGTGGCCAGGCCGTTCATCGTCAGTTGGATGCCTCGACGTACTTGATCGCTCTCGTCGCCGGACCGGTATCGACGGATCAACTCGACCTGTAGATGGTTGAGAGGTTCGAGGTACGGGAACCGGTTGTGGAGCGAACGCTCGAGGCCCGAGTTGTCGGCAAAGAGGTTCTCGTTTCCCGTGATTGCCTTGTACATGCGAATCGTGCGTTCGTGCTCGTCGGTGATCATTCCGAAGACTCGATCGCGTAATTCGGCGTCGGGTACGAGGTCCGCGTAGCGGGCCGCCAAACCGAGATCCGACTTCGACATCACCATGGCCATGTTCGAGAGCACGGTTCGGAAGAACGGCCACTTCTCGTACAGGGCCGTCAACGTGGCAAGCCGACTGTCGTCGCCGTCGATCCATCGTTCGAACGCGGCGCCGGTGCCGTACCAACCCGGAAGCATCACGCGAGACTGACTCCACGAGAGCACCCAGGGAATTGCACGCAGGTCGGAGATCGCCTTGGTCTGCTTGCGAGAGGCCGGGCGAGAGCCGATGTTGAGTGCCCCGATCTCGGCGACCGGTGTGGACGCTTCGAAGTACTGCACGAATCCTGGTGTGTCGTGCACCAGTTCGCTGTACGCGGTGCGGGCGAGGGCAGCAAGCTCGTCCAACACCGCGTAGGCCGCATCAGCATCGCTGCCGAGACCTTCGACGTCGAGCAAGGTCGACTCGATAGTCGCTGCGATCAGTGTTTCGAGGTTGCGATGCGCCAGGCGCGGTTCGGCGTACTTGGCGGCAATCACCTCACCCTGCTCGGTGATTCGCAAAGAACCAGCGACTGCACCGGGAGGCTGAGCCAGAATCGCTTCGTAGCTCGGTCCTCCGCCACGTCCGACCGTTCCGCCGCGGCCGTGGAAGAGTCGCAATCTGATTCCGCTCTTACGCGCGGCATCGAGAAGGTCGAGCTCGGCACGGTACAGCGCCCAGTTGGCAGCTAGATAGCCACCGTCCTTGTTGGAATCGGAGTACCCGAGCATCACTTCTTGACTGTCACCGCGGGACCGCACGATCGCACGGTAGATCGGGATGTCGAGCGTCGCCAGCAGTGTGTCGGCGCCGCCCTGCAGATCCTCGATCGTCTCGAACAACGGAACGATACCGATCGGGCAGGAGGGTTCGCTGCCGACGCCCGGATCGAGCACCCCGACCTCTTTGAGCAGTACTGCGGCTTCGAGCATGTCACTGACCGAGGTACACATGCTGATGATGTAGTTGGGCACCGCACCCGCTCCGAGAACCCGCACTGCCTTCGCGCCGGCCGCCATGATGGCCAGTTCCTTGGTGGTCAATTCACTGAACTCGGCGTCCGGCGAAGTCAGCGGTCGCCTCGTGGTCAGCTCGGCCGACAACAATTCCACTCGCTCGGCTTCCGGCAAGGACGCGTAGTCCGGGTGAACTCCGGCCCACGCCAGAAGTTCTGCGACGACGCTTTCGTGTACCTCGGAGTTCTGCCGCATGTCCAGACCGGACAGGTGAAAGCCGAACACCTCCACCGCTTCTCGGAGCCGGTCGAGTCGATCGTCGGCAATGGTCTCGTCGCCGAAACGACGCAGCGAGGTGTCGATGATTCCGAGATCCCGCTGTAGTTGTGCCGGATCGGTGTACGCCTCGAGACCGTCATCGGAACCGTGAGCGGGCAACTCCCCCAGCACCGACAGTGCGGTGGCGCTCAATCGCCCACGGATACCGCGAATCGCGCGCCGGTACGGCTCGTCAGCCCGGAATGCCGAATCGTCGCCGGAAGTGGACGCCAGCAGATCGAGTTCGGGCGTGACGGACACCAACCGCGCCGACATCGACAGTTCACGCTCGAGATGTTCGAGTTCCCCCAGATGATGCTCGAGAGCAGTTGCCGCAGCGCGCGAAGTCGCGCGCTGGACGATTTCACCGGTCACATACGGATTGCCGTCCCGGTCACCGCCGATCCACGAACCCGGCCTCAGGATCGGTTCCGGCAGCAGGCCAGCTTCCGGCCAACGCGCCCGCAGAGCTTTGCGAACCTCCGCATTGATCTTCGGAATCACCTCGAACAACGCTGCGTCGTAGTAGCGAAGGCCCACCTCGATTTCGTCCTGGATACGCAGGCGGCTGAGCCGGATCAGAGCCGTCTGCCACAGGGTCAGGATCTGACGGCGCAATTGCAGATCGACGTCAGCGGTTTCGGCGACGCTCAGCGCCGTACGCTCGCGGTATCGCATCAACTCGGTGATCCGACTCTGCGTCTCGAACACCGTGCGGCGACGAGTCTCCGTCGGGTGAGCGGTGATGACGGGTGAGACCAGGGCGCCCCGCAACGCTTCTTCGACGGTGGCCGAGTCGATATCGGCCGCATCGAGTTTGGTGTACGTGGCCGCGAGAGTGCTGTCTCGGGGCGGTTCACCCGCGTTGACGTGGATGGCCCGTCGACGCTCGCGATGGATGTCCTCGGCCAGGTTGGCGAGCAGTGCGAAGTGACTGAACGCCCGGATGACGGGAATGGCGTCGTCCGTACTGATTTCGGCGAACAGCGACACCAGTTCGGCGCGATCGATCTCCGAACGACGGACTCGGAACGACTCGACACGGGCTCGCTCGACCAGATCGAACACATTGTCGCCGGCTTGCTCTCGCACTATTTGTCCGAGTATTCCGCCGAGAAGCCGGATGTCTTCGCGCAGCGGCTCGGTGGCCTCTCGCGGTGTTTCTCGATGCGACGCGGTTTCAGTCATCACACAATTATCGACCGAAACAAAGAACCCCGCTCGATAGGCGGGGTTCCGTGTCTGAAATTCGTGTGTGAAAAACTACCGGCTGTAAGTCATGAGCCGAGAATCAGGCGAACTTGATCTCCAGGCCGATGCCGACGATCGAAATGAGCCAGATCAACGCGGTGAAGACCGTCAACCGGTCGAGGTTCTTCTCGACAACAGTCGATCCGGACAGGCTGGACTGGACACCGCCACCGAACAGACTCGACAAACCGCCGCCCTTACCGCGATGCAGGAGCACCAAGGCGATGAGGAGCAAGCTGGTGATGACCAGCAGGATATCCAGGAACAGTTTCATGTCTGTCTACGTCCACCAATCCAATAGGGACAACTACAACCGATAACACCATACAGGCGCGCACAGATAGCCTGACCACATACCCGCCTTGCACACACCTCTGCACCCGGCCAGGCACGACTCTTGGTCAGTGGCATCGATCACACCGTCGAGATACCGATTCAGTAGTTTTTCAGTTGACGCGACTCTACCTCCGAAAGGCCCGCTCCATGCTTTCCGACACTGCCCTGCCTGACACTGCCTTGCCCGACACTGCCCTGCCCGACACTCCACGTCTGGCTTCGATTCACAACTTCCGCGATGTGGCCGGCCACGGGTACGTCACGACCAGTGGACAGGCGATGAGCCGAGGAGTCTTCTACCGCGCAAACGTTCTGACACCCTCGCCCGAGGATCTCGCAATCGTGGAATCGCTGGGGCTGACAGCCGTCTACGACGTTCGATCCGAAACCGAAGCGAACGAAACTCCCGACATCGTGCCAGCTCCGGCGATGTACGCCCACATTCCCATCCTGTCCGGCAACATCCACGCCGAAGCAATGGCTCTCCGAACAGCTGACGCTGCAACAGCTTTCATGCAGAACATCAATCGTAGTTTTGTGGCGGATCCCGTCACTCGGAACGGATTCTCGCAGTTGTTCTCCGCCCTGGCGACCACCGAGGGGCCGCAGCTCTTCCACTGCACGGCGGGCAAGGACCGAACAGGTTGGGCGGCAGCACTACTGCAGACACTCGCCGGTGTGCCGCGCGAAACGATCACGGCGGACTACCTGCTCACGAATACGTACTCGGCCGAGTACATCGATGCAACAGTCGCGAAGATCGCCGCTGCCACAGATGCAGACAAGGGCGAGGTCATCCGATTGCTGCTTTCCGTCGACGCGAGTTACCTGGGCGCCGCCTTCGAAGAGGTGGACCACCACTACGGGACCGTCGAGAACTATCTGACCGCCGGGTTGGAGCTTGCTCCCGAACTCGTCGGCGCTTTGGAAAGCAAACTCCTGAGCTGACTCGCGAAAAAACC
>NZ_JBHTSW010000068.1:0-17631 GCF_042794945.1 Rhodococcus sp. NPDC056506 | reverse complement strand
ATCCGGCCGAAACCGGTCACGACCTCGTCGACGACAAACAGAATGTCGTGCTCACGGCAGATGTCACGCACCTCGGCCAGATACCCCTCCGGCGGCAGATACACCCCACCCGCACCGATGATCGGCTCCGCGAAGAACGCAGCGATCTTGTTCGCACCGATCTTCTCGATCAACTCGAGCAGGCTCTTCGCATCGTCCCAGCCGACGGTCGCCGCATCCGCCATCAGCTCGCCGTAACCCTCACGGTTCACCGGAATACCAGCCAAAGCCGTTCCCGCAACGTGCATTCCGTGATACGCCTTCTGACGTCCGACGATGATCGTCTTCTCCGGCTGCCCCACCTCGTGCCAGTACCGGCGAGCCAGCTTCGCCGCAGTGTCCACCGAATCCGAACCACCCGAAGTGAAGAAGATCTTGCTCCCGGCAACCGGCGCGATGGCCGCCAGACGCTCCGCCAACACCTGCGTGGTCTCGGGAACAAAATCACCGAAGTTGGAGAAATGAGCGATCTTCGACAACTGAGCCGCCACCGCATCCGCGATCTCGGTGCGCCCGTGCCCGACATTGGTGAACCACAGGCCCGCCGTCGCATCCAGATACCGAGTGCCCTCGGAATCCCAGATGTACGCGCCCTCACCGCGTGAGACGACAAACGCGCCGTTCTTCTCCACAGCGCCCATGTCCGCGAACCCGTGCCACAATGCCGAAGCCATCATTGTCCCCTCCCAACTGGATACGTCCGAAATAGATAAGTCAGTTCACGCGGAGTGCGGGCGGAAGTACCCGCTCGACCCACTTGGTTGCCTGCTCGAACGCGTAGGCGAGTTGGAGAACGTCCAAGTCGGCGCCGTGCCGACCGATGATCTGGATACCCATGGGAAGCGAACGATCATCGAAGCCGACCGGCATCCCCGCAACCGGAACCCCGGCCATCGTCCAGGGAACAACCGTCTCCATCCACCGGTGATACGTGTCCATCGACCGGCCGTCGACGACCTCGGGCCAGTGAGTGTTCTTGTCGAAAGCAAACACCTGGGCGCTGGGAGCGAGAATGTAATCGTAGGTTTCGAACATCTTGGTAATGGCCGACAGCCAGCCGTTGCGAGCCTCCGCGGCCTTGGTCACGTCGAGAGCCGAGAGTGTGACCGCGTGCTCGAGCTCCCACAACAGTTCGGGCTTCATCAACTCGCGCATGCTCGGATCGTTGTACTGATCGATCAAGCCAAGCTGTGCCCACCAACGCCATCGCAAGAACAGTTGCCAGATGTCCTCGGGTTTGAAGTCGGGAAGTGCTGCCTCGACGTGGCACCCCAACTGTTCGAAGACCTCGAACGAGGATTCGCACAACTCGAGGACTCCAGGTTCGGTTGCCAGGTAGCCGTTCCAGTCACCGACCCACGCAATCCGAGAGCCCTTCAGATCACGGGCGAGGCTTTCGGTGAATACAGCGGGATCCTCGCGAATCCCCAACGGTGCATAGGCATCCGGCCCCGCCATCGTGGAGAGCAGGTGGGCCACGTCGGTGACGGTTCGGCCCATCGGGCCCACAACAGCGCCCTGCGCAATGAATCCCGTCTCCGGTACGCGGCCCCAAGAAGGTCGAAATCCCACAACATTGTTGAACGCCGACGGGTTTCGGAGCGAGCCCATGTAGTCGCTTCCGTCCGCCAACGGAAGCATTCGGAGCGCCAACGACGCTGCGGCGCCTCCGCTGCTACCGCCGGCGGTGCGCGAAGTGTCGTACGGCGACACCGTCGTACCCCACACCGGGTTGTACGTCTGAGAGCCGAGCCCGAACTCCGGTGTGTTGGTCTTGCCGATCACGATGGCGCCGGCAGACTTGATCCGCCTGACGAACAGTTCATCTTCTTCGGCGATTCGATCCGCGAACATCGGCGACCCGGACGTGAACGGCAGACCCTTTGCTGCCGAAAGGTCCTTCACTGCATGCGGAAACCCGTGCATCCAACCAAGATAGTGCCCATCCGCCAACTGAGAATCACGCTCGCGCGCCTCCGCCGTCAACGCTTCCCGATCCCGCAGTGCAACAATCGCGTTCACGGCCGGGTTATGCACTTCGATCTGGTCGAGGAAGCTGTCCATCACCTCGACACATGACACTTCACGCCGGCGTATCAGACCACTGAGCGTCACGGCATCGGCCATGACGAGATCGCCACTCTCAGCCACACCGGAATCGCTCTCGTCGACAGGGTCAGCAGCATGAACCATCGTGAATCCTTTCAAGCAGTGAAGTGGGGTGCGCCGGGAGATACACCGGACGGACTCACCGCCACCGGCAACTGATTCGAGGACGAATAGCCGGTGGCGGCGCGACTATCGAAGTTTCCAGCGAGGTTCTTGCCGACTACTGACCGAGATCGACGATGGCAGCGACGGGGCCGCCGCCTTCGGGACCCTGGTGCGCTGCCGACACCGACACGAACACTGCCGGATCACCGGTGACAGCTGCCGTGACTCCGCCGACACACGACTTGATCTGGCGGTGCCAGTGCACGTCGGAGTCGTCGAGCATCGCATTGCGACGGCCGCGGACCGTTCCGTCCTGGCTGGCCTCGCACTTCAAGAACACGTTGACGAGCTGGCCGTCCAGGTCGCTCGAGTGCGGCCGCTCCGGTAGCTCGAGGCCGGCGTCACGGATCGCCGCCCAGATGCCGTCCTGATCGAGCGGATCCTTCATCACGCTGTGCCCGATGCGGTAGCGTCCGCCGACGCCACGCGCGTTGCCGACGACAACGATCTGAGCGCGGTCCAACTCGACGCCGGACGAGCAGGATGCGACAGAGGAGAAGAGTTCGCGGCTGTGCATGACATCCTCGTCGGTCGGCATGTCGATTTCGCCGAGCGCAACCGCGATTCCCAGAGCCGTTCCGCCGTTGGACAGGTCCATCGACTCATGAGTCTGTTCGGTCCACACAGTCTTGCCGCGGCTCTTGGCGTCACGGATGGTGTGGATGGTCAGCAACGGAGTCTTGGTCTGCACGTAGTGCACGTCGGCGGGATCGGTGATGCCGGCATTGGCCATCGCATCTTTCACTGCCGCAGCTACTTTGGTGATCATGGCCGTACGGCCGATGTCCTCGGGCAGCAGTTGCTCACTCATGGCAACGCCCACGGTCAGTCGCGGCTCGTCGGTCTTGGTGACCTTGTCTGCCGGTACCGTCGCGAAGATCGTCGCGTGCGGGCTGATCACGCCGTCCGTACCACCTGACCAGACGATCGGCACCTGCGCCACCTCTTCGAGGCTGCGATTGCCCTTGGCGGAGAGAACCTCTCGAAACGCTCGGTCCGCGATGATGCGCGTGTAGTCGTTGACGCCGCCGTTACCCTCGGTTTTGCCGATGACTGCAATGACGCGGTCGGCCTCGAGGACACCGTCGTCGATCAGCTTGGCGAGCTCACTGGCGTCGGAGACGCTGTGGAGCGGAACCTTACGGACCTCGATTGCTTCGGGCATTGGCATCTCCTTGTATAGGGAATCGTGGAGGCAAAATTGGGCCTTGACAGTTCCCGGCGCCCAGTCCAGCCGAGCGGTTCGGAACTGCCATGCCGACCACGCTATGACGACTCGAACCCTTCGGCATCGTCAATACTTGCCCAAACGAAAACCGTGATTGGTTATTTCGACTCCGATTCACCGGTTGTGCGCCGCCCCATCGGTTCTCACTTACGATTCGACCATGGACACCACTGTTGTCGACCATCCGCTGGCGGCATCTCTGCTCACGACCATGCGCGACGCTCGCAGCGACAACGCAACATTTCGGTCCGCCCTGCGCAGACTGACGCACATGTTGGTCTACGAGGCCACGCGCGGCGCAGAAGTGGAACGATTCGACATCGAGACGCCAGTTGCTCCGACGCAGGGAGTGCGACTGGCGAATCCGCCGCTCCTGGTACCGGTCTTGCGTGCCGGCCTCGGCATGGTCGAACAAGCGAGCGCCCTCATTCCGCAGGCAGGAGTTGGTTTCGTGGGAATGGCGCGAGACGAGAAGACACACCAGCCGGTTCCGTATCTGGAGTCCCTGCCCGCTGATTTGTCGGGCACCCCCGTCTACGTCCTCGATCCGATGTTGGCAACCGGTGGATCCATCGTCCGCACAATCGATCTGCTCGTTGCGCGCGGAGCAACCGACGTGACTGCAATTTGCGTCGTCGTGGCTCCGGAAGGGATCGAAGCGTTGAAGAACTCCGGGCATCCGGTCCGGCTCCTCACCGCAAGCATCGACGACGGCCTGAACGAAAATGCTTTCCTGGTACCTGGACTCGGAGACGCCGGCGATCGCCAATTCGGACCAAGATAGTCGGCAGACATACGGAGACCACTCATTCCGAGAGAGTATTTTCGTCAACTGTTGACAATGTTCACTGTGCGATCGAGCGTAGTCTCGCGACATGGATAGATCTGCCAAATATTCGAGCGAAGAGCTTCAACATTTGCCAGAAGGTGGCGACTACAGACTGACGGTTCGGGATGTCCTCGAGCTGCCCAGTCTGCGTGGAGCCGAAGTCCTTGCCGGGCACGGGGGCTTGCGCCACCTCGTTCAATCGGTGAACGTGATGGAAGTACCGGACATCCTCGCTTGGGTGAAGCCGAACGAGTTGTTGGTGACAACCGGGTTCCCGCTGCGCTACGGGCGGACCGGAGAGCTTCTCGACGACACAGATCTCAGTGACCTCGTCGACGGTCTTGCACGCCGAGGCGTCGCGGCACTCGCTGTGAAAACGGGCCGCTATCTCGACGAACTGCCCGAGGCGATGCTGCACATGGCGGAGCAGCGAGGTCTGCCACTGTTGGTTCTTCCCGTCACCGCAGGATTCGACGAGGTGATCTCGGAGGTCTTCACGAAGTTGGTGGCGAAGCAGTCCGCGGCACTCGACATTGCCGATCGACTTCACCGCTCGTTGACGTCGATCGTCTTGGAAGGCGGCGATCTACCTCAGATTGCCGCAGAATTCGCCGCGCTTTTCGACGTCAGCGTTCTGATCTGCTCGCCGGACGGGAGGGTACTGACCGAGGCCGGGGATTCAGCCGCGCTGAACGCGCTTCCGTTGTTCGAAAGCACCGGTCGGTTCCTGACCGAACGGGTCGCCGTCGGTTTACAGAACGCACCCAAGGGATTTCCCGGCCAGTTGGCGCTCACCCGAGTGGTGGCCGGCGGCACCGACCACGGCCGGATGGTGGCGTACGCCGGTACCCACGAACTCGGCGCCGTAGTCGTACAAGCGTTGGAGCGAGCGGCCACCGTTGCTGCTCTGGCCGTCACGAAGCAGTTGGCAGTTGCGGCAGTGGAATCCAAGTTCCGCGGCGACTTTCTCCGCGACGCACTGATAGGCGAAGCCGGCTCGCCTACGGAAGTAAGCGCGCACTTCACCCAGTTGGGGTGGGACGTTACTCGCCCCCTTGCCGTTGTGGTTGCAGAACTCGACGTCGACCACCCGGAATCCCAGCACGCGAATTCCACTCGCACGGACCAGGATCGACTCAGTGACGGCTGGCAACAAGTGGTGCGTACCCACGAGCGGACGGCACCGTCCGTCGGGTTCCGACACGAGGTGGTCACGCTTTTCCCGACCAGCACCGACCGCGCGGTTCGGGACATCGAAGGGTTGGTTCGCAAGGTTGCCGGAGATCGCACCAGCGGCCGCCGCTCCTTCAGCACGGGAGTGAGCCGGGTGATCTACTCCCTGGCCGACCTTCCTGCTGCCTACGACCAAGCCTGCACAGCCGTAGTCGTCGGCCGACGCATCAACGGGCCGGGGCGGATAGCGCACTTCGACGAACTCGGCGTACACCGACTCCTCTCGCTTCAGACAGACAAGAGCGAACTACGCTCGTTCACCGATGACGTTCTGAAGTCCTTGTCGGCGGACAACGCCGAAGCCGCGGACTTGCGTCTCACACTCCAGACTCTGCTCGACTGCAATTGTAATGTCGCCGAGGCCTCCCGGGCACTGCATATGCATTACAACACTTTGCGATACAGAATCGGAAAGCTGGAGAGCGTCGTCGGATCGTTCACCGACGACCCCGTTCTCCGGTTGAACGTCTCACTCGCCCTGCAGGTCATGAAGATGCACGAAATGTCATGAAAATGCACCAAATAGGCTGACAGAGCGCCCCGATTACGATTCGACACAACCGTAATCGCGCCATGCGGTGAGCGTTCGTCACTTCTTACCCACCACTGACACCCGTCGTCGGCAAGGTTACCCATGTGCCGTTCACCGGTGCCCGCTTACGGTTCGAAAGACGGGCCGCACATACCTCCTTCAGTGGCCCTGGCCGGTTTCTCGGTCCAGCGGACCGGAGTCGACCGAACTACGGAGGCCTCAACCACCAACTGGCTCAGCCAATTACACCAGAACACGGCGGTGCGACATGAACTCGACTTCGAAGCCTCACAACACAAGTGCTCGTAGTGGTCCGTTACACGACGTGATAGTCGTCGACCTCACGCGCGCACTCGCGGGTCCTCACGCGGCAATGATGCTCGGCGATCTGGGTGCCGACGTGATCAAGGTCGAATCACCTCATGGCGGCGACGACACCCGTGGGTGGGGGCCGCCTTTTGTCGAGCCCCCGTTGGAACCCACGTTGGAACCACCGAACACACAACGCGAATCGACGTATTTTCTGTCCACGAACCGGAACAAGAAGTCGATCACGCTCGATCTCAAATCTGACAGTGGGCGTGCAACCCTCGAAGATCTCGTCTGCCGCGCCGACGTTCTCATGGAGAACTTCCGCACCGGGGTGCTCGATCGACTCGGATTCTCCACCGAGCGGCTGGCCGAACTGAATCCTCGACTGATCGTCCTGTCCATCAGCGGTTTCGGCCACGACGGTCCGGAAGGCGGTCGCGCCGGCTACGACCAGATCGCCCAGGGGGAAGCCGGACTCATGTCGCTCACCGGATCGAATCCGGACGACGTCCAAAAGGTCGGAGTTCCGATCGCCGATCTTCTCGCCGGGATGTACGGGGCCTTCGGCGTCGTCGCAGCCTTGAAGGAACGCGAGCAGACGGGGAGAGGCCGCGTTGTCCGAACGTCGCTCTTGGCCAGCGTGGTCGGTGTTCACGCGTTTCAAGGAACGAAGTGGACCGTCGCCGGCGAGGTAGGCGCAGCGCAAGGCAACCACCATCCCTCCATCGCACCGTACGGACTCTTTCGTACCGGCGATGGCGCAGTACAGATCTCGGTCGGCAGCGAGAGTCTGTGGAGAAGATTCTGCGAAGGGTTCGACCTAGATCCTGACGCCCCGGGTATGGCAACAAACGCCGAACGCGTCGAAAATCATTTCCAGGTAGTCGAATTGATCGAACGTACCTTCAAACCGTACTCGCGTGACGAGCTTCTGACCGAACTCGACCGCATCGGAATACCGGCAGGACGGGTTCGGACGATCTCCGAGGTGTACGAATGGGAGCAGACCCGATCACAGGGATTGCTCGTCGATGTCGACCACAGCACGCTCGGCAACATCACTCTGCCCGGCCCGCCGCTGCGATTCTTCGAACCGGACGGAACCGAAGTGACGGAGACCCGCCACACGGCACCGCCGGTTCTCGGTGAAGACACTGACGAAGTCATGTCGTGGCTACAAGGATTCACCCGATGAACCGCCTGACGGCTCGCGACTTGCTCGACCTGGTGGTCGATGCCGGCACCTGGGAGTCGTGGGATACCCCTCCGATCCCCGTCGCGACCGACTCCGATTACGCGGAAGCACTTCTGCGGGCCCAGGAGAAGACCGGGCTCGACGAGTCCGTCCTGACAGGCAGCGCCTCCGTCAGAGGCCGCCGCGTAGCAATCATCGTCTGCGAGTTCGGTTTTCTCGGCGGATCGATCGGCGTAGCAGCCGGCGAACGCCTCGTCGTCGCCATCCGACGAGCCACGCAAGAGCGTCTGCCCCTTCTTGCGCTTCCCACGTCCGGGGGAACGCGCATGCAAGAGGGGACGACGGCGTTTTTGCAGATGGTCAAGATCACCGCGGCGCTCATCAAGCACAAAGAAGCGCACCTGCCCTACATCGTCTATCTCCGAAACCCCACCACCGGAGGCGTATTCGCGTCCTGGGGATCACTCGGTCACGTGACGATCGCGGAACCGGGAGCCCTCGTCGGATTCCTCGGTCCCCGAGTGTTCGAGGCCTTGTACAACTCACCTTTCCCTGCCGGTGTCCAGACAGCCGAAAACCTTCACGAGCACGGACTCATCGATGCAGTGAGGCCGCCGGACCAGCTCGCCGAAATCGTCGAACGCGCATTGCGCATCATCACCGGGGCGCGTCGTGGGTACTCACTGCCCAGTGACCCGTGCTCGTACGACTGCCCACCCGATACGTCGGCGTGGGAATCCGTCGTCGCATCCCGGCGCGAAGACCGACCGGGGATTCGTGAAGTGCTGCTCAATTCCGCTTCGGACATGCTCCCGCTCAACGGAACCGGCCAAGGCGAGAACGATCCCGGCATCATGCTCGCACTCGTCCGCTTCGGCGACATGCCCTGCGTCCTTCTCGGACAGGACCGTCGCGGGCAGACTCCTCACTCCCCACTCGGCCCCGGCGCTCTGCGGGAAGCTCGGCGAGGAATGCGGCTGGCCGCAGAACTCGACCTGCCGTTGGTGACGATCATCGACACGGCGGGCGCGGCACTGTCGAAGGAAGCCGAAGAAGGTGGACTGGCCGGCGAGATCGCTCGGTGCATAGCCGACATGATTGCACTCGAGGTCCCCACCATTTCCCTCCTGCTCGGGCAGGGCACCGGCGGCGGTGCACTGGCGCTGATTCCGGCCGATCGAGTGCTGGCGGCCCGCCACGGTTGGCTCTCGCCCTTACCTCCCGAAGGTGCGAGCGCAATCATGTTCCACGACATCACGCACGCGCCGGACATGGCTGCCAGTCAAGGGATACGGTCCTTCGATCTGCTCGCGGGCAGCATCGTCGACCGGGTCATCCCCGAATTCCCCGATGCAGCGGACGAACCCGCAGCATTCTGTACTCGTGTCGGAGCGGTGCTGCACTACGAGCTGAGCGTGCTCACTGCTACCGATGCGACCGAACGGCTCATCACCCGCACCGGACGCATCGACCGTATCGGCCTGGTCGAAGCCAGTACCTCCGTCTGATCGATCACCCAGAACGCCGGAAAGGCCGGACATCCTCCGTGGAGGATGTCCGGCCTTCGTCAATCGAGCACACTCAGCCAGACGTCACGTGAGCTGCTTGGCGGGTTCCTCCCGATCGCCGCCGGGAGCCTTCGAATCCGGCTTGTTCGGTTCCGGATTCTTCGCATTCAGTTCAGGATTCTTCGAACCTATGAACTGGCACAGGTGGTACATCCCGATCACGACGATGGTGCCGAGCGCGATGCCGCTGAGTGAGAACGTGTCACTGAACTTCAGAGCCGTGTCACCGATACCGATGATGAGGCCGGCCGCGATCGGCATGAGGTTGAGCGGATTACCGAAGTCGACGCCGTTCTCTTTCCAGATCTTGGCGCCGAGCAGGCCGATCATGCCGTAGAGCACCACGGTGATTCCGCCGAGAACGCCGCCGGGCGTCGCAGAGATGACGGCACCGAACTTGGGGGAGAAGCCGAGCATCATGGCGACGATGCCGGCAACCGCGTAGGCGGCGGTGGAGTACACCCGGGTCGCTGCCATGACACCGATGTTCTCGGCGTACGTCGTGGTGGGCGAGCCGCCGACGCTGCTGGCGATAGCGGTGGCGAAGCCGTCACCGGCAAGCGCACGTCCCATGTACGGGTCGAGATCGTCCCCGGTCATCTCGGCCACGGCCTTGACGTGGCCCGCGTTCTCCGCGATCAACGCGATGACGCCCGGAAGGACCAGGATGATGAACGTGAGGCTGAACGACGGGGCGTGGATGCCGACGATTCCGTTGGCTTCGTCCGAGAACGGGGGCAGGCCGAACCACGACGCCGAGTGCACCGAATCCCAGTTGACGCGGAAGTGCTCGGTGATTTCACCGGTGCCTGCGTCGTACGAGGTAATCGTGCCCGAGACGCGGTCGAGGATCCAGGAGAGGGCGTAGCCGAAGATCAGCGCCAGGAAGATGGCGATGCGGGCCATGAAGCCGCGTAGCGCGATACTCATGACGATCAGGGCCACCATGACGATCAGGGCCACCCACTGGTCCTGCGGCCAGTACAGCCCCGCGACGACGGGTGCCAGGTTGAATCCGATCAGCATCACCACCGCGCCGGTCACCACTGGCGGAAGAACCTTGAACACGACCCGGCCGCCGAGGAAGTGGATCGCGATACCGATGGCCGCCAGGACGAGTCCGGACACCAGGATCGCGCCGGTCACCTCTGCGGACGTTCCGCCCTGGGCGCGAATGGCGGCGATACCACCGACAAAGGCCGCCGACGTTCCGAGGTAGCTGGGAATGCGTCCCTTGACCACCAGCAGGAAGAAGAGCGTACAGAAACCCGACATCATCACGGCTAGTTGAGGATTGAGGCCCATGATGATCGGGAACACGAACGTCGCGCCGAACATCGACACCACGTGCTGGCTGCCCAGCCCGATGGTTCTTCCCCAGCTGAGCCGCTCGCCGGGAGCGACCACTTCACCCGGTTTGATGTTCTTTCCATCTCCGTGCAACGTCCAAATCGGCATGATGGGACCTTTCGTGCAGAGGAAGGTGTCCGAACGCTGAGTGTGCTCCAGCTCACAAAACACCGTGACTGGAGTGAAACGCTATTACAGCGCGGGGGTATCGACGTGATGACAATCTGCCAGAACCCACCGACCCGGATTGGCAATATTAGTGATTGATGCCGCGCATCGCGGTTATCTTCAGTGCTAGAGACAGATCCAGCCGGAGTTCGGGTTGCGCCGTGAAGGGTCCCAGCATTTTCTCCAGCTTAACGACCCTGTAACGCAGTGTGTTGTAATGGAAGTGGAGCTTGCGCGCCGTCTCGGCAATGTTGATGTTGGTCGCGAGCAAGACTTCCAATGTCTTGCGCATGTCCTGCGCTTCGGCAGTTTCCTCCGTCAGTTCCCGCAGCGTCTCGCGGGCGAACGTCTCGAGCTCGTTTTCGTCCTCGACCAGACTGAGCAGTCTGTACACGCCCAGATCGTCGAACTGAGTCACCGTCCACGGACCGGAAATCCGCCGGCCGACGGTCAGTGCGGTGCGCGCCTGGCTGTAGAGCGCAGGGACGGCTTCGATCGCAGCCGTCGGCCGGGACACCCCGACACTGAACGGCCTTCTCCCGCCGCCACCTTCGCCGCGAACGACCGTGACGAGGTCCCGCACCAATGCCATCGTGTCGGTGCCGACGCCCATGACGATCACCGTCTCGCCCGTCAGCGCGGTCACCGCCGCGCCGGGATCACGGTGAGCGATCGCGCCGGAGAACGCCATCGCCTGACGATCGACGACGGGCAGCCGAGCGGGCGCCGCGGAGGTCGGTTCGTCGACCGGGTCCGGCTCGATCGAGACGATCACCAGCGGGCGATCGAAATCCCACCCGAACGTCTTGGCGTGGGAGACAACGTGATCGTGGTCCCCGGCCCGGCCGAGGAGAAGGTCGTGAACGAAGTTGGCGCGATGGCGTTCCTCCACCGACGCCACGGCCTGTTCGCGGGTGATGACCAAGGCGCACACCGACGCGGCACGCTCGACCAGGTACTGGTCGTAGCTCGTCATCACGCGCTCACCGGTGAACAACGCGAGACGCCCGTGGTCGATGTGATTGGCGGAAATCGCGGACACCGCGATGAATTGGCCGTCGAACTCGTGCAGACCCAACCCGCCCTCGACGGTGTCGGTCCGCAGACGACCGGTGGAATCGACGGCCGGGCAGGCTGACAGATGCTTGCGCTCCGCGGCGTCCCCGGCGCGGCAGATCTCGCGTCCGTCCGAGGTGGTGACCAGAGCCGCGCCCTTCATCTCGCGCGCGATGACTTCGGTCAACTGCGGGAGTCCGCCGCCGCCCATCACGACGTCGACCAGGAGCCGCCGCAACCGCTCGGCCCCGAACATGGCGTCGATCTGCGCCGACTCCGTCTGCTCACGGTCCCGCGCCGCGGGGTGATCGCATGGGCCGTGAAAAACCAGAAGCGGAAAGTCGGCACTGTCGGCTGCGTCGACCAGTTCCGGTGCGAGAGTGTCCCCGTCGGCACTGAATTGGACGGCAAGGGCTGCAACTCCGCGCGTCGACAAACGTCCGACGAATGCTTTGAAGGGTTCGGTGACCCGGGCGAGGGTTTCCGGGGTGGTGATCAGCAACTGCCCGCGTCGTAGCCACGGCCCGATGTCCGGAACCGCCATGAATCCCACCCGCGCAACCGTCGGGTCCTCGCAGCCGCCGGAAACCTTTCGAACACCAGGAAGGAGCGGGGTTCGAAGAAGTTCGGAGAGAACAGCATTCACCTCGGATGCCGGTACGGCCGGGTTTGCCACTTGGCAGGCACCTCGATTTCATTCGGATCACGGAAGATGGTTCACGAAAGAAACGATCCTATCCCCACCGAACACAAGATGTCCGAATTCAACGCAGTCGACTCAGGCCGTTCGATGCAGGGCGGTCGGATTCTCCTGAGGTGGCGGGTGGATCGGCCCCTGCAGATCCCGCAGTTCCAAACCGGAGGCATTGCGCAGGGTCTTGGTCATCTCGGCCAGGATCGACACTGCAGTTTCCTCCGGCGTCCTGGCGCCGAGATCCAAGCCGATCGGCGAGTGCAGACGCCCCAACTCGGCGTCGGTGACGCCTCGCTCCTTCAACAGCGCCACCCGACGCTCATGCGTCGCACGACTTCCCATCGCGCCCACGTAGGCAGCGTCCGAACGCAGCGCGATCTCGAGCAACGGGATGTCGAACTTCTCGTCGTGCGTGAGCACGGCCAGGACGGTTTTGTTGTCGATCGGTGCGGTTTCGAGGAACTTGTGTGGCCACATGACGACCAGATCGTGGGCGTCGGGGAAGCGCGCCCGTGTCGCGAAGACGGGCCGTGCGTCCACGACGGTCACGCGGTAACCCGCAAAGGCGCCCAACGTACACATCGATGCCGCGAAGTCGATGGCCCCGAACACGTACATCCGCGGTAGTGGCGCGAAGATCTCGACCAGCAGGTCGTGCTGCGAATCGATGAGGGTTCCCGCCGGCGAGACAAAAGCTACGGACTCACCGGTCTCCATCGTGCGCAGCAGGACGGAGACTTCTTCCTCCGTGGCATCCAGATCCCCGCTGCGTCGGCCGTGCTCGACGACGAGGTGCCTCGCCGGTGCACCCGGACGCACTTCGGTGACCACGACGACGGGCGCATCCGCCTCGATCCGTTCACAGACGTGACCGAAGTCGGCGAAACCTGCTCCGACCGCCTGGACGAACACTTCGATGGTTCCGCCGCAGGTCAGACCCACTCCGATGGCGTCGTCGTCGGAGACGCTGAAGACCTCGACGCGGCTGGTGCCGTCGGCGAGAACCTCCTGGGCGATCTCGTACAGGGCACTCTCGATGCACCCGCCCGAGACGCTTCCGACCACCTCACCGGAGCGTGAGACAGCCATCGATGCTCCTGGCATACGCGGTGACGATCGCCAGGTACGGACAACCGTCGCCAGCGCAAAGTCCTCGCCACGGCCGTGCCACTGCGCCAGCTGAGTGGAAATGTCGCGCATCGCCTCGCCTCCCGCTTGCATTGCCGTCTGTAGAGAGTTCACGGTATCGGCCCACCGCAATCCTTCCTGTCACACAATGCGCCTAAATCCGGGCCCTGCAGTTGTGCAATGTCGCCGTCGCATCACCTTGCGCTCTCGACCAGTGTTGTCACCGAGCCCAGCCGAAAGCAGGCCTGACCTTCATTCTTCCCCTCTCCGACGATCACTGCATCCGTAACTCACGCAGATGGTGCCGACGGATCGAGTGGGCGACGTTGCACACCACAGAACCGAGGTTTCTCCGATGGACCAATTGCTCAGCGGTATCAAAGTTCTCGACCTCACCCGTGCTCTCGCGGGGCCTCTGTGCACATCGCTGCTCTCGGACTTCGGCGCCGACGTGGTCAAGGTCGAAACCCGTGGCTCCGGCGACAGTTCGCGTCAGTGGCCGCCGTTCGACGGCGATCGGAGCCTCTACTTCGCTTCCGTGAACCGCGGCAAACGGTCGATCGCCATCGACATGCGCAGTGACCGCGGGCGGAAACTGCTTCGCAGCCTGGCACTCGACGCAGACGTGCTGGTCGAGAACTTCCGTCCGGGAGTGCTGGCCGACATGGGGCTCGATCCCGACTCGCTCGAGCAGGAGAATCCGGGGCTCGTCGTGATGAGCATCAGTGGTTTCGGCCCGGTGGGCCCGGACCAGTTCGCGCCCGGACTCGATCAGGTGGCCCAGGGGATGTCCGGGCTGATGTCGGTCACCGGCGCCGGGGATCAGACTCCGATGAGAGTCGGTATCCCCATCATCGACACTGTCTCGGGCATCTATGCAGCGTTGGGGATCACGGCGGCGCTGGCCTCTCGCGGTCGCGACGGCCGTGGGCACCGCGTGCAGACCTCGCTGCTGGAATCCGCGATCTCGATCATGACCTTCCAGGCGCAGGACTACCTGAGCACCGGACGCGTTGCGACGCCGAACGGCAATACACACCCGACGATCACGCCGTACGGCGCTTTCGACACCGCAGACTTCCCGATCAACATCGCCACCGGCTCGGACAAGCACTGGATCGCGCTGTGCTCGGTACTCGGTGACCCCGACCTCGCCTTCCGTGCCGAATATGCCACGGGTAAAGAACGTTTGGCGCACCGAGACCAACTGACCAAAGAACTCGAGGACCTACTGACCACCAAGGGTGCGGCGCAGTGGATCACCGAGATACGCGGTGCCGGAATTCCCTGCGGCCCGATCCATTCGATCGATCAGGTGTTCTCCGACCCGCAGGTCGAGGCATTGCAGATGGTCGCGCAGACACACAGCGCCGACGGGACGTCGATTCCCGTTGTCCGCGGGCCGTTCTGGGTGGACGGCAAGACTCTTCCCGTCAGGAATGCACCACCCATGGCTCTCGGCGGTGACGCCGACGCCGTCCTCGCCGACTTCGGGCTGCGTCCGGAGGAGATCGAAGACCTTCGCGCGCATTCGGTGATCTGACCGCACACTAGTAACAGAGCAGACGCTCTGTTACTGTGCGTTCATGCCTCGGCCACGCGTCCACGACCTCGACACACTGCTCGACGCTGCCGAAAAACTTGCCGCCACTGCCGGGCCGAGCGCTGTCACGGTCCGGGCAGTCTCCGACGCCACCGGTGTATCCAACGGGGCGATCTACCACGCATTCGGCTCTCGCAGTGGACTGGTCGGTAGCGCGTGGCTGCGTGCCGCGCAGCGTTTTCTCGCGCTTCAACAATCGAGAGTGGACGACGCTCTCGCGGACCCCGCGCCGACCTCCGCGGTTTCCGCCGTCGTCGCAGCCGCCGAAGTTCCGGCCGTCTTCGCGCTCGACTACCCACAATCCGCGTTGCTGCTGCTGACGATTCAGCGCGACGAACTGCTCGGCACCGACGTCCCCGCCGACATCGCCGAGAAACTCACACAACTCGACCGGTCTCTGGTCGAGTTGTTCATCCGGTTGTCGACCGCGCTCTGGGGCCGCAAGGACGGCCGAGCCGTCGAAGCAATCGAAGCCTGTGTTGTCGGCCTGCCTACCGGACTGCTCATTCATCCCGCCAAACGCGCCGACGGTTGGCGAGTCCCCGACGCCGCAGCACGCGCGCGGTTGGATGCCGCCGTTCGAGCGGTTCTGCATCTCGACCCACCACTGCCCAAGCCCCGCAACAGGAAAGGCCAATCATGACCGCAACTCTGCGCTTCGAAGACAAGATCGCCGTTCTCGATCTCGGCGAGGACGAGAATCGATTCTCGCCGGATTGGCTCGATTCCGTCGACAAGCTACTCGACCAGGCTTTAAGCGAAGGCGCACATGCCCTGGTCACCACGGCGACGGGCAAGTTCTACTCCAACGGACTCGACCTCGACTGGCTGGGCGCGAATGGCGATAAGGCGAAGTGGTATGTGCAGCAAGTCCAGTCGCTGTTCGCCCGGATGCTGACGTTCCCCATGCCCACCGTCGCGGCGATCAACGGCCACGCCTTCGGAGCCGGCGCCATGCTCGGCATCGCGCACGATTACCGCGTCATGCGCGATGATCGCGGCTACTACTGCTTCCCGGAGGTGGACATCAACATCCCCTTCACCGAAGGAATGGCAGCTCTCATCCAGGCCAAGCTCAGCCCGGCGTCGGCAATCGTCGCCATGACCACGGGGCGGCGATACGGCGGAAGTGACGCATTCGCAGCCGGTTTGGTGGACTTCACCGCTTCCGTCGATGCTTTGACCGCCAAGGCCATCGAAATGGTTGCGCCGATCGGCCCGAAGAATGCGGGCACGCTGGGGGCAATCAAGTCGACGATGTTCGCTTCAGTGGTCACCGCTCTGAACACCGACGGCTAGAAGCGACGGACTGTGTTCTCGCAGAGCCGCTTCCAGATCGTCGGCAACACTCTCGGGATCGCGGCCTTCGGTGCTCAGAACCACGTCGACCCCGCTGAGCGATGGCATCGAACCGGCCAGCCGTTGTGACGCCTCCACCAACTCGTCCAACCCGGCCCAGCCGGCCGGTTCACGCTCGATGATTCTGGTACGCAATGTATCCGGATCGGCCTCGAGGCGCGCCAGCAGGTGCCCCTCGGCGCCGGTCGCGGCCAGCAGGGCGCGCCCGTAGTCGTCGTCTTCGACGGTAGCCGTGAGGAACAGGAGTTCGTACCCCGCTTCCCGGTACGACGCGCACAGCATCCCGACGTGTGCGATTGCCCGTTCGGTCCCCAGCGGCGGATAGCACCGCTCGAGTTCGTCCACCTCGATCATCGCGTTGCTCACCCCGGCCTCGCCGAGTCGATCGTGAATCGCGGTCAGCACGGAACTCTTCCCCGCGCCCGGCGGGCCTGTCAGCAGCAGTACGAACACGTCCTCCACTATTGCAGAGCCGTAAGCACGTCCAGAACCTTGTGCAGGCGCGGGGCGACGAGAAAGCTGAGAAGACAGCTTGACGTGTACTACAGCCCTGATCGGAGCACAGCGATGACCACCACGATCACCGAAATCGCGCCGGACATCTACCGACTGTCGACGTTTGTGGACGAAGCGAACCTCACGATGAACCAGTTTCTCGTCGACGGCGAGGAACCTCTGCTCTTCCACACCGGGCAGCGAGCGTTGTTCACCTCGGCTTCCGACGCACTCTCCACGCTGATCGAAATCAACCGTCTGAAATGGATCACGTTCGGTCACGTCGAGGCCGACGAATGCGGGTCCATGAACTCCTGGCTTGCGGCGGCCCCCGAAGCGCAAGTTGCGCACGGTGCGATGGGGTGCTTCGTTCAGGTCAACGACCTCGCCGATCGGGCGCCACTTCCCTTGCAGGACGGCGATGTACTCGAAACCGGCAGCCGCCGAGTTCGGCACATCGACACCCCACACGTCCCGCACGGCTGGGACGCGGGATTGATGTTCGAGGAGACGACGTCCACGCTGTTCTGCGGAGATCTCTTCACCGCATTCGGGCACCACCTGACCG
>NZ_JBHTSW010000067.1:0-18354 GCF_042794945.1 Rhodococcus sp. NPDC056506 | reverse complement strand
AGCTGTTTGTGAGTCCGTTGCCGACGACCACCCGAACGTGTGAGTTCCCGACGTGCTGAATGTCTTTTTCCAGGTAGCGGCGCCGGTTCCACACCGAAGTGTGCGGGGCCCGACGAGACGAACAGTCGACTATGCGCCAACGACGTTCAGGTTGAACTTGGCAACCACATCGGGGTGCAGGTTCACGACCACGGCGTGCTTGCCCGTGTTCTTGATGTGAGCCTTCGGCAACACGATGGAGCGCTTGTCGACAACCGGTCCACCGGCAGCCTTGATCGCAGCAGCGACGTCAGCGACGGTAACCGAACCGAAGAGCTTGCCCGAGCCACCGGCGGTCTTGACCGTCAGCGTTACGGACTCGAGGCCCTCGATAGCTGCCTTGAGCTCCTTGGCGTGATCCAGGCCGCGCACAGCGCGCGCTTCCTGTGCACGACGGATGCCCTCGACCTGCTTCTCGGCGCCACGGGTGGCGACGATTGCCAGTCCGCGGGGGAGCAGGTAGTTACGGCCGTAGCCGTCCTTGACCTCCACGGTGTCGCCAGGCGCACCGAGGTTGTCCACGTCAGCGGTGAGGATGAGCTTCATGTTCTTTCCTCCCTTTCCTTAGCGAGCCACGGTGGCGTAAGGCAGCAGTGCTACCTCACGTGAGTTCTTGACGGCAATGGCAACGTCGCGCTGGTGCTGGACGCAATTGCCGGTGACACGGCGAGCACGGATCTTTCCGCGATCGCTGACGTACTTACGAAGCAACGTCGTGTCCTTGTAGTTGATCTGCGTGTTCTTCTCTTTACAGAAGGTGCAGACCTTCTTCTTCATAACCTTGTCGCGCAAGGGCGGCTTCGGCATGTCTTTGCTCTTTTCTGGATGTTCCTGATCAGGTACGGATCAGAAGGGCGGTTCGTCGCTGCCCGCACCACCGAAGGAGCCCGAAGCCTGAGGCGCACTGCCCCAAGGATCGTCTCCACCCGAAGGTGCAGCGCTCGGACGTCCGCCACCCGATCCGCCGGAGGAACCGCCGAAGTTGCCGCCTCCACCGCCGCCGCCACGGTTGGCCTTGTTGACCTTTGCCGTGGCGTACTTCAGTGAAGGACCGATTTCATCGACTTCGAGCTCGACGACAGTTCGCTTTTCGCCCTCGCGAGTTTCGTACGAACGCTGCTTGAGCCGGCCGCTCACGATTACTCGTGAACCTCGGGTCAAGCTCTCCGCGACGTTCTCGGCTGCTTCGCGCCAGATGTTGCAACGCATGAACAGTGCATCGCCGTCTTTCCATTCATTGGAATTACGGTCGAAGGTGCGGGGCGTGGAAGCAACCGTGAAGTTTGCAACCGCGGCACCCGCCGGGGTGAAACGAAGTTCAGGATCAGCCGTCAGGTTTCCGATGACGGTGATGATGGTGTCGCCAGCCATGTGGTTCCTCCTGCATTGATGTAAGACCGTTGGGCGCGAGAGTAGAGCTCGCTACCGACAGTAATTACTTGTTGTGGCGCAGAACCTTCGTGCGCAGAACCGACTCGTTCAGACCGAGCTGACGATCGAGCTCAGCGACGGTGGCGGGAGTGGCGTTGATGTCGATCACCGCGTAGATACCTTCAGCATGCTTCAGGATCTCGTAGGCGAGACGACGCTTACCCCAGACATCGACCTTGTCGATCGTGCCGCCGTGCTGGCGCACAACATTGAGGAACGTATCCAGTGAAGGAGCGACAGTGCGCTCGTCCAGGCTGGGGTCAAGGATGACCATCAATTCGTAATGACGCATAAGACCTCATCACCTCCTGTGGACTAAGTGAAAACGGCCACGGACTATCCGTGGCAGGAGGGTCGTTGCGTCAGCAACCCTCGTAGGTTACACGAGGGGCCTTGACCAGGGAAATCGTCCCGGCCCTCCGGGAAGATCACCAGGTCGATACGCGACGCGTGGTGCAGACACGTCGCCCTGCGAGCCACTCCGCCCCCTAGGGTGAGAATCATGCGAACAGACCGCAAGACCCCGGCGTCGATCCTGGCGTTGGTCGTCGGATTGTGCGGCCTGACGCTGGCACTGGGCTATTTCAACAAGGCCAGATGCGGCGGCGCACCGTTCGCTCCCGACGGCCGAAGCCTGAACTTCGACGTCAACAAGAACATCGACGTCTGCTACTCCGACATTCAGTTGCTCTGGCTCGGACGAGGTATCGATCAGCATCTGTTCCCCTTCGTCACCGGAGGGATAACGCCCGAAGGATTCCTGACCGGCGGAACCGTCGAGTACCCGGTGCTCAGCGGGATTCTGATGTGGCTGGGCGGTATCGGCTCACACACCGACACGGACTTCCTTCTGCACTCGGCTCTGATCCTGGCTCCTTTCGGACTGCTCACCGCGTGGATGCTCGGCAAGATGAGCGGCGCGTACGCACTCGTGTGGTCGGCAACACCGCCGCTGGTTCTCTACGCGTTCCACAACTGGGAACTCCCGGTAGTAGCCACCAGCGTCGGCGCGATCTTCCTGATGACGTTCGAGCGGATCCCGCTGCGAACCCGTGCGATTCTGGCAGCCGTCATCCTGGCGATCGGCTTCTGCTTGAAGCTGTACCCGGGAATGTTCGTGCTGCCGCTCATGGCCTACGTGCTCCTACGCGGCAACGAAAGCAAGCGTTACGACGTTCGTGGAGCGCTGATGACGGCGGGTGCGGCGATCGCCACCGTCGTCCTCGTCAACCTGCCGTTCGCCCTCATCTCGTACGAAGGCTGGCGCGCGTCGTTCAGCTTCCAGGAGAAGCGAAGCGCCGACATCACCACCAACTCGCTGTGGTTCTGGGGGTTGCGACCGTTCTACGGTTTCGGAGTTCGCGAACTCAACGCCGACTACGACGCACTGGTGAGCATCCTGTCCCCAGTAATGATCCTGGCGTCGTTCGCGCTCGCGATGTATCTGGGTTGGCGTCGCTACGTCCGCGACGGCTACTTTCCGTGGATTGCAGTCAGTGCCGCGATGTTGTGCGGATTCGTGTTGCTGCACAAGGTCAATTCACCGCAGTACACCCTGTGGATCCTGCCGTTCCTCGTTCTGTTCAAGATCCGGTGGTTCTGGATCGTCGCCTATCTGATCGTCGATGCAGCGTTGGGCATCGGCGTCTTCCGGTACTTCTACCAACTGGACATGAATCTCGATCCGAGCAAGTACGAGGCCGTCGTCCAGGCGAGCGTCTGGGGCCACGTCATCCTGCTCGCCGTGTTCTTCTTCCTGTTCCTGCGAGTCCCACTGCGCTATCCACTTGCCGGCGGGACCGATCAGATTGCCAACTCCGACAACAACCTTCCGACTCACTCACGGGAGCACGCCTGATGACTGCATCGTGGTTCGAATCACCGACGTTGACCGGTGATCGAGTACGACTCGAACCCCTGAGCGTCGCGCACACCGACGCACTGCTCGCGGCCGCCGACGACCCGGCGATCTTTCGCTGGACCGCGGCGCCGATCACCGATCGGGAACAGGCACAGAAGTACATCGCTGCAGCCACCGACGACCCGAATCGGATCGCCTTCGCGCAGGTGAGCATCGCGACGAACGCCGTGGTCGGCACCACGTCCATGTACCAGATCGACCCGGTAAACCGCAGTCTTGCAATCGGATACACGTGGTTGTCGCGATCGGTTCAGGGAACCGGGATCAATCCCGAATCGAAACTGCTCCTGCTTCGCCATGCCTTCGACCAGCTCGAAGCCGTACGCGTCGAATGGCACACGGACGAGTTCAACGAACAGTCCAGGGCAGCGATCGCCAAGCTCGGCGCTCAGTTCGAGGGCCTGCTGCGCAAGCACCGACGCCGCCTCGACGGCAGTTGGCGTACAACGGCGCTGTTCGCGATGACCGACGACGACTGGCCGACCATCGCACCTCAGCTGGAGACACGTACCCGAAACTAGCGATCACCTGCACTCTTCGGCGAAGTCCATGCCAAGATTCACCTCATGAGCGATCAGGGTGGGTACGGGTACCAGGGCAATCAGAATTGGCAACCGGCTCCGTACGGGCAGCCTGATCCGTACGGCAGGCGGCCGACGAACACGCTCGCGGTACTCGCTCTTGTCTTCGCTTTCCTCATCGCGCCGTTGGGGATCGTCTTCGGGCACATCGCACGCGGCCAGATCAAACGGACCGGCGAAGAAGGCGACGGACTCGCTCTTGCCGGCCTGATCATCGGATACATCTTCACCGCACTGGGCATCCTGGCCGTGGTGGTGTGGATCGCGTTCTTCGGGTTGCTCGCCGCCGCTTTCGGCAACGCCGCGAACGAGGCGAGTTCGCGGAGTTTCACCTACACGACGCCGTACTCGTACTCCACGACCACGACTCGGGCGCCGAGTGCACCCACCACAGCGCCGAGAACGACGACGCCCCCACGCGCCACGACCTCTGTCGGTCCGGCGCCTACCGTCTCCGGCACCGACCGTCAGGGCTTCATCTCCGGCGGTCCCAGTTGCAACTCCACCAATCCTGCCGTCGCCATTGCCGTCACGACCGGATCACGAATCGTCATCTGCGAAACCGGAGTCGGCCGTTACTACTACAAGGGTCAGCGGCTGGGCGACGGCGCCACCATCGAACTCGACGATCCGACCCCCACCGGCAACGGATTCACCGTCACCAACAAGGACGTCACATACAAGCTCACCTCCGCCGGACTGGTGATCACCGGCAGCGGAGGCGAGCTGGGTAGGGAAGCCGCCATCGAGTTCTGGATGAACTGACCCACGTCAGCCGGCACACGGATCTTGGTAGGGAACACCGGGCAGGTAACGCTCCCATTCGGCTTCCGTGATGGGAGAACCTGCGGTGCGGCACAATCGGTCGACGACGCTGTCGGGGTCGATCCCCCACAAGCGAACGGTCTTGTCCGACCCGCTGCCCGCGATCATGTCACTCTCGCCGGCGAACTGAGCATCGTTGACACGACCTGGGTAGGCGGACAGCGTCGCAAACCGTGTTGGCCGTGAAGGCGTTTCGATGTCCCACAGCCACACGGTTCCGTCTCCGACACCGGCAGCGAGCCGATCACCGGCACGATTGAACGAGATCGAATAGATTGCGCCCTCGGGGCCGAGAAGACGGGCGAGTTCCTCGGGTGCCGACGGTGTGCGTACGTCCCAGACGGCGACACCGTGATCCGCGCTTCCGGCGGCCAACAGAGTTCCGTCGGCGCTGAAAGACACTGCTAGTGCGTAACTTTGGAACCCGCCCACCGTTGCCGCCACCCTGGGCGACGCTGGGTTCGACACGTCCCACAGATCAACGTCATTCTTGGCGTTCGCGATCGCCAGTATGTCGGCACCCGGTTGAAATGCCATCATCTGCGGGTAAGAGCCGACATCGGTCAACGACAACAGTTTCGGGGCCGACGGATCGGAGACATCGACCAAGGCCACACTGTTGTCGTCCTGCGAGGACACTGCCAGCAGATCTCCGCCGGGATTCAGGGCGACAACCGCCACGATGCCCTTCACGTACACAGCGGGTTCGCTGTAGATCCGTGGCGACGCCGGATCACTCAGGTCCCAGAGATAGGCACCGCCGCCGCCGGTGCCGCTCACGGCCAGGTTCCCGTCCGTCGAGACCGCCGATGCTCCGCTGAAAGTGTCGGCCCCTTGCGGTTTCAACTCCGGCATCATCGCGGGGCGATCGAGATCCTCGGTGTTCCACGCCAACATCGCGCCGCCCCTGGCGCCGACGCCGGCCACCAGGCGCGAGCCGTCCGCGGCAAAGGGACTGGTGAAGATCGTGTCCCGAGCCCCCGCCCACACGGGACCAGGTAGAGCCCACACGCGAGTCACACCGTTGAGTCCCCCGGTGACCAGGTTGCGGCCGTCGTCACTGTAATCGACGGTGGTCACCGCCCCACTGTCCGGAAGTGTTTCGATCAACGCCCCGGTTCGCGGGTCCCACACGCGCACGGAGTTGTCGGAACTCCCTGCAGCAAGACGTGTTCCATCCTTACCGTAGTTGAGTTCGTTGACGTAACTGGAGAACCCCGTCAGCGCAGGCAGGGGAGCAGGGCGCGCAGGATCGCTCATGTCCCACCGAACCACCTCTCGGCCAGTGGTTCCCGCCGCAAGCTCACGTCCGTCCGGACTGAAGGCGACGCCGAGGTAGTGAACGGTGGTGCCGTTGGGCTCAGTCGCGAAGATCGGCGCCGATTCCTCACCCCACTTCGCGACGTCCCACACGCGCAGTGTCGCTTGACGCCCGCCCGCCACGAGGAAACGTCCGTCGGGGCTGAACGTCGCGGTGACGATGCCGTCAGCTGGGTGCGGAAGAGCAGGCAAAGCAACGGCATTCGTGGAGGTGTCGATGTTCCATCGCAGGACGTCGGGCGTCGAGGTACCGGCGACCAATTTGGTTCCGTCGGGACTGAACTCCATGTCCTGCACTACGCGTTCACCGTCGACGGGAAGTGTTCCACGTACCGGATTCTTCGGATCCGACACGTCCCAGAGTGCAGCGCCGCCGGCACCACCGGCGGCAAGCAGCCGGCCGTCCGGACTGTAGGCGACAGCAAAGAGAGCCGTACCCTCCGAGACTCCGAGGAACTCCGCCTGCGGAACGGCCGAGGCCACTCCGTCTACCATCGGATACAGTCTGACCTTTCCGTCCGAACCACCAACCGCCACAACAGTTCCGGCTGGGTTGATCCGCGCCTTCATCGCGCCGGGTGGTCCGATGATGCGGGTAGCCGAATGAACGCCGGACGCATCCAGCAATGCCGAGCGGGCTTCGGTCGTCTCGTTGACCGCAAATGCCGCCAGAGCAAGCTGCGACGCCAGCGACGGATCCCGCTCACGCATCCTGATCGACTCGGTGGCCACCTGACGCGACATCGCCTCGTCGCGCGCGGTATCCGCCTGGACGCGTTGGCGATTCGCACCGATACCGGCGACGGTGGCGACCACCGCCAACACCAGAGCGATCACCGACGCAGCCGCCAACGCAGTCACGAGTCGTCGCAGCACGCGTGTGCGTCGGCGATCGGCGAATTCCTGCTGATCACGATGCTCGATGCTCGCGGCGAGATACTCCCGCTCGGTGGCGTTGAGGTCGGCGGACCGGGTCTGGCTCGGTTCCAGCGGGAGACCGAGCTCGCCCGAACGCAGCCATTCTTCCGTCAGATGCAAACGGGCGGGTCCGAGCAGTGCGCCCGGGTCGCGTCCACTGTCCTCCCACACCTGCGCCGCGTACGTGAACCGGCGATGCACCGCCAGACCGGCACGATCCGAGTCGATCCAATCGCGGAGCCGACTCCACGCGGACAGCAACACCTCGTGCGAAACCTCGACGGTCTCCTCGTCGACGGTGAGAAGTCGCCGCAAGGCGAACCGGTCGATGACGGTGTTCACGTCGTCGACGTCGTCACCGAGGAAAAGCTCGGTGCGCGGTGCGCGCCGACGCGTCTGGGTCACTTCGTCGACGTTGACCAATCGCAGGAAGATCCTGCGCGCCAACTGCTGCTGCCGCTCCGTCAGCTCGCCGTACACTTCCTCGGCGCTCTGCTGGACGGCTCCGGCGATCCCGTCGGTGGCGTAATAGTCCGAGACGGTCAGCGTTTTACGCGTCGACCGTTGCCAGGTCCCCAACAGTGCGTGTGACAGCAAGGGCAAAGCGCCGGGGTCGCTTGCCGTGCGCGAGCCGCGTGGTGTCAGCTCGCCGACCAGAACCTGAACCAATTCGCTCTGCACGGTCATCCCGGCCTTGACCGCCGGCTCGACGATCACCTCGCGCAACTGCTCTTCGGTCAGCGGCCCGACCACCATCGGCGAGTCGTCGAGCAGTGGCACCAAAAGCGGTTCCTTCGCCGCGAGCCCGTAGAAGTCGGCACGCATGCCGATGACGACAATGGTGTTCTCACCGAGTTCCGCGAGAGTCTGCAGTATTTCCTCGCGACGATCACCGTCGCATTGCGTCCACAGTTCCTCGAACTGGTCGAGGATCAAGACTGTTGGTTCGCCTGAAATCGACGGGATTCCTCCCGTACCCGGCTGCAGGATTTCCACGCGCCAGCCGTCGAACCGTGGATCGTCCCCGGCGATCTTGGGGGCGAGCCCGGCCCGCAGCAACGACGACTTACCCGAGCCGGAAGCACCGATCACCATGAACTGACGGCGCCCGTCACCCTGTATCGCCGACGCCACCCGCTCAGCCAAATTGGCAGTGAGTTCGTCTCGACCGAAGAACCACTCGGCGTCCTCCTGCCGGAACGATTCGAGACCTCGATACGGAACGGTGGCGTCGCCGCGTCGTCTGGCCGTCAGTTGTCTCACTCGTTGCACCGCACTGATCCAGAGCTGCCGCTCATCCTCTGAATCGACACCACAAGCCTCGAGGAGCGCGAAAAACATCGGTGTACTCGCCGGCGTCGGCAGGTGTTGGCCGGCAAACCATCCGCTGACAGTTCCGTGCAAACCTCCCGACCGCTCGACGGCTTCGCGAACCGTCATTCCGGCTGCATTCCGCAGCGCAGTGAGCGCCTCAGCAAACTGCCCACGCGACTCGATTTGGGCGGGATCGACCTGATTGTGCGTACCGGATTCCGCCTTCGAGTTCATAGCGAGGCACTCTATCGGAGCAGGTAGGGGATTTGTCCGTTGTATGGACTCTGTATCGAGAGAGTTGCGCCCGTTCCACTGAGACGCCGCCATCGAAATACTCGATCTCAGTCGCGCCCGAAGTCAGCAGCCCTTCTGCAAATACGGCAGTCGACGCCTATCCCCTCCGTCGAAAGGCGCTACTCGCATGTCTGCAATCGGCATTTCTTCGAAGATCGAGGCAAACGTGTCCCGAGTCGGCAACCCCAAGCACGGCAAGCACAAGCCGAAGCTGAGCGTCCGCGAGATCGAAGTCCTTCTCGCCTGGCTTCGTTCGGATTCCAAGTCCGAGGTCGCCGAGACACTCGGCCTTCGCGTCAGCACCGTGAACACACACATCACTCGGATCCGCACGAAGTACAGCGACGTCGGGCGGCCGGCTCCCACGAAGGCAGCGTTGTTCGCCCGCGCGGTTCAGGACGGGTACACCACCCTCGACGAGTGGTGACCTCAGACTGTGACGGGTTCCGGTTCCTTCGCCTTGGACGGCTTCAACCAACCGGGTAGCCAGGCCGGCTGTTTGTCCGGCGCCTGGTCGAGAACACCGCCCGCCGGATCGTCGATGAACCCGTATCGCACGAGGTCTTCCGACGGCCGGTAGATCTGCCGCAGCACCAGCGCGCACAGAACCAGCACCGCGATGTCCCGGATCACGACGGTTCCGGTGAACCACTGCTCCGGCAGACCCTTGTTGGACACCCCGAGGTAATACATCATTCGTGGAACCCAGACCAGGGCGTCGATGGTCATCCACGCAAGCAACAGCCTGCGGTGCGGCAACGCCAACACGGCCAGCGGCACCAGCCACAGCGAATACTGCGGGCTCCACACCTTGTTCGTCAGCAGGAAGCCCGCGACGAGCAAGAAGCACAATTGCGCTACGCGCGGACGACGCTGCGCCGTCAGGGCGACGTAGCCGACACCGATGCAGACCGCGACAAACAGCAGCAGAGAGACGGCGTTGAGATTCGACGGCGACTCACCTTGCGCGAGGGGACCGTCGAGGCCCTTCCACGACGTGAACGACGCGATCACGTTGTAGAGGGAATCCGGATCAGCCCCGCGCTCGGAGTTGAGACGGAAGAACTCGTACCAACCGTGGGGGTACAGCGCGGCGATCGGCAGGTTCACCGCAAGCCAGGCCGCGACGGCGCTGAGAGCGGTCACCAGCCAGTCCCGCGTCTTGCCCGCACGCAGACACAAGACGAAAAGCGGTCCGAGTAGGAGCAGCGGGTAGAGCTTCGCGGCGCCGCCGAGGCCGAGCAGAATTCCCGCGAGTACCGGACGCTTGCGTGCCCACGCCAACAACCCGCCGGCCGCGAACGCCGTCGCCAGCGGATCGAAGTTCGTGAACACGTGCACGATCACCAAGGGGGAACAGGCGATCAGCGCGCCGTCCCACACTCGTCGTCCGGCCAGCAGGGTGCTCGCCCACACGGTCACCAGCCACGCCAACGCCAACCCGAAGGCGACGACGTTGAAATAGAGCGCCACCTGAATCGCGCCCGGCAGCCAGGTGATCGAATCCCACGCCTTGGCGACCTTCATCGCACCGTACTGATAGAGCCCCGAGATGACCGGATACTCCATGTACCGCATCTGGATCGAACCGTCGCCGCGCACTTCTTCCCACGACGTCTTGTACGGGAAGGCGCCCTGATCGAGGCGTTCGGCTCCGTACAGCGGAACGGTGTCGGAGTAACACATCGCCACGTACTGACGGCTGCCGCTCCAGTCGAGGCCGACCTGCCCGCTCTCGCCGACCGGCGACTGCTGAATACAACCGGCCTTCGCGAACCAGCCGAAAGCCAAGAACACCACGGCGAGCAGGAGGATCACTCGCATCGGTGTGAAGAAGCGGGTGCGTCCGATCAGTGCGTGACGACCTACCGGACCTCCGACGGTTCCCGACAGCGCAGACACCAACGCATCGTTGCGACTGGGAACGTCCCGCCAATCCGCCGAACGAAGATCTTCGGCCAGCGGAGCGGGGGAGGTCGGTTCGGCATCATCAGCATTCGCGGCCACTCCGCGAGGTTACCGTCTTTCGAACCGACCACCCTCCAACTACTGGCCGGGGCTCACACCTGCCGGTTCTTCCTCGGTGGTCTCGCCTGCCCCTGGTACCTGCGGCGTGGTTGTCGTCGGCCGGGAGATGCCAGGAATCGGGATGGTGATGCCCGGCAGAACCTCGACCTGCGTCGTCGTCACCACAGGCGGCGGAGTGGTTTCCGTCGTCGTCGGTGTGGTGGTCGGCGGCGCCGACGTCTTGGGCGGTGCGGGAGCCGTGTACTCCGGAACACCACCGGCTTGGCCGTTGATCTTGCCCGGCGTCGGGAACTTCTCGTTGTCGGTGCCGTCGAGGGCGCCGTCCATCGTGTCCTTCCAGATGTCCGAAGGCAGACCCGAGCCGTAGATCATCGCGCCACCGGAATTGGTGATCGCTTCACCGTCGGGCGTTCCGACCCAGACCGCGGTCGAGAGTGACGGCGTGTAGCCGACCATCCACGCGTCCTTGTTGGCTCCGGTGTCACCGAGCTGCGCGGTGCCTGTCTTCGACGCCGACAGACGTCCGCCGGCCAGGTTGTGACCGCGTGAGTACGCCGCGATCGGCTGCATCGCAGCCGTCACGTTGTCCGCCACGGCAGCGTCGATGCGGTCCTCACCCGCGGGTGCGCCGCGGTCCAGCAGCACGGTGCCGTCGGCCGCGACGACCTTCTGTACGAAGTGCGGTGCGTGATAAGTACCGGACGCGGCGAGCGTCGCGTACGACGACGCCATGTCGAGCACGCGGGCCTGGTACTGGCCGAGCACGATGCCGTTATTGGGACCGGAACCGTCACCCTCGGTGAGCGACGGGCCGACGCCCGGGATGTCCTTCGGGATACCTGCCTTGTGAGCGATGTCCGCGATTGCCTGCGGGCCGTTGCCGTCGAGGCTGAGCATCTGACGGTAGAAGCTGGTGTTCAGCGAACGCTTGAGTGCTTCGGCGATGGTGCAGGTGCCGCAGCTTTCACCTTCGACGTTGCCGATGGAGATGCCGTTGACGGTCAGCGGCGAGCTGTCGTACATCTGCGAGAGCGGAATTCCCTGATCCAGGGCGGCTGCGAGACCGAACACCTTGAACGAGGAACCGGTCTGAAGTCCGGCATTCGCGAAGTCGTATCCCGCGCCGTCCTCACCGCCGTAGTACGCCTTGACCGCTCCGGTCTTCGGGTCGACCGAGACCACTGCGGTGCGCAGATTCTCCGGCTCACCCTTCATGTTGGAACGCGCTGCCTCGACCGCTGCGGCTTGCGCCTGCGGGTCGATGGTCGTGGTGATCTGCAGACCCTCGGTGTTGAGCAACTGCTCGCTGATTCCGGCGTCGCCGATCTCCTTGAGCACCTGTCGCTTGATCAGGCCCTCGGGGCCGGTCGAGCCCTGGCTGCTGTTGTCGACCTGGGCGAGCGGGATGTAACCGGGGTACTGCATCGGCGTGCGCGCAGCCTGATCCAGCGTGCCGGCGGACACCATGCCGTCGAGCACGTAGTTCCAACGAGACTTGGCACCGGTCGGGTTGGTTTCGGGATCGAGGAGCGACGGAAGCTGAATCGACGACGCCAGGACGGCGCCTTCCTCGATGGACAGCTGGTCGACGGGCTTACCGAAGTAGGCCTTGGAGGCGGCTTCGATTCCGTACGCACCACGACCGAAGTAGATGGTGTTCAGGTATGCGGCGAGAATGTCGTCCTTGGACCACTCGTTGGCCATCTTCGAGGAGAGAACGAGTTCCTTCATCTTTCGCGTCAGCGAACGCTCCGAGCCGACGAGCGCCGTCTTCACGTACTGCTGCGTGATGGTCGAGCCACCACCGGCGCTGTCGCGACCGAGGACGTTGTCTCGGGCTGCGCGTGCGAAACCGGAGATCGAGAATCCGGGGTTCGAGTAGAAGTCGCGGTCTTCCGCGGCCAGAACGGCGTTACGAACGTGCATCGGCACCTGATCGAGCGAGACCTCGACGCGGTTACCTTCGTCCGGCGGGACCACGGTGCTGATCACCGTGGTGCCGTCCGAGGCAAAGACCGTCGCCACCTGATTGGTCTTTTGGTCACCGGGCTTGGGGACGTCCTGCACGATGTACGCGGCCATGAAGGCAAGAACGGGCAGAACAAGACCGAGCGCCACCAAGACGTAGGCCGAGCGGCGAACTGTGCGCCACTTGGACTTCTTCTTCACGGTGCTCTTTTTTCCCTTCGGGGGTTGTCCGTCATTGCCACCCCCACCGGAGCCACCAGTCGGCGGCTTCGTCGGCGGAGGTCCGACCGGCGGGCGGGTGCCCGCGTTGCTACGGGTGGTCGCTGCTGCTGCTGCTGCGACGCGCTGGGTCGGTTCGTTTCCCTGAGCGCCGGCGGCGCGATCCCGTCCCGCGCGATCCTGTGGCGGCGGGCCGGAAGGTCGCCCCTGCGACGGACGACCCTGCGGCGGGGGTCCGGCGGGGCGGCCCTGAGGAGGCGGGCCGGAAGGTCGGCCTTGCGGCGGACGACCCTGCGGCGGGGGTCCCATCGGGCGGCCTTGCGGCGGACGACCCTGAGGGGGTGGGCCCATCGGAGGCCGACCCTGGGGCGGCGGACCCTGCGGTGGCGGACCCATGGGACGTCCCTGCGGCGGACGACCCTGAGGAGGTCCGGCGGGGCGGTTGGGACCGACGGGACGGCCACCCGGGTTGTTGCCTCCCGGGTTGTTGTTGCTGGGGGAACTCACGAATCAAATCTCCAGTGGTCACGGACCGATCACGTGCAGACTTCGATCGGGCCCTTCTTCGGGTGTGGCGTTACTCGCTGGCGGTGCGCCGGCTTGGTGGGCGTGCTCGCCGCGGTCGCGGCGGCGCAGGTACTGCGCCGAGCACATAGGACTGCACCAAGTGGTTCCAACTGCAGGTACGGCACACCTCTACAACGTGCACCGTGAACTCCTCTGCTGTTTCCGCAAGCCGAGCGAGCTCGTCCGAGGTTCGGGCCGATCCCGAAACTTGGCCGAGCTTGTCGCCGAACACCCAGGACACGAGCGTCAACTGTTCCTTGCGGCAAATGGGGCAGACGACGTCGCTGCCCCGGCCGTGGAACTTCGCGGCTCTGAGTAGGTACGGATCGGCGTCACACACTTGCTTGACGTCGGTCCTACCCGCAGACACTTCGGCCAGCACAGACCGACGCGCGAGCGCGTAGTCCACAACTTGCCGCTGTATCCGCACCTGACCAGCGTACGTGCGTCCGTGCCGCCACGGACGGTTCGGGAGGGTCACGATGAACACATTTTGCGGTCCGGACGTAGGGCGACCAGCCATTACGATCACTTCCTGTGAAGTCTTCCCGTTCTCCGATGACGCGTGCTCGTGATCTCGATCGCGTCGAAACGTGCAATGTGTTGGAAGCTGCATACGCCGAAGGGCAGTTGAGCGCGGAGGACTACTTCGAACGGACCGAGAAGGCGAAGTCCGCGAAGACCCTGCTCGCGCTCGCACGCCTGGTCAACGATCTGCAGGTGCCGAAGATCGAGACCAAAACGGCGCCTCGGACGTCGACGACCCGAAAGGCCGGGTACCTCGGCGCTGCCGCTCTGATCGTCGTCGGCGCGGTCGCCGCTGTGGCCTGGAGTCGCTCACCGTTGACGCCCTCGGAAGACATCACCGCCAGCTATGCCAGCACTACTTCCCTCGCTCCGCCGTTGCCGACCACCACTCCGGCGCCGGAGCCGACCGTCGAACCGATCCTGATCGCACACATCGACACGTTGACGCCGGAAGGAATCGGCGCATTCATCGAGAGGTATCGAGAAGAGTTCGGCGACATGTTCGTCGACGGCGCGAGCTTCCACGGCGATTACTCCTCGGTGAGCCGGGCGGCCCCCGACGCTCCCGCTCTCACCGAGTCCATCAGTTTTCGCGACGGCTTCGAGCGGGATGTGACATCCACTCCGCGGCGAACTGGCCAGCCGACCTTCGACCTCGGTTCCATCCAGATCGACAAACTCGCGCCGTACATGGCGAACATCGGCGGCTATGTCAACGTTTCGGACGCCGCGATCACGCACTTGATCATGGATGCGAACTACGGCATCCCGGAGATCGCGATCTATGCGGAGAACGGACTCGGCCACCAAGGGCGCATCGAAGTCACGCCATGGGGCGAGATCTCTCGTTCCTACCCGTACGGGAGCTAGGGTGAGCCGGTGAGTGGGTCCCCGACTACTACCTCTACGCGCACCCGCGCGCGCGACGTCGACCGTTCCGACACCTGCGCCGTTCTCGACTCCGCCCTGTCCGACGGACAGATCACGGCGGACGAGCATGCGAACCGAACGGCATCGGCCATGACCGCGACCACTCTCGGCCAGCTCGATCTGCTGGTCCGCGATCTGCAGAAAGCGACGCTGCGTAACGCCGTCGCCAAAGTTCGTCGTATCGACAAGATCTGGTACCTCGCGGCCGCTTCGGTTGTCTTCGCGGGCATGATCGGGTTCCTCACCTTGTCCGCCGACGATTCACCCCCACCGCCTCCACCGGCTGCAGCCGAACCGGTCGGACCGCTTGCCCCCATTGTGAGTTCGACGCTGAACACGGTCACTGCAAGCGGGATCGGGGAATTCATCACCAGATACAGCGCCAAGTACGGCACGACGATGATCGATTCCGCCAACTTCTACGACGGCCATGCAAGCGTCACTCGCGCCGCCGCTGTCTCGCCGAATCTGGAGGAGGACATCGACTTTCGAGGCGGTTTCACACCAGGCGACAGCACGTCGACCCGGGCGGCCAGCACGACTACCTTCGACCTCGCCTCGGTCGACATCGACAAACTCGCCGGATACCTGGCCGGAGCGTCCGCCAATCTCAACGTCCCCGACGCCAAGGTCTCACACATCAGCATGAGTTCGTCGGGCCAAGATCCACGTATTTCCATCTACGTGGACAACGAACTCGGCGCGAGCGGCTCGATGGAGCTGACCCCGGATGGCCGCCCGATCCGCTTGTCTCCCTTCACTCCTCGATAGGCCTCGGACATGCCGAACGACCTGACCCGGACCACCCGTGCTCGTGACGCCGACCGCGAGGCCACCTGCGCAGTGCTGGACTCCGCCTTCGCCGACGGGCAACTCACCGCGGCCGAGCACGACGAATTGACCGAACTCGCCGCGGTTGCAGTCACTCTCGGCGATCTCGAAGAATTGACGTTCGATCTGCAGACCGAGGCGTCCCTACCCGTTCTTCGGAAAGAACCTTCGCTGGACACGCGTTGGATCGCCGTTGTGATCATCGCTCTGTCACTGGTCTCGGCTATCGGTTTCGGAATCAAATACGCCGCGTCCGACGTCACGATCTTCTCCAGCCCCGAGCCACAGTTGCACACCGTCGAGGGCCTCGGTGCGATGTTCCGTGCCATCGAAACGGAGTACGGCAGCGGACTGGTCGACGAGATGACCATCTACCCCACTTATGCACGCGTAACACGCGCCGATCCTGCCGCGCCGCGCAAGAGCCTGGACAGCTACTACCGAGGCGATCTCGAGGACACGACTTCAGGAGGATCGCGCGAACCCGACGTGGCACAGATCGACGTCACACAGCTCGATCCTCGCATCGTGATCGCCCTGCTCGACGGCGCCGGAACAACGACGTCGGTGCAAAATCCGACCACTCGATACGTCTCGGTCGACAGCACCGAAAATGTTCCGACCATCCAGATTCACGTCGGCAACGACCTCGACGAGAGCGGGTACCTGACCGCTGCCCTCGACGGCGAAATCATGGCGATCTACCCGTTCAAGCCCTGATCTAGCCGTGACACCTTGGTACACGTATCGGGCCGCAGTGTGGTTTTATATATCGGCGCGATATAGTTGGTTATCGCATCAAGCGGTTAGGTTCAACGACTCGGGAGGTTTGTCAGTTGCTCGAACTCGCAATCCTCGGGCTGCTCCTCGAGTCACCGATGCACGGATACGAGCTGCGTAAGCGGCTCACTGGTCTGCTCGGCGCATTCCGCGCGTTCTCGTACGGATCGCTGTACCCGGCACTGCGGCGCATGCAAGCCGACGGATTGATCTCGGAAGACGTCGACACTGCCACCGGCACTCTCAAGCGTCGGGCGCGTCGCGTCTACCAGCTCACTCCGGAAGGTCGGCAACGGTTCACCGAACTGGTCGCCGACACCGGGCCGCAGAACTACACCGACGACGGTTTCGGCGTTCACCTCGCCTTCTTCAGTCGCACCCCCGCAGAAGCGCGGATGCGGATCCTCGAAGGCAGGCGACGTCAGGTCGAGGAGCGCCGCGAGGGGCTCCGCGAGGCCGTCGGTCGGGCCAGCGGATCGCTGGACCGCTATACCCGTCAGCTCCATCAGCTCGGACTCGAATCGAGTGAACGCGAAGTGCGTTGGCTCAACGAATTGATCGCAGCCGAGCAATCGACAACAGGAACATCCCGGAAAGAAGGAGAACCCGACCATGGGTGAGAACAGCACCGCGGTGCGCGTAGCCATTGTGGGCGTGGGTAACTGCGCCTCGTCCCTGGTTCAGGGCGTCCACTACTACAAGGATGCCGACGAGACCCAGACGGTCCCCGGCCTCATGCACGTCAAGTTCGGTAAGTACCACGTCCGCGACGTGCAGTTCGTCGCTGCATTCGACGTCGACGCCAAGAAGGTCGGCTTCGACCTCTCCGAGGCGATCCTCGCGAGCGAGAACAACACCATCAAGATCGCCGACGTCCCGCCGCTGGACGTTCCCGTTCAGCGTGGCCCGACCCTCGACGGCATCGGCAAGTACTACGCCGAGACCATCGAACTGTCCGACGCCGAGCCCGTCGACGTCGTCAAGGCACTCAAGGACGCCAGGGTCGACGTCCTCGTTTCCTACCTGCCCGTCGGTTCCGACGACGCTGACAAGTTCTACGCACAGTGCGCGATCGACGCAGGCGTTGCATTCGTCAACGCCCTGCCCGTCTTCATCGCTTCCGACCCGGAGTGGGCTGCCAAGTTCAAGGACGCCGGCGTCCCGATCGTCGGTGACGACATCAAGAGCCAGGTCGGCGCCACCATCACCCACCGCGTGATGGCGAAGCTGTTCGAAGACCGCGGCGTCGTGCTGGACCGCACCTACCAGCTCAACGTCGGTGGAAACATGGACTTCAAGAACATGCTCGAGCGTGATCGCCTGGAGTCCAAGAAGGTTTCCAAGACGCAGGCCGTGACGTCCAACCTGACCGGTGCACTTGCCGGCAAGGTTCACGACCGCAACGTCCACATCGGTCCCTCGGACTACGTGGAGTGGCTCGACGACCGCAAGTGGGCATACGTCCGCCTCGAAGGCCGCGCCTTCGGTGACGCTCCCCTGAACCTGGAGTACAAGCTCGAGGTCTGGGATTCGCCCAACTCTGCCGGCATCATCATCGACGCCGTCCGCGCAGCCAAGATCGCCAAGGACCGCGGCATCGGTGGACCGGTCTACCCGGCTTCCGCTTACCTGATGAAGTCCCCGCCGGTCCAGATGGCTGACGACAAGGCTCGCACCGAGCTCGAGGCTTTCATCATCGGCGCTGACGAAGCGTAGGTCTACGCCGGGCCGACGAAGCTTATTTAGGCTCACGCTGATTCGGGGTCTTGGGCCCACGGCGCCAGACCCCCTTTATCTTATACGCCGGGTGTTTACGCCTCCGCCCGGGGGATAACGCCTGCGGCAGCAGAATAGCCGCGC
>NZ_JBHTSW010000066.1:0-18638 GCF_042794945.1 Rhodococcus sp. NPDC056506 | reverse complement strand
TCTCTTCCGGGGTTCATGGTGCCGTCGGTGGTGGTGGTGTTGGATGGGTTGCCGGTGACGGTGCATGGGAAGTTGGACCGTAAAGCCCTACCGGACACTACTTTCAACGCCGCAGAATATCGCGCGCCGATCACGCGAAACGAAGGTGTGGTCGCTCGAGCGATCTCTGACGTACTCGATCTCGACCAGGTGGGGGCCGATGACAATTTCTTCGGGCTCGGCGGGGACTCTCTCAGTGCTACCCGCGTCATAGCGCGTATCAACACCGCGGCGAGCACAAGACTGGGGGTCAAAGCTCTGTTCGACACTCCGGTGGTAGCTGATCTGGCGGCCTCGATCGATCCGGCGGAATCTGGACTTGGTGAAACGGGGTTCGGAGGTTCAGGTCTAATTGAACTCTCGGGTATGGCACGGCCAGAACACATTCCACTGTCCCTGTCGCAGTCGCGTATGTGGTTCCTCAACCAGTTCGACACTTCATCTCCGCTCTACAACATTCCCGTTGCCCTGCAACTCGACGGATTCCTCGATCTCGAAGCGCTCGAAGTTGCGCTCGGCGATGTGGTGGAACGGCATGAATCCCTTCGGACGATCTTCCCGACTTCCGCGGACGGGCCGCACCAGGTGATTGTCGAACCAGCGCTCGCTGCCCCTCGGATTCACCCCGTACGGATTGCCGGCGAGCAGATATTTGCGGCGCTGCATGGGTTCTTCGACGTGGGATTCGATGTGGCCGAGGAGTTCCCGCTGCACGTGAGGTTGCTCCGAATCGGACCGGAGCAGCATGTTCTTGCGATCGTTGTCCACCACATCGCGGCCGACGGCTTCTCGATGACGCCACTGGCACGTGACCTGATGCGCGCCTATACAGCCCGTGCGCAGGATCAGAGTCCGAGGTGGGCGCCATTGCCCATCCACTACGCTGATTACAGCGTGTGGCAGAGGGGGATCATCGACGCAGAAGATGCTCCAGGTACGTCGATCGCGGAACAATTCACCTACTGGACCGAGGCGCTGTCGGGAATCCCTGAAGTCTCACCGCTCGTTCTTGATCGACCTCGAAGGCCGAAGCGCTCTTCCGAAGGTGCCGTGGTCTCGGTGAGTATCTCACCTGAAGTTCATCGAGCTTTGACCGACCTTGCACACCAGCATGATTCGACCCTCTTCATGGTTCTGCACGCGGCGTTCGCGGTGCTGCTGGCACGGCTCTCGGGGTCAGGCGACGTTGTGATCGGGACGCCGGTCGCGGGACGCGGCGAAGCGGTGTTGGACGACGTGGTAGGGATGTTTGTCAATACTCTGGTTCTTCGTACGCCGGTCGAATCCGGAGCAACCTTCGCCGACACCCTGGCGGCAGTGCGGTCGACAGATCTCGGCGCACTCGACCATGCGGACATTCCCTTCGAAAAGCTGGTGGACTACCTTGCGCCCGATCGTTCCACTGCGCATTCACCCCTATTTCAGGTATTACTCGAATTCCAGACCGCCACGAGCCTGCGCCTCGAACTACCGGAGTTGACGATCCGTTCGCTCGACATCGATCTCGAAGTGGCAAAATTCGATCTGCAACTGAGTGTGTTGGAGCAGGTCGACGAGCGCGGCGTTCCGGATGGGATCAGCGCCGGCTTCCGCTACGCCACGGATGTTTTCGATCAAGGATCAGTGGAGCGAATTGCACAGCGCTTCGGGAGGGTGATCGACGCCGTGATCGACGATCCGTCTGCGATCGTCGGTGACATCGACATTCTTCTGACCGGCGAACGTAGCGAGGTGCTGGTTGCGCCGCCTCCCTCGGTTATCGGCAGGAACGATGATTCGCTCTCGGATCTCTTCGACCGGGCGGTGCTCACTTCGGGCGACGCCGTGGCGGTGCGTTGTGACGGCCAGTCGGTGACCTACCGCGAACTGGACGAGCGAGCCAACCGCCTCGCGCGGCTGCTGGTGGCGCAGGGCGTCGTGCCAGAGACACTCGTGGCAGTGGCGATGACCCCGTCGTTCGAACTTCTTGTGGCTCTGCTGGCGGTGGTGAAATCGGGCGGTGGATACCTACCGGTGGACGTGACGTCTCCGCTCGAACGGGTGAGTTTCGTGCTGCGTGACGCTGCGCCGCTGTGCGTACTGACGACGACCGCGGGCGGTGATGACGTCGGCGACAGCGGCGTGCCCGTGATCGTCGTGGACAGTGCCGACACTCGTGATGCGCTGCAGAGGTTTTCGCCGCTGCCGGTGACCGACGAAGACCGACTACTACCGTTGCGGCCCGATTCGGTGGCCTACGTGATTTACACCTCGGGGTCCACCGGGAGACCGAAGGGGGTGCAGGTACCTCATCGCAGCATCGTGACGCTGCTGGCAAACACCAGAGCGCTCTTCGGATTTGCCCGCGGCGATGTGTGGACGATGTTCCATTCGGCGGCATTCGACTTCTCGGTGTGGGAAATGTGGGGTGCACTCGCACATGGTGGCCGCCTGGTGCTGGTGGACTATTTCACGGCACGTTCACCCGAGGCATTCCTCGAATTGCTGCGACAAGATCGTGTCACGGTGCTCAATCAAACTCCTACCGCTTTCTATCAACTGGCGGAAGCCGACCGGCGTACCGGGGGTTCGGACCTGTCACTTCGTTACGTGATCTTCGGCGGCGAGGCGCTCGACTTCGCACAGCTGATGCGCTGGTACGCCCGACGCGGGACCTCGCCGCCAGATCTGGTCAACATGTACGGCATCACGGAGACAACCGTGCACGTCAGCCACCTACCGCTGGATCGTGAACTGGCACGTGAAGGATCTGCTTCGGTGATCGGGCGGGCACTGCCCGGGTTGCGTGTGTACGTGCTGGATCGGCGGATGCACCCCGTGCCGCCCGGCGTCGTGGGTGAACTGTATGTCTCCGGCGACCAGGTTTCACGCGGATACCTCGGCCGGTTCGGTCTCACCGCCACACGTTTCGTTCCCGACCCCACAGTCAGCGGCGCGCGCATGTACCGGTCCGGTGACGTCGGACGCGTGAATGACTACGGGCAACTGGAGTACCTCGGTCGCAATGACATGCAGGTGCAGGTGAAGGGCTATCGGATCGAACTCGGCGAGGTGGAGTCTGCTCTGCTCTGCGGAGTGGGAGTGGCGCAGTCGGCGGTGGCGGCTCGCGGAGACCGGTTGGTGGGCTACGTGGTGCCGGAGTCCGGTGCGACCATCTTTCCGAAGGCGTTGCTCGAGGACCTCTCGGCGAAGTTGGCAGCACACATGGTCCCCGCTGTCGTGACGGTTCTCGATGCCCTGCCACTGACGGTGAACGGGAAACTGGACCGGAAAGCGTTGCCTGAACCTGACTTCGGGCAACAGACAACCGAGAGTCGTTCTCCCGTCTCGGACACGGAAAGTATCCTTGCGAGCCTCTTTGCCGAGGTTCTGGGACTCGACGAGGTGGGGTTGGACGACTCGTTCTTCGCCCTCGGTGGCGATTCGATCATGTCCATCCAGTTGGTGACCCGCGCCAAGTCTGCCGGAGTTCTCGTCACACCGCGCGAGGTGTTCGAGCGCAAAACCGTGACAGCGCTGGCCGAGACGGCCGGAACGGCTGGCAACCGTGTCGTCCTCGACGAATTACCTGGCGGCGGCGTCGGTGAGATCGAATTGACGCCGATCGTCAAATGGATGCTTGACCGTGGTGGAGATTTTCGCCGGTACTCCCAATCTGTTCTGCTCTCGGTTCCTGCCACGCTCGACGAGGACACGTTGACACAGGCCATGCAGGCCGTGTTGGACCATCACGACATCCTCCGAGCAGGCCTTCGGGTCGCACTCCACCCCGAATCCGTTAAGCGAATGGACGTCGAGCCTGCAGGTGCGGTGAGGTCGCCGACAGTCGTGCACCGCGTGCACCTCGACGGCGCTGTGGCCGAGACGGTCTCGACGGCACTTGGCGCCGCTCTGGATCGGCTCGATCCGGGGACCGGCGTGATGGTTCAAGCAGTGTTGTTCGATCCTGACGGATCTGGGCGCAAGCGGTTGCTTCTCGTGGCGCACCACCTCGTGACGGACGGGGTCTCCTGGCGAATTCTGATCCCCGATCTCGCGCTCGCGTGTGCGCAGGTGCAGTCAGGCATCGACCCTTCACTGGCTCCGGTCGGGACGTCGATGCGTCGATGGGCGCGCGGCCTCGTCGACGCCGCGCACGAGCCGGATCGGGTGGCCGAACTCGACTACTGGCGGGACACACTGCGAGGTCCGGACCCGATGCTCGGCGCGCGCTCCTTGGCGACGACGGATACCGGCGTGAGTGCAGCAGACGTCGAAATGCGGGTACCCCCGGCCTTGACCGAAACCGCGTTGACCGATGTGCCGCAGGCGATTCACGGGAGCGTCGAGGACGGATTGTTGACGGCGTTGGCTATGGCTTTGGTTCGCTGGCGGAGCGAGCGTGGGATCGACGCTCCGGAGGCGTTGATCAGCCTCGAGGGTCACGGACGTGAGGAACCGGTGGTCCCGGGGGCTGATCTTGCTCGTACCGTCGGATGGTTCACGTCGATCTTCCCGGTGCGCCTCGATTTGAGCGGAGTGGATCCGAGTGATGCCTGCGCCGGCGGTCCGGCTGCAGGCTTGGCTGTCAAGGCTGTCAAGGAACAACTCCGGGCGGTGCCGGAACGGGGTATCGGATACGGCCTACTTCGATACTTGAACGATGCGACAGCACAGTCGCTTTCGCAATTTTCTGCCCCACAGATCAGTTTCAACTACCTCGGACGGGTCGGTGGATCCGAGGCCGATGCTTCAACGGAATGGATACCGATCCGTGACGAGGGTCTGCGGGCAGTTGCGGTCACCGAGCTGCCGCTGGCGGCTGTCCTCGAGGTCAACATCATGATCATCGAGCGCAGCGACACTGCAGACCGCCCGGAGCTCGTTGCCGCCTGGACCTATTCGCCGGACATTCTGCGCGAGGACGACGTTCGCCACCTCGCGCAGTTGTGGGTCGACGCACTCGTCGGGCTCGGCGAGTACGCAGCGGACGGTGGCGGATTCACACCCTCGGACTTCGATCTAGTCGAGCTTCGACAGGATGCGATCGACGACCTCGAGAGTCGGTGCGACGACCTTCGCGACGTCTGGCCACTCTCACCACTGCAAGCAGGTCTGCTGTTCCATGCCGAACTGGCCGAAGAGTCCGTCGACGCCTACCTCGTGCAGGTGACCCTCGACCTCGTCGGCGACCTCGATGCGGAACGCCTTCGCCGCGCGGCCGATACGCTGCTCGACAGGCATGACAACTTGCGCAGCGCCTTCCTTCACGACGCGGACGGCCGCGCCGTCCAGGTGGTCCGAAGCAAAGTGGCTGCGCCATGGCAGGCGGTCGACCTCGCTGCCAAGTCAACTCGGGATCTCGAGCAAGTACTGGCACAGGACCGAGCGCTCCCGTTCGACATCTCGCGGGCGCCGCTGATCAGGTTCACGCTCATCGCGATTGCCCCGGAAGTGTTCAAGCTTGTGCTGACCAACCACCACATCCTTCTGGACGGCTGGTCGATGCCACTTCTGATCAGGGAGTTGGCGACCCTGTACGTTGCGGACGGCGAGGCGTCGGAGCTGCCGCGTGCACGCCCCTACCTCGACTACCTGACCTGGATGAACCGTCGCGACGGGGAAGCCTCCCGCGGGGTGTGGGCGAGGGCACTGCAGGGAATAGACGGACCGACGCTGCTGGCCCCGCAGGATCGGTCGCGTCGACTCTCCACCATGGCGGCCGAGTGGGTGTTCGATCTGGACGAGGATTTCACGACGACACTTCGCGGCGTAGCGAGGAGCCGAGGGCTGACGTTCAATTCGATAGTCCAGGCGTCGTGGGGGATCGTCCTCTCGGCGCTGACCGGGCGAGACGATGTCGTGTTCGGAGCGACTGTGTCGGGTCGACCACCCGAGCTGACCGGGATCGAAACCATGATCGGGCTGTTCATCAACACAATCCCGGTCCGAATCACGGTGCGCCCGGGTGAGAGTGTCGGCGCTCTCCTGCAGCGGATTCAGTCTGAGCAGGCGGAGTTGTCGGATCACCACTATCTCGGACTTTCCGAGATCCAAGACGCCTCCGGGCCGGAGATCGGCTTCGACACGTTGACAGTCTTCGAGTCGTACCCCGTTGACAGTCAAGGACTGTCGACCGATACGGACAACGCGGGGATCCTCATCGCCGGCGTCGAGGCGAAGGATGCTGCCCACTATCCGCTCAGTTTGGTGGCGTCGGTCGATACCAGGCTTCGGCTGAAGTTCGAGTATCTACCCGAGGTTTTCGACTCGGGCGATATCGAGTCCATCGCCGGCCGACTGCGGCGCGTGCTCGAAGCGTGTGTCCATCCGGATCAATCGTCGGCCGCGGTGTCGGTGCTGACGGAGATCGAACGCGACCAACTGGTGCCCGTCCGTGGTGCGGTTGGTGGGTCGACCCGCATTTTTCCAGAGATCTTCGACGCGGCAGTTCAGCAGGATCCGGATGCACTCGCTGTTGTGTCGGCGAGCGGCAGTATGACCTATGGCGAGCTGGATTTCCTGTCGAATCGTATTGCTCGCGTACTCGTCTCGCGAGGACTGGGGGGCGAGGACTACGTCGCAGTCGGTGTTCCGCGTTCGCTCACCTCGGTATTGTCGATACTCGCCGTGGCCAAAACAGGCGCTGCATTCGTGCCGATCGATCCGAACTACCCTGACGAGCGGATCACCCACATGTTGAGCGATTCCAACGTCGGCGTCGGATTGACCACTACCGCATGTCGTGATCGGCTGCCCGATATCGCAGAGTGGCTGATTCTCGACGATCCGGACTTCACCGAGAAGTGCGAAGGATTTTCGGGCCGCCCTCTGACCGACAGCGACCGACTCCGTCCGATCGGGTTGGATTCCGCGGCCTACGTCGTTTACACCTCGGGGTCGACCGGCGTGCCCAAGGGAGTGGTGGTCACTCATCGCGGCCTCGACAATTTCGCGCGGGACCAGGTTGAACGCTACGGTGCAACACCACAATCGCGCACACTGCACTTCTCCACTCCGAGTTTCGACGGGTCGCTCTTCGAGTATCTGCAGGCTTTCGGCGCCGGCGCGGCCATGGTGATCGCTTCGCCTGGGGTGTACGGGGGCGAGGAGCTTGCGGAGCTTCTGGCCGAGCACGCCGTCACCCACGCGTTCATCACCACCGCCGCACTGGCTTCGGTGGATCCAGCTGGGCTCGAGCAACTTTCGGATGTCGTGTTCGGTGGTGAAGCCTGCCCGCCCGACCTTGTCGCTCGCTGGGCGCCCGGCCGCAGGCTGTACAACGCCTACGGACCGACCGAGGCGACGATCATGTCCAACGTCAGCCCGCCGATGGCGGCTGGTGAACGCATCACGATCGGTGGACCCATCAGGGGTGTAAGCGAACTGGTGCTCGATTCGCGGCTGCAAGCCGTTCCCGTCGGGGCGCCTGGCGAGCTGTACCTTGCCGGGCCTGGAGTGGCGCGGGGATACCACTGTAGGCCGGGTTTGACGGCAGAACGCTTTGTCGCCAACCCGAGTGACCCGGGAACGCGGATGTACCGCACCGGAGACATCGTGCGATGGACGGCCGAATCGCGTATCGAATACATCGGCCGCACCGACTTCCAAGTCAAGATTCGGGGCTTCCGTGTCGAACTGGGTGAGATCGACAGCGCGCTCATGGCGGAGTCGAACGTCGGATTTGCCGTCACCATTGCTCACCGCGGTCCCACGGGAGACGCCCGGCTCGTGTCGTACGCCGTGCCGGCAGAGGGCCGATTGGACACCGGGGTCCTGATTTACGCCCTGGCCGAGCGATTGCCTTCGCACATGGTGCCCGCCGCAATTGTCGTGCTGGAGAGCATTCCGCTGACAGCCGTCGGCAAACTCGACCGCTCGGCGTTGCCCAGTCCCGAGATCCACACGACCGCAGGGGATTTCCGTTCGCCGGTCGGACCGGTCGAGCAGGCGGTGTCGAACGTGTTTGCAGAGGTGCTCGGCCTCGAGTGCGTCGGTGCCGACGGCAATTTTTTCGACCTCGGGGGAAATTCTCTCAGCGCGACATCGGCCGCGGCCAGGCTGCGGGCAGTGCTGAAAGCCTCCGTCGGCGTGCGGGATCTGTTCGAGGCGCCGACGGTAGCAGCCTTGGCTGCGGTGATCGAACAGTCGGTTGCTGGACCGTCGGGACGCTCGGTGTCGGAGCCGCGCCCTCGACCCGAAAACATCCCGTTGTCGTTTGCTCAGCAGCGAATGTGGTTCGTCAATCAACTGGACACCAGTTCGCCCGCGTACAACATCCCGCTCGTGGTGCGACTGACCGGGGAACTCGACAAGCCGGCGTTGAGAGCAGCGGTGTCCGATGTCATCGCCCGCCACGAATCGCTACGAACGATGTTCCCGGTTCGCGGTGACGAACCCGTCCAGCACATTGTGCCCACCGACAGCACGGCGCTGCCGCAATTGACCGAGCCACCTGTTGCCGCCGAACATCACCTCCGCGGCGAGCTTGCCAGAATGGTCTCGGCAGGGTTTGACGTAGCAGCGCGAATCCCAATGCGCGCAGCGTTGTTCACCATGGGCGAGCGCGAACACGTACTTGCGGTTGTGGTGCACCACATCTCCGCCGACGGTTTCTCGATGTCCCCGTTGGTGCGGGATGTGATGACGGCCTACGAGGCCCGCGTACGCGGCGAAGAACCGCAATGGGCGCCTCTGGTGATCCAGTACGCCGACTTCACCCTCTGGCAGCGAGAGCTTCTGGGTTCCGGCGAAAACCCGGCATCGGTGATCTCCGAACAGCTGGATTACTGGCGACGCACACTCTCGGGCGCACCCGACCTCCTGGAACTTCCGCTCGATCGGGACCGGCCCGCACAGCAGACTTTTCACGGCTCGCGCATCCACTTCTCGATCGGCCGTGACCTCCATCGCCGTATCCAGGAGCTGTCGAGGCAGCATCAGTCCACTGCATTCATGACAGTGCACGCGGCGCTCGCAGTACTGCTGGCACGTCTCGGCAGCACCGACGACGTCGTGATCGGGACACCGATCGCCGGTCGAGGGGACCGCGTCCTCGATGACCTGATCGGCATGTTCGTCGGAACACTTGCCCTGCGTACACAGGTGGACTCGGCTCAGTCTTTCCGGGACTTCGCGGCGCATTGTCGCGAGGTCGACCTCGCGGCGTTCGCGCATTCCGAGGTTCCGTTCGAGAGGGTTGTCGATGCGGTCGGGCCTGAACGGTCGACGGCCTACGCTCCCATCGCGTCGGTGTCGTTGGAATTCCAGAACAACGAACGGCCGAATCTGCGACTGCCGGAGTTGGAAGTCCGCGGCATCGATCCCCAACTCGACGTCGTGAAGGTGGACCTGGAATTCCTCCTGGCCGAGGAATTCGACGAAAGTGGAGCGCCCCGAGGGATGAGCGGCGCGGTCGACTTCGCCACTGATCTCTTCGATCCAGGTACGGTCAGCAGCTTTGCCGACATGTTCGTGCGTGTTCTCGAATCCGTGACTGTGCATCCCGAAGCGGCCATCGGTGACATTGCGCTGTTCGGTGATCTCGAAACTCGCGAGTTGGTGCCGGCGCGTGGACAGACGGGAGTACCACCGAAACTATGGCCCGACTTGTTGGCGACCGCTGCTGCGGTCGACCCGGACTCGGTGGCTCTGTCACTCGAGAACCGGCAGATCAGCTACCGCGAACTGGACGAGTGGTCGAACCGTGTGGCCCGGGAACTGTGCGGTCGGGGTGTGGGCCCGGAGACCTTCGTGGCGTTGGGGATGCCACGATCGATCGAGTCGGTGGTGGCCATCTGGTCGGTGGCCAAAGCCGGAGCTGCTTTTGTGCCCGTCGATCCCGACTACCCGCGTGGGCGGGTCGAATACATGCTCGCCGATTGCCGAGCCTCACTCGGATTGACGGTTCGCGGAAGCCGAACCCATCTACCCGACGTGGTTCCGTGGCTCGAACTCGACGATCCTGACTTCGAGCAGCGGGTGGCGGCGTTGTCGCCGGAACCGATCACCGACCACGACCGAACTGGTGAATTGCGCCTCGACCATCCTGCCTATCTGATCTACACCTCGGGGTCTACCGGAAAGCCCAAGGGAGTGAACATCACTCATCGCGGTCTGGCCAACTTCACGGCAGAGACTCGAGAGAGGTTCGAGGTCACGCACGATGCGCATGTCTCGCAGTTGGCGTCGCCGAGTTTCGACGCGTCCATCTTCGAGTTGACCATGGCGTTCAGTGCGTCCGCACGGGTCGTGATCGTTCCACCGGCGGTGTACGGTGGCGCCGAATTGGCAGACGTTTTCCGGCGCGAGCAGGTCACTCATGCCACCATCACGCCGACTGCGTTGGCGGCGCTCGGTGACAACGGATTCGAGGCGCTTCGTGTCCTCGATCTGGTGGGCGAGGCCTGTCCGCCGGAGGTGGTCACGCAGTGGGCGCCGGGTCGGAGGCTGCACAACGGGTACGGCCCGACGGAAACCATGGTGCAGGCAAGCGTCAGTGATTCGATGAAACCCGGGGCAGGAGTGAACATCGGCTCGCCCGCAGTGGGATTCGGTTTCCTGGTGCTGGACGAGCGTTTGCAACCCGTCCCGGTCGGTGTGCCGGGGGAGTTGTACATCATCGGCCCGGGTATGGCACGTGGGTACCACAATCGGGCGTCACTGACGTCGGAGCGATTTGTGGCCTGCTTGTACGGAGCCCCGGGACGCCGGATGTACCGCACCGGAGATGTCGTGCGTTGGCGTGAATCCGGCGGTGACAGTGCCAAAATCGTTGGCTCCGGCGATGGAGTGCATCACACGCTCGAATACATCGGGCGCAGCGACTTCCAGGTCAAGGTCCGTGGTTTTCGGATCGAACTCGGGGAAATCGATGCAGTTCTCTCACGCCATCCGTCGGTGGACTTCGCCGCGACTGTCGGCCACACGGGACCGTCGGGTGAAACGGTCCTGGTGTCGTACGTGCGTGCGTCAGCTGCCGACGCCACCGGCACCGACGAGATACGGGCGTACGCAGCCGACCGACTACCCTCGCACATGGTTCCGTCGGCGGTGGTACTTCTGGAGCGAATACCGATGACGCCGGTGGGTAAGCTCGACCGGAAGGCTCTGCCGGCACCCGAATTCAGTTCGGCCGCAGCCGAGTTCCGCGAACCGGTCACCGAGACCGAACACGCAGTGGTCGACGCATTCGCCGAGGTTCTTGGCGTCGACCGGGTGAGCACTGCGGACAGCTTCTTCGATCTGGGCGGGTCGTCTCTGGTTGCCACCCGAATCGTCAGCGCACTGCACTCCCGATTCCAACGCAGGATTCCACTTCAATGGCTGTTCCTGGACCCGACACCCGCCGGAATTGCTCGACGCCTCGACCTGCCGGCTGTGAGCGCCGGCATGGAAGAGTTTCTCGCCGTGGTTGTTCCGCTGCGCCCAGAAGGACGTGGGCGACCACTGTTCTGTGTGCACCCTGGTATGGGCCTGTCCTGGGGGTATGCCGGTCTGGTGCGGTATCTGCCCGAAGACCGACCGGTGTACGGCCTTCAGCTCCCCGCACTCAGCGACGACGGTGACTATCAGTCGATCGAACAGTTGGCGCATCGCTACGTCGAAGAGATGGAGGCCGTGTCGCCGGAAGGGCCCTACGACTTGTTCGGGTGGTCGCTCGGTGGCGTCATCGCGCACGCCATGGCCGTCGAATTGCAATCGTCCGGCAGCGAAGTCGCAACACTGACGATGATGGACAGTTACCCCGACAACGGCGATGCGGCGCCGTCAGCCGTCCTCGATGTACGGGACCTGCTGAGAGGACTCGGTCTCGAGGTCGAGACCGACGAAGATCTGACCTTCGACGAGGCGGCGGCCGTGTTGACCCAGTCGGTCGGGACCGAGACCGGGGTCGACGGCCGGGACCTCGAGCGGATTGCCCGTGCGTACGAAACCTCGCAGCGAATCACGCACCAGTTCGTTCCACAGGTCTACGAAGGAGACCTGGTGATTTTCCCGGCAACCGGAGGAGACGACACGATTCCGCGCGAAAGGTCGACCCAGGAATGGGGTCCGCTCGTGACCGGCCGGATCCTGGAGATACCGGTGGGCTGCGGACACAACGAGATGATCGAGCCTGCGGCCATGGCGGTCATCGGACCGGAGATGGCTCGGCTCCTCACGATGTTTTCGGGTTACTCCGAACGGGCATGACAACTTCAAGCCACCAAGCCGCAAGCCCGCGACGCGAGCGCCACCAAGCTGTTGCCGGGCACCGCAATCGAGCACGAGGAGCGGCAATGAGAAGGATCGGACGCACTCGGGCGGTACTTGTCGTCGCCCTCGTCGCATGGACAGGATTGTTCGGTGAAGCAGCGCTGGCTTCGGCAGATCAGGCGCGGACATTGCCCTCAGACGGATCAGCTCTCGATCACGTCGAGCAGATCAACGCACGTCAACTGACGATGTACGTCTACTCGGCTGCAATGGACAAGGTGATCCCACTCGAGGTGATTCGGCCGGCAGACACCAGTGCGCCGAGGCCGACTCTCTATCTGCTCAACGGCGCCGGTGGCGGCGAGGACACGGCTACGTGGCAGACCCGGACAGACGTCGTCGACTTCTTCGGCGACAAGAACGTCAACGTCGTGAATCCCATCGGCGGTGCGTACAGCTATTACACGGACTGGGAGAAGCCTGATCCTGTTCTGGGACTGAACAAGTGGACCACGTTCCTCACCCAGGAGTTGCCGCCGATCGTCGACGCCACACTCGGTACGACGGGTGCGAACGCCGTCGCCGGATTGTCGATGGCCGGTACGTCGGTTCTGAGTCTGGCCGAGGCCGCGCCGACGGTTTACCGTGCGGTCGGTGCCTTCAGCGGTTGCGCCGAGACGAGTACTCAGCCAGGTCAGGACTACGTGAGATTCGTGGTCGGATTCCGCGGCGGCAACGTCGACAACATGTGGGGTCCCGTCGGTGGTCCGGGGTGGGTGGCCAACGATCCGGTGGTCAACGCCGAGAGATTGCGAGGCATCGATCTCTACATCAGCAACGGAACGGGGCTACCGGGTCCACACGAGAATCTGGGTGGACCGATGGTCAACGGCGATCCGGGCGTTCTGGCCAACCAGGTGATCGTGGGCGGAGTCATCGAGGCCGGGACTAACCAGTGCACCCATCGTCTGGCCGAGCGACTCGACTCCCTGGGTATCCCCGCCACCTACGATTTCCGGGCAACGGGCACGCACTCCTGGGGTTATTGGCAGGACGATCTTCACAACTCGTGGCCGGTGATTGCCGAGTCGATCGGTGCGCGTTAGCCGGCGTACCCGAGGGTCTGTGGCTGAGTTGTTTCTCACTTCGGCGCCAGTCTCCGAACCTGGCCGCCCGAACTGCAGGTCAGCGGCGTTATAGTCGCCAGATGAGTTCAGATACACTCGCGCCCCTCGACACCGATGTACTTGCGCGCAGGTTTGCGTGTCTGGGTGATCCGACGCGGTTGCGAGTGCTTCGACTTGCAGCTGCCGGCCCGGTAGAGGTCGACGAGATTGCACGCGCTGCATCACTCGAAGCGTCCGCCCTGGGTGCTCACCTCGAGGCGTTGAGCGAGGTCGGCTTCGTCGAGGTGACGATGCACGAAGGCAACTCGGTTGTCAGTGTCGCCGGAACCGCGTACTCAGATCTGATGGCAGCGGCCGCCGTCGTGGCCGCGCGCGGTCCGGTCAGAGACACCTTGGGGCTGCTTCCCTCCGATGTAGTTCTGCGCCGCATGGACTCGGGTGACTGGGACGCCGTGCGGTCGATCTACCGCGAGGGAATCGACACCGGAACCGCGACCTTCACCACGTCGGTGCCATCCGCCGAGAAGCTCGACGCTCAATGGTTGCCTGATCATCGATGGGTCGCAGAGATCGACGGACGCGTCGAAGGCTGGGCGAGCCTGAGCCCGGTGTCCTCGCGTGACTGCTACCGCGGGGTCGCCGAGAACTCCATTTACGTCGGCAGTGGTGCTCGCGGTCGCGGGGTCGGCAAGCTGCTGCTTCGCCAACAGGTGCAGGCCGCCGACGCCAGCGAGATCTGGACCGTACAGTCGTCGATCTTCCCGGAAAACCGTGCGAGTGTCGCGCTGCACCAGGCCGTCGGGTTCCGAATAGTCGGGACTCGGTCGCGTATCGCTCAACTGGGTGGGCGGTGGCGTGACACGTTGTTCCTCGAACGTCGCAGCGAGGATGCTGTCGCTGACATTTGAGAAGCAGGCGCTCAGCCCTTGGCGGCGCTGATTCCGGCGCGTCGACCGTAGAAGCTGCCGTCACCGAGGGACGTGCCTGACGCATAACCGCCGGCGCAGACTCCGGCAGTGCAACGTCCGGCGGCAAAAAGCCCGGGTATCGGCTCGCCCGAGACGTGCAGGACCTCTGAGTTGATCGATGTGCGCAGACCGCCGAGTGTGAATCCGGCGGTGAAGTTGCGAAGATCGAGCGCCGCGACGGGCGAGCCGATCGGCTTGACCCACTCCTTTTTCTTGCCGAGAACCGGGTCTTCACCGCGGGCTGCGTGGCGGTTGTAGACCTCCACGGTCGACTGCAGCGTGCCCGCCGGCAGACCCATGTCGGATTCGAGTTCCTCGACGGTTTCGGCCACCCACTTGGGCTGGAACCTGAAGAACGGTGTGGAACTGTCTGCGGCGCAACCCTCTTCGTAGGAAACCTCGTCGATGATCAAGTAGGCCTGATTCTCGTTGCGTAGCAACGTTTCCTGCCCGATCCTTCCGGGGTACGTGTCCTCGTTGACGTAGCGCTGGCCGCGTCCGTTGACAAGTATGCCGCGGATCATCAACTGGGGGTCACCGAAGAATGCGACCTCGGTTGCGTCCATGTGCGCGAGGTCGGCGCCCAGAGCCTGCGCCATCTGGATCGCCTTGCCGTCATGCTCCTCGATCGCTGCGCCGGGCCGGCCGATCAGTCTCGGAGCGTACGACTGGATCATCGATTCGTTGTAGGCGAAGCTTCCCGTAGCCAGTACGACGCCCGTGCGTGCTCGGACCGCCACTTCTTTGCCGTACTGCTTGGCGATGATGCCGACGACTCGATCGCCGTCGACGACCAAGCGTTGTACCCGCATGTCGTATTCAGCTCGTACGCCCAGGCTTTCGGCTGTCTCGATCAACGGCTTCATCAACATGAAGCCGCCGCCTTTCTCTCCGGTGCGTTTGCCGCTCATCTGCGGGACGTGACCGCGAGGGGCTGGTGTCGCGATCGTGTTGAACGGTGCCGAGTTCTCGCCGCCGGAATACATGAGCCCGTCGTCGAAAGGCGTTTCCCAACCCGGTTGGCCGTAGAAACTTTCCTTGAACGGCACACCGTTGTCGACGAGCCAGTTGTAGTGTTCGACGCTGCCTTCGCAATAGTCGGTGATCTTCTCCTCGTCCGCGCCGGGACCGAGCGCGGCCATCATGAACGACTTCATGTTCGCGGGGGAGTCCTCGAACCCGAGCGCCTGCTGCAACGGGGTTCCGCCGCCCAGATAGATGAATCCGCCGGCCAACGCGGCGGCGCCGCCCCATCCACTCGTGCGTTCGAGCACCAGCACTTCGGCACCCGCACGGGCTGCCTCGATCGACGCGCTTACTCCGGCGATGCCGTAGCCGGCGACGACAACGTCAGCCTCGAAGTGCCACTGTTCGATGCTTGCTGCGGACTGCGGACGGATTGAGCTGGCCTCGGCCATGGATTCGGGTCCTTCGTTCTTCGGTAAGTTGATTGCAGTATCTCGATCGACGGTTCAGTCGGTGTCCGTTTTCGCGGAATCCGCGGCAGCCTTCTCCTTGGCGCGTGCGGCTTTGCGTCGGTCGGCCTTCACGGCGATCAGCGCGTTGTTGAGGCCGGTGGCCAGCGGCCAGCCGACGTAGTGGCACAAAAAGATCGCGGCCTCTTCGAACTGCTGCTCGGTCAACTCTTCGTTGTGGAGAGCAGCGTTGATCTGGATCTTTGCGACGTCGCTCTGCCCCTGGGCGGTGATGGCGCCGATCAGAAGCAGTCGGCGATCACGCACCGACAGCCCCGGGCGTGTCCAGATGTCGGCGAAGAGATGGTCGGCGGTCACCGCGAAGAAATCGCCGGGAACATCAGCGGGGAGTTCCCAGCCGTACACCTCGTTCATCTTCGCGACGCCGCGAGCGCGGGTCTCGGAGATGCGGTTTCCGTCGGCTCCGCTGGTGTCGGTCATGTGGGTGGTGTCGGTCATGCGTGCTCCCGTGTCGTAGATGCCGGTGAAGGTTCGCCGTCCCCGTTTCCATCCCCGTGATCGACGCCGAGTCCGACGCCGAGTCCGGAGAGTGCAAGGTGCGCGAGCGGCAGTTCGAGATTCAGCCGGTCACCGAGGTCGATGGCCAAGGCCAAGTCCTTCTCCCCGAGATTGCGAACGTGCTGCAGTATCGAGAACCACGGATCATCCTCCGAGACCGGTGCGGTGGTGTCGCGAAGCATGATCGCGCCGGCGCCACCGGTGATGGCATCGGTATGCCTGACGACCTTTCCGAGCGTGCGGAGATTCAGTCCTGCAGCCTCGGCGAGTCGCGCAGCCTCGGTCGTGGCGGTGAACGAGACGAAATGAAGAAGGTTACGTGCGAGCTTCATTCGAGTTCCTGCGCCGACATCACCGGCACGAACCACCAGTTCGGCCCAGCATCCGAATGGCTCACGGACGGCCTCGAACGCCTCCTCCGATCCACCGATCATCACCGCCAATCTGCCCTGGGCGGCACCGCCCGCACCGCCGCTGATCGGCGCGTCGATCAGCAGAACACCACGCACCTCGCAGATACGAGCGAGTTCCACCGCCGTGGTGTCCGAGATGGTCGAGTGAATCGCGACGACGGTCCCCGGCCGTGCAGTCGTCAGAATCCCGTGCGGCCCGTCGACGACGTCGCAGACCTGCGCGTCGTCGAGGACCGTGACGGAGATGATGCTCGCGCGCGCAGCCACCTCGGCGGGCGTCGATGCTGCGCCTGCACCCGCGGTGGTGAACGGCTCGAGCGCTTCGGGGCGGGCATCACACACCACGAGCCCTCCCGGCCAGTCCAGGAGGCGCGTCGCCATGGGCGCACCCATGTTGCCCAGACCGATGTACCCCAGACGGGGTTTCGAAGAGCTGGGTTTCGGCGAGCGGGGCTCAGAAGCGGATTCCGTCACGACCGGTACACCTGCCCGCCGTCGACGTTGAAGATCTGCCCGGTCACCCAGCCTGCGTCGTCCGAGAGGAGGAACAGGCACATGCCGATGAGATCATCCGGTGTTCCCATGCGCTGCAACGGGATTCGCTTGACCATGTCCTTGACGATGTTGCCGGGGGTGACGGTTCGAGTCGCCTCGGTGTCGATGGGACCGGGAGCTATGGCGTTGATGCGGATGTTCGACCAGCCGAGTTCGGTCGCGAGTTGTTGCGTCAGGCTGTTGACCCCGGCTTTCGCGAGTCCGTAGTAGTTCGAGTACAACCAGGCTGCCGTGGAGGACTGGTTGACGATCGAGCCGCCCTTCTCCCGCATGTGAGGTACTACGGCGCGGCACACCTGCAATGCGCCGTCCATGTTGACGCTCATGAACTTTCGGTAGTAGTCCCAGTCGACGGTCAACAAGGAATCGATCTTCATTCCGCCGTAGATGGCAGCGTTGTTCACCAGATGCTCGATGCTTCCGAACTGCTCGACAGTGAACTCGGCAAGTGCCGCAGTCGATTCCCCGTCGGCAACATCGACGTCTTTGAACACCGCGCGCCCACCGTCCGCGGTGATCTGTTTTGCTACAGCTTCGCCGAGTTCGCGATTGAGGTCGGCGATCACCACGTTGGCGCCCTCTGTGGCCAACGCGCGAGCGTATGCCTCCCCGATGCCCTGCGCCGCGCCGGTGACTATCGCAGTGCGACCGTCGAAACGTCCCATGTCGACCTACTTTCGTGGTGATGATGTGCGGTGATGGTGGGGGTGTGAATGTCAGGAAGGTGAAGCGACGAGCTTGGTTTCGAGGTATTCCTCGAAACCTGCGAGACCCATTTCGCGGCCGATCCCGGATTGTTTGTAGCCACCGAACGGTGCATCGGCCGAGTACCAGACGCCGCCGTTGACGCTCAGCGTTCCGGTTCTGACATCCGCTACAACGTGCGCGATGCGATCGGGATCGGTGCCCCACACCGACCCGGACAGTCCGTAGGGCGAATCGTTGGCGATCCGGATGGCGTCGTCGTCGCTGTCGTAGGGAAGGATCACGAGGACGGGTCCGAATATTTCCTCCTGCGCTACCCGCGACGAGTTGTCCAGCCCGGCAATGAGAGTGGGCTCGACGAAGAAACCGCGCTCGTGATCGGCAGGACGCCCACCGCCTGTGACGACCGTACCGCCCTCTTCGGCGGCCAGCGCGAGGTAGCTCTCCACCCTGGCGCGCTGGCGCGCCGAGATGACCGGGCCACACACCGTTCCGCGCGCGCTGGGGTCGCCGGCTCGGATACCCGCCATCGCGGCAGATGCCGCGGCCAGAGCATCGTCGTACCGAGAGCGCGGCACCAGAAGTCTGGTACTGAGCGCGCATCCCTGACCGGCATGAACGCAGACGGAGAACGCGGCAACCGAGCATGCACCCTTGATG
>NZ_JBHTSW010000065.1:0-19685 GCF_042794945.1 Rhodococcus sp. NPDC056506 | reverse complement strand
CCGACCATCCAACACATCCACCAACGTCAAACCCCCCACCACCACCCCCACACCATCCCAACCACCCACCACCAACCCACGCTCACCCGCAACAAGGATCTCCGCATCACCAACCGGCACAATAGGATTCGCCACGACCGACCTCAGTAGGCGGACGAACCGCTCCCCGAACTCCGTGACCGTGCCGGCCTCGAAGATGTCCGAGGCATAGGTGAAGGCTGCATCGAAGCCGGCGGGAATGCCGTCCTGACCGCGCCGTTCGGAGAGCGCCAACTGCAAGTCGAACTTTGCGACACCGATATCCACCGGGATCGCATCGACAACGAGTCCTGGCAGTTCGAGATGGGGGTGGGCGATGTTCTGAAACTCCAACAGAACTTGGAAGAGGGGTGAATGCGACGTCGAACGCTGCGGCGCAATCGCGTCGACAACGCTCTCGAACGGCACCTCGGTATGCCCGAACGCTGCCAGATCCACTTCGCGAGTCCGGGCAAGAATGTCCTCGAAAGTCGCGGCAGTATCAATGGCGGTTCGCAGGACCACCGTGTTGACGAACATCCCGACCAGATCGTCGAGCGCTTGCTCAGCGCGCCCTCCCACCGGAGTGCCGATTGCTATGTCGGCCGAGTCGCTCAGTCGCGCCAACAGCACCGCCAACACCGCGTGCAGCACCATGAAGGGAGTTGCGTTGACGTGCCGCGCGAGATCGAGAAGGTCACTGTGCACGTCCGCGGGCACCGAGAACCGGACCGCTTCACCGCGCATGGACCGTTCGGCCGGTCTCGGTCGATCCAGCGGAAGGTCGATCACGTCAGTCAGACCGGACAGGGTCGACGTCCAATAGTCCAACTGCTTCGACGCGAGAGTGTCCGGATCGGCGTCACTTCCGAGTAACGCGACCTGCCATTGGCTGTAGTCGGCGTACTGGACGGGCAACGGGGGCCAGCCCGGTATCTGATTCGCTGCTCTCGCTTCGTAGGCGCGGGCCAGGTCACGGGCGAGCGGCTCGAGGGACGCTCCGTCCGCCGAAATATGGTGAACAACCAGTACGAGCACACGTTCGTCCGGAGCGATCCGAAAGAGAGTGCCGCGAAGGGGCACCTCCACACTCACGTCGAATCCTTGTCGAGCGAGTTCGGCAATCCGCTCGTCCAGTTCTTCCTCGTCCGCTGCTTCCTCGTCCCACGCCATCTGCGACATCACGCGCTCCGGGGGAACTACGACCTGCAGTGGGCCGTCCACCGAGGCGGGGTAGACGGTTCGAAGCGATTCATGACGATCGACGACATCTCCCACTGCGCCCCGCAGCGCAGCGGCATCCAATGCTCCTGAGAGTCGAACCGCCATGGGAATGTTGTAGGCCGGGGATGACGTGTCGAACTGGTTGACAAACCACAGGCGTTGTTGCGCCAGGGACACCGGCACTGTGTCCGGACGCGAATGTCTCTGCAAGAGAGGACGCCTCGATCGAGAATGATCGAGGCCGGATGCCTTCGCATCACGCACTTTCACCGCCAGCGATTCGACTGTCGGTGCCTCGAACAATGCTCGCACCCCGAAATCGACTGCTGCACCGGAGTTGACACGCGCGATCAACCTCGTCGCAACCAACGAGTTCCCACCAAGATCGAAGAAGTTGTCACCGATACCGACCTTCGCAACACCCAGGACGTCAGCAAAGAGCTCGGCCAGCAGGTTCTCGTCGGTGCTCACAGGTGGCCTGAACTCGTCCGATCGACCGATCAACTGCGGCGCAGGCAATGCCCCACGATCAATCTTTCCCGACGGACTGATCGGCAACTCGTCGAGAAGAACAAACGCTGCGGGCACCATGTACGACGGCATGCGGTCCGCGACGTACTGCGTCAACTCGGCTGTCGACAGCGCACTCCGGCCGACAGGCACGACGTACGCGACGATCATCGTAGCGCCGGAGGGAGCTTCACTCGCCACCGCAACTGCATTCTCGACCTGCGAGCACGACTGTAGGACGGTGTCGATTTCCCCGAGCTCGATCCGGAATCCACGAACCTTCACCTGGAAGTCGCTACGACCGACATACTCGAGTGCACGGCCGCGCCGGACGCGAACCAAGTCCCCCGTTCGGTACATCCGCTGCCCGGTGGGGCCGAAAGGGTTGGCCACGAATCGTTCTGCCGTCAAGGCGCGCTTTCGGTGATAGCCACGCGCGAGCGCCTCACCCGAGATGTACAGCTCCCCCACAACACCGTCGGGAACGGGACGCAATCGCGGATCGAGCACGATCTCGTGGAATCCACGGAGCGGTCCGCCCACGGTGATTGTCTCCGACGACGCCAACGGTTCGCTGATGTTCGACATCACAGTGGCCTCGGTCGGGCCGTAGGCGTTGCACAGTCTCCGTCCCGGAGCCCACCGCTGTACGAGTTCCGGTGGGCACGCCTCTCCACCGAACACGACATTGTCGAAGTCCGAAAGACCATCGGGTGACACTGTTCCGAGCGCCGCGGTCGTGACAAAGCCGTGCGTGATCTGCTCGGAGCCGAGGAATCGGGACAGCTCGTCCCCACCGAGGATGGTGCTCGGGGCGATCACCATGGTCGCTCCGGCACCGAAGGCCAGCAGATATTCGAAGATGGAGGCGTCGAAACTCGGCGTCGAGAAGTGCAGCGTTCGGGAATTCTGGGTCGCACCGAACCTCGAACGCTGCTCGCCGGCAAGATCTTCCAGACCACGATGGGAGACAATCACTCCCTTGGGGAATCCGGTCGAACCCGAGGTGTAGATCACGTACGCCGGATTGTCGGGCCGGAGTGAGTACACCCGATCGATGTCGGAGACGGGACGCCCGGACAACTGTGCGCAGTGGGTACGGAACTCAGGGTCATCCATCGCCATCCACGGAACCGAATCCGGTAACCGGTGGAGTTCCGAGACGACCGTCAGTCCCAGCGTGGCGCCGGAATCGGTCAGCATGTAACGAACACGTTCAGACGGATAAGTCGGATCCACGGGCACGAATGCCGCACCCGTCTTCGCCACCGCCAACATGGCGACAACTGATTCGATCGAGCGCGTCAACCCCAGCGCCACAAGGTTTTCCGGACCGATTCCGCGGGCAATCAACATTCGGGCCATCCGACTGGAATCCTCGTCGACTTCTCGATACGACAACTCGTCACCGAGATACGAGAGAGCTACGCGGTCGGGATGTTGCCGCGCCGCACCGTCGAACAACTCGGCGAGGGTGCGATGCGAAGTGCGACGGCCACTGCGGTCAGGCCGTGTCGCGGATCGTTCGTCCTCCGACAGGATGTCGATGTCGCCGATCACGACTGACGGACCCGTGGTGAGGGATTCCAGGATATGCGCGAACCGTAAACCAAAACCACGTACCGTTTCGGGCTCGAACAGATCGGTAGCGAACTCGAGCGCCACCGTTATTCCGGACGGTGCACCCTCCGCGTCGAAAGTTTCCACCGCACATACGCCGAGGTCGAAACGGCCAACGTCACGAGGTCGCTCGTCGGTGCTGCCGATGCACTCGAACGTCACCTGAACGATCGGTGCATACGCGGGCACATCTTCCACGCCGAGCGCCCGCGCCACCTGCTCGAGCCGGATCTCACTGTGCAGCAGCGCATTACTGCGAGCTTCGGAGACGCTGTGCAGGAGCGTCGTGAACGGCATCTCCAGATCGATGCGATTGCGGACGGCCACCAGGAGCGCGCCGAATCCCGTCGGCGCACCGATCACCACCTCCGAAGCTCCGGACAACCGGCTCACCAGGAGCGCAAAGCCTGCGTGTAAGACCGCACGTGTGTCTGTCACGAGATCACTCGCCATGGCGGTGATCCGAGTGTGAGTGTCGGCGCCGACCCGAACGTCGACCTGTCCGCTCTGCAGCGATTGCGCTGCCGGCCTGGGTCGATCGGACGGAAGTTGCAGCAGTTCAGGTGCCCCGGCGAGCTGATGTCTCCAATACGCGAGTTGCCGAGCTTCGCGGCGTCGTCGCACACCCTCGCGCGCAGTCAGGCCGTGTACTGCCGAGAGTTCGGCACCGGGATCGGCCGCGATCAACTCTTCCAGTAACTCGAGGAAATTCCGGTGGTGATCGCGTAAACCCGCGACCTCGTACCGGTTCGGGTTCGCCCGAAAATCGACACGCAGCCTGTCACCACTCGGGTACACGTTGACCAGCAGATCCTCCACTGGACCGGACGTGACTATGTGGTACTCACCCACCATCTCGCCCAGTCGAACCTCCTGGCGGAACAGCATGACGTTGACCATGGGGCCGGCAAACGAGTCTTCTTCCTCCACAACGCTCTTCACGCCTGCGTCCCGACGGATGTCGTCGAGGCTGCAGCGCTGATGTCGCAATGCACCCATGAGCTCACGCTGGACCTGCGCGACGAGTTCCCCAACGGTATCGACCCCGGACGTCGCGATCACCAACGGTGCGACGCTGACCATCATTCCGCCCGAGTTGCGTAACAGCGCCGTTGTCCGCCCGGACATCGGAACATGGATATGGACAGTCTCTTTCGCGGTCAACCGCGAGAGGTACAGCGCGAGTGCAGCGATGACTGTTGCAGCTTGGTTCTCGGATTCGTCGAGTCGGATACCGCCGAGGCGTGAGAGGAGAGCACTCTCGAGTGCGCTCTCGGGCTGTGCGGGCCCAGAGTCGTCCGCCAGGGTGGTTGATCCGGCGACGGCCGCGTTCCGCCCGGCCCAGTACTCACGGTCGGCAAGGAATCGATCCGACGTTCTGTATCGCACGTCGATGTCGTACAGCGTGCGCAGCGGCGCGGCACGAGCAGGTTTCGGGTCCTTCCTCGCCACCGCGGCCGAGTACCGGTGCGCGATACGGTTCATCGTGGTCATGGCACCGAAACCGTCGAGCGCTGCGTGATGAATGCGGCTGTACCACAGGTAGTGCAGGTCACCCACACACAGCACAGCCGTCTCGACGATTTCGTCGACTGCCAGGTCGATTTGCGTCCGGCAATCTCGGCGCATCCATTCGAGCGCAGTCTCGAACGGATCCTCGGTCCCGCGGAAGTCGACAAAACCGACCGAGATTTCGGCAGTCGCATCCACGTACTGCATCGGTTGACCGTCGACCTCGATCACTTTCAGCAAGGGAGATTGGAACTCGTGTGCAACCGCTCGCGTTTCCCGATCCAACAACTCGACGTCCAATTCGCCGCGCAACTCGACGTAATGCGCAATCAAAATCGGGACCTCAGGATCGAGCTGTTGTGCGAACCAGGTTGCCCGTTGCGCGGCCGAGAGCGGAAAGCGCGTCTCATCAGAAGTGTCAGTCCGTTTGACCTCGAAGGGTTTCACAGTGTCCCGCCCCGCACGGTCGCCGCGGCCGCCGAGTGCGTAGCCGCGTCCGAATCAACAGCGCGAGAGCAAGAGGCTGATCGCGCCTCTCAAGCAGTCGTACCCAGAATCGGCCAGCACAAGCAGCGATCCACCGGCCGATGTCGCATACGTTTCACTCATGTTTCACGTGCCCGATATGCACTAAAAGTGTGAATGTGTCCCGTCACCTCGGTAATGTCCCACTTCTGGACGACACGTCCCCCGAGGGGAGCAGGCGCATGGACATCACCACCATTACCGACGTGATACGCCGACCACCGGATCGCCCAGGGGAAGTGTGGCGTCCAGGCGACGCCTGGCTTGCCGGTGGAACCTGGCTGTTCTCCGCCGAACAACCCGACACACGTCGACTCGTCGACCTCACCGCACTCGGTTGGACACCACTGGACGTCGGCGCGACTCACTTCAGTGTCGGAGCTACGTGCACAGTTGCCGAATTGTATGCGTTTGTACCACCGGACAATTGGCGTGCAAGTCCACTTATTCGCGTCAGTTGCGAATACTTCCTCTCCTCGTTCAAGGTGTGGAATGCGGCCACCGTCGGCGGCAACATCTGTATGTCACTTCCCGCCGGACCGATGATCACGCTGGCGGTAGCACTCGAGGCCACGTTCACACTGTGGGCTACCGACGGGGGTGTCAGAACCGTCGACGCTTGCGACTTCGTGACCGGCGACAACCAGAACGTCCTGGAGCCGGGCGAAGTTCTTCGGAGCATCGAGTTCCCGGTGCACGCACTCACCAAACGGCACGCCCACCGCCGATTCAGTCTCACTCATCTCGGGCGATCGACGATCTTCATGATCGCGGTGCAGACTCCTGGCACGGACGACTTTCACCTGACCATCACTGCGGGCACAACGCATCCGATCCGGCTGACGTTCGACGCGATGCCAGACGAAGAATCTCTGCGACGAGCTGTCGACTCCATCCCCGCCGAGAGCTGGTTCGACGATCCCAACGGAACCCCCGACCACCGCCTTCACCTCGCTCGTCACTACGCCGACGAGCTGCGAATCGAACTGACGGGGAGCCTGTCATGAGCTACACGGTGAACGAACGAAAGTTCGACGAGGAACCGTTCCCCGGTCAGTGTCTGCGCACATTCCTTCGGCAACTGGGACACCACGGAGTGAAGAAGGGGTGCGACGGAGGTGATTGTGGGGCCTGCACGGTGTGGCTCGACGGCGCACCGATCCACAGTTGCATCACGCCCGCGTTTCGCGCCGACGGTCACGACGTGACCACGATCGAGGGACTAGGCACGCCCGAAGATCTCCATCCGATTCAGCAACAGTTCCGAGACGCACCCGGTTTTCAGTGTGGGTTCTGCACCGCTGGGATGATCATGACCTCGGCGGCACTCACCGACGAGCAGAAAGAAGACTTGCCGCGAGCGCTCAAGGGAAACCTGTGCCGCTGCACCGGTTACCGATCCATCGAAGACGCTGTCAGCGGTGTCAGCGCAATCGAGGTTGCCCTCCCCGGTCAAGCAGTCGGAACAAGCGTAGGCGCGCCGGCGGCGACCGAGGTGGTAACCGGACGCGCCGAGTACACGATGGACACCGAAATCGACGGCATGCTGCACCTGAAAGTGCTGCACTCGCCTCACGCCCATGCACGCATTACCTCCATCGACACCACCGACGCTCTCGCTGTCCCTGGCGTGCATCGCGTTTACACCTGGAAAGACGTGCCGCGCAAGCTCTTCACCACGGCAATTCATACCGACCACCTTGTAGACCCGGACGACACGTACATCCTCGACAACGTCGTACGTTTCGTGGGCCAGCGTGTCGTCGCCGTACTCGCCGACTCCGTCGTCGCCGCGGAAGAAGGCCGCCGGAAGGTGAAAGTCGAGTACGAGATCCTGCCTGCTGTGTTCGATCCGGAAGAGGCCATGGCCGACGGCGCTCCGGCCCTGCACGGGTCCGACGATCCCTTTGTCAGAGATCCCGAACGCAACATCCTGCTCGAAATTCACGGCCACGTCGGCGATGTCGACGCCGGTTTCGCGGAGGCCGACGTCATCCACGAAGGCACCTACTTCTCACCGCGGGTTCAGCACGCACACCTCGAGACGCACGGATCGATCTCGTGGATGGAAAATGGCCGCCTCCACGTTCGCACAAGTTCGCAGTCTCCCTCGATCGCCAAGGTCAAACTTGCCCACCTCTTCGACCTCCGCCCGGATCAACTACGAGTGTTCTGCAAGCGCGTGGGCGGCGGGTTCGGCGGAAAACAAGAAGTGATCAGCGAAGATCTGGTGGCGCTCGCCACCCTGGACACCGGCCGTCCCGTCTGCCTGGAATTCACCCGCGAAGAAGAGTTCACCACCGCGTCACCACGTCATCCGATGAAGCTGACAATCAAACTTGGTGCCAAGTCGGACGGCACCCTCACAGCCTTTCGGTACCGAAACATCTCGAACACCGGTGCGTACGGAAACCACGGCGGAGAGACACTCTTTGCCGGCGGCGCGGCAGTCTCGCTCTACCGCTGTGCGAACAAGAAATTCGATGCGTATTCCGTGTACACGAACAATGTTCCGAGTGGTGCGTTGCGCGGATACGGGATGACTCAGCCCGCTTTCGCCGTCGAATCGGCGATGACAGAGCTGGCCGTCGCACTGGACATGGACCCGCTAGAGCTGCGTCGACGCAATATCGTGCGACCGGGCGATTCGCTGGTCGCACTCGAGGACGGCCCCGACGACGTGATCTTCACCGAAGACGGACTGGGGCAATGCATCGATCTGATCGACGCCGCATTGAACCGCCATCCGGTCCCATCCCTCGGAGACGATTGGCTTATCGGGACCGGTACCGCAAGTTCTCTACATGAGACAGCACCTCCCACCGAGCACATTTCCGAGGCCTGGCTCACTCTCGGCGAGGACTGTGTGTACGAACTTGCCATCGGCACAGTCGAATTCGGCGAGGGAACCTCTACCGCCCATGTGCAGATCGCCGCACATCAGCTGGGCACCACACCGTCGCGTGTGCGAATCATTCAGTCGGACACCGACCGAACCGGTTTCGACACAGGCGCTTTCGCCAGCGCCGGGCTGTTTGTTGCCGGCAACGCCGTCCTTCGCGCGTCGAACGCACTACGTGACCGGCTACTGGCCTTCGCGGCGCACCACACCGGCGTCGCGTTAGACCAATGCTCGATGGACGACGACAAGATCGTCTGCGGTAGCACTCGGGTGACACTGCAAGAGTTACTCGAGGCAGCACGCCCGCGCGGGATCCGATTCACCGAGGCTCGGAAGGCCTACGGGTCTCCGCGCAGCGTGGTGTCCAATACCCATGGCTTCAGGATTGCCGTCCACCGCATCACCGGTGAGATTCGCATTCTCTACAGCGTCCAAGCCACCGACGCTGGGGTGATCATCAATCCGGCACAGGTGCGGGGACAGATCGAAGGTGGCGTTGCCCAAGGCATCGGCTTCGCCTTGACCGAGAACTTCCACGTAGACGCGCATGGCGCGATGATGAACCCGAACCTGCGTAACTACCGGATACCGACCTATGCAGACGTCCCTCGCACCGAGGTGATCCTCGTCGATTCGTCCGACTCCGTTGGTCCGCTCCGCTCCAAGGGAATGGCAGAGTGCTGCATCAATCCGGTCGCCCCTGCGCTGGCGAACGCACTGCAGGATGCCACCGGGTCGCGATTCCGGTCGCTACCGCTCACCCCCGAGCGCATCTACACGGGCCTGAACCGATGACCGCGAACACCTCGGCAGACAGCGCGGCAACAGTAATCATCGGCCAGCGAGTGCGCGCCGGACTGGAGAAAGAGTTCGAGGTCTGGCAGAAAGATCTCAACCGAGCAGCCGCAGATTACGCGGGCTTCCTCGGAGCAGAAATTGCGGCTCCGACGCCTACCCAACCTGATTGGGTGATCGTGTACCGCTTCGACTCCATCGCACATGTTCAAGCGTGGATCAACAGCGCGACGAGGCAGGACCACCTGGAGAACGGTCGTCAGTACTTCGACGGCCCGGCCACGCAGCAGGTCGTGAGCGGCGGGATCAAACCTCCGGACCCGTTGCTGACCGTCGTGGTGACGCACCGAGTCGGTGACGACAGCATCGACGAGTTCCTCGCCTGGCAGGACCGTCTTCGCGAAGTGGAGAGCGCTTTCGACGGATTTCGCGGCACCGAGCTGTTTCGCCCCGTCGACGGTGTGCAGGATGAATGGACGCTGCTCTATCGCTTCGACAACGCCGCCCATCTCGACACGTGGCTGACTTCCCCTGAACGACAACAACTCCTCGCCGAGGGCCGCAAGTTCCACGACTTCGAACTCCGGACCGTCGACAATTCGTTCGGCAGTTGGTTTGCTTTCGACGAGAACGGAAACGAGGCCCCGCCACCTTCGGAGACAAAAACCTCGATCGCCGTCTGGGTCGGCCTCTACCCGACGGTCGTGCTCCTTACCCTGGCCCTGTCGCCGCTGAAGTTGCCGCTCTGGCTGGGATTGTTGATCGGCAATCTGTTGTCGAGTTTCATCATGAGTTTCTTCACGATGCCGTACTACGTGAATCGACTCCTGCGCCGTTGGCTGCGACCGCCTCCGGGGATTCCTGTGGCGAAAACCAACGCGCAAGGAGTGGCAATCGTTGCCGCTGTGACCTTGTTCTGGGTTGTCGTCTTCTACCTCGTGACTACTCAGTTCTGGTCGCTGCCTTGAACTCGACGGAACACGAAAAGGCCAGCGTGTGCACCAGGGAATGATTCTTCCCCGGTACGCGCGCTGGCCTTTTCAGTTATGTCGGTTCATGCCGCTGTCGGTGGACTGTTCCCGCCGATCGGCCGCTGATACGGATCAATGGACATCGGCGGATAGAACACCGATTTGCGATCCGGCCCGATCTCCACCCGCCATTCGGTGTGGTGCAGTGTCCGATGATGATGGCCACACAACAAGATCAGATTCTCGAGATCTGTTGGGCCACCATCGTTCCAGTGAACAATATGATGGGCATCGCACCACCCCGACGGTGTCCCGCACCCCGGAAACGCGCACCCTCCATCACGCACCGCCAACGCCCGCCTTTGCGGCACCGTCGCCGTTCTCGCTTCCTTACCGCACTCGAGCGGAACACCATTCTCATCCAACAAAATCCGCGTCACGGTGCAGTCGCACGCCAACATCCGGGCAGTATCGATACTGATCGGACCCACCCAATCCGTCCACGCGAAACCCAGTTCCTGAGTCGACGGCAGTAGATCCTTCAAGGCTTTGAGGTCGGTCATGTCCTTCGCCGACGCAGTCACAGTGATGTGCGGTTTCACTCCGCCTTCGATCGGACCCAACCCCGCCCGCTCATACCGCCGCAGAAGTTCACAAAACCCATCCGCCCGCCGTAGTGCCGGAGTGCGGGTGTCCTTGACGCCGTCCTTCTCCGGCGTCGGCGCCGACAGGCTCGACAGCAACGTGATCAGACGGGCCCCGTTGACCGCATCCAGATCACCCTTCACAGTTACTCTGCCGTACAGGCCTTTCGAGGCGTAGAACTCGTTGCGCTCCGAATCCTCCCCGACCGGGACACCGTCCTCGCGTTTGCCGTACTGCTTCTCGATCCGCCGGATCGCCGCCCGCACCGCATCACAATCGGCAATGTTCTTCGACGCCAGGTCAAGCAGGATCCTGCGGGCCTTGTCGACGTCCGCCGGGATCATGTTCTTGGGTGGATGCTGACAAAACGACGCCACCTGACGGGCCTTCAACGCATCCACGTCACCACGGTGAAAAGCATCGGCGACAACAGGTTCGAGCAACAGCAACCGCGCCAGACTGACCAACAGACTGCACTCACCGATCTCCAAATTCGTCGACCCGTGCAACCACTGCGCGATCGCCCGAAAACCCTTCCCGACCACAGTCTCCCGGGAAAACATCTCCACGATCAACAACACCATCCGCGACTGCAACTCATGCCGGACGCGCACCAGATCCAGAACCTCACTCTTGAGGCCCTCGCCATCCAGCTGCCACGCTTCCCGACTGTCCATGCCCAAAGTTTAATCGAACATACTTTCGATGACCAGAGACGTAACGGACAACTTCAGAAACGCTCACAACTCGAGACCTGTTGAAATCGAACTACTTTCGAAACTGAAGCAAACGCGATCATCGACCACCGAGCGGCAAGGCTCCCCCACCGACAGGATAGGGCGGGAGCGTTCCCACAAGCGTCGGTGTCAATGTAGTCGCGGACGGATCGGCGCGACCCAGCGTGAGTTTCCGAACTTCGGCACCCGTTCCGTTGCTACCACTCACAAGGAGATCCGCGCCGGTCGTCGTGCTCGTCGTCGCTACTTCGACGCCCGACCCTGGACCGGCGAACGGATCGAAGGCTGCGACTTCCCGAAACGCTACGTCCGCCGAATGATGGTCAGGGCTCTCGAGGTACATCTCGGGCGCGCCCTCGAGCCTGGATCCACTCGAGAAGACACGGACTGAACCCTCCCCTCCGAGCATGCCAGCCACGATCGATTTGGCTCCGCCCTCAGCGCCGGCCACCCATCCCGTCGAGAGCGACACCCCGTCGCGATAGCCCTGATCGAAGGCCAAGAACTGTGATGTCGTCACCGGACCATCCGCATGACCTGCGTGTTCATCGGAGTCGCCCTGCGCAGCTGCCGTCGGCTCGTACAGGTCGTAGCGGAACGTCTTGACCAAAGGCTCGTCGCCGGCACCCGGCGCGGTCACGATGCTCGCCCGACCGGAGTGACTGTCGACCATCCCGGTTGCAAAAGTGACGCCGCTACTCGAACCCGGATACGGAGAGAAGGAGCCGAATTCTGCCGGCGCGGACTTCTTGTCCGCCGGAAGGTCGGTGGAGTAGATCTTGACCTGCGACTCCATTCCTGGGCCTGACGCAACGATGATGTTGTCCGCCAGAGCATTTCCGTCGATGTCGACGCCGCCTACGTTCACTCCACCACGGAACCCCGAATCGAAAGGTGCAAATCTTGCCAACTCGTCGGTGAACGGCACGCCTCCGACTGCGTTGTACGCCAACACTTCCGGAGCCGAGCCTGCACCTGTTCCAGCCACAAGATCAAGCACCATGTCTCCGTTCACGTCGGCCATCGCAACGCTCGGCGTGCCTTCGAACGACGGGAAGGGAGTGACGGTGGAGATCAGCTTGTCGCCGTTGGCATCGAATATCTGAACTTTGGCGGGAACTCCGGCCGAACCGGGCACGGCCACTGCGTATGTCGACACCTCTGGAATCACGTTGACAGTCGCCATCAATCCGTTGTCCTCGTGATTGAGTCGGTGGCAATGGATGACAAAGGTTCCGGTGTACTCGGTGAACTTCGTCCGCAACATCACCGATGCTGGTTCCAGCGCGTTCTCGTTCTCGTCCGTCACCGGCGCCGGCACGTTCACGTTGTCGATTCCCCAGGGCTGAACGCCCGTCGTGGTACCTGCGACGGGATCCACGACTTCCGTCACCTGGAAGTCGTTGACGTGAATATGCATCGGATGTTCGTCGTTGTTGAGGTTCGTGATCTTCCATTCCTCAACGGAATTCAAACGCGGTTGAATCAGCGGAATGTTGGGGAACGTGTTGTCGGCGAACTCGTAGGTGAAGGCCTTCGGATCACTGTTGCTGGCCTTCTCGTTTCCGAATCCGCCCGAGACTGTGAGGTTGCGGGTCACGTCGGGCGTCATCGCTGCTGTATCCACGAAGGAGGTGTAGGTGTCCAGTTTTTGTCCGAAGTCGAATGGAGTCGTCTTTCCTTCCCCCTCATCTGGTGTCGCACGGATCAACTGCTGAGTCGGGAACGTGAAGAATCCGTCCGCGTAGCTGATCACCGACGGGTCGACAGTGACGGTTCCGAGTTCGGCCGGCGGATTGTCGGTGCCGTTGTTTGTGTACAGAATGCCTGGATTGCTCACCGGCTTTGCACCTTCGAGCGGTGGCATCTCCAGCACCAGATCGCCGGCCTCCGGCATCGTCACGGCAATCGCGTATCGCGAGGCCGGCGGAATCACCAGCCTGGTTCCGTCCCCGTCCACGGGTGGCCTGACCTCGTCGAACGGATTTCCGTCCTGGCCCACGATCGCAAACTTCGGATGAGCGCCGGTTGCGGTTTCCGTCAACGTGACCGGCATGTAGGCGAAGTCGCTGATGTTGGCGAGAACCCAGATCTCGGTCTGACCCGGCTTCAATCTCAGGGACGGCTGAAATTGACCGTTCACGGTGTACTGCACGTCGCGTTGGTTGTCGGGCAGGGAGGGATCAGCCGGGACTCTCGTCGATTCACCGGCGAAGCTCTGGAGGTTGCCTGGTACGAATTGATTCTGTCCACGATGATTGGCCGGCGACAGCGGTCCGCTGTACCAGTTGGTGAAATACTGTGCTCCCTCCGTGGTTTCCGAGAAATTCACGGGCGCCAAGCTCGGACGGTAGGTACCGTCGGCTAATTCCGTTCCGGTGGGCGGCGTCAAGGTACTGACGAATTGGGGCCAGTTCGCGTCGTTGAGCTGCCGGCCCTTCCCCTTGCGGTCGAATACGAAGTTGTACTGCAGTGCCATATCGCGGATCGGAACGTCGTTCGCCGTCACGACAGGCAAATTTCCGTCCGGCCGGCCGATTTCCAGTAGTCCGGCCAGACCCATGTACGTCTGCTGCGCAGTGAGGGTGTGCCGGTGACTGTGATACCAGTACAGACCGTTCGGCATCGTCCCCGGAATCGCGTAGTCGTAAACATTTCCCTGGCCGGCGGGGATGTTGAGCAACACGTTGTCGGCATTACCGTCCGGACTCACGTGAACTCCGTGCGTGTGCAGATTCAGCGGAGCCGACGACAGCGCCGGCGGATAGATCGGCACATCCCCGCCCGCCGGAGTGAACGCCGGATCGTAGAAGTCCTCGACAGTGAGATCCTGCAGATCGTTGTCGTAATGAATGATCAACCGCTCCCCGGGGTTGACCCGGAGAGTCGGCGCCGGATAGACGTCACTCGCCGAGGTCGACCCGTCCGAGGCCGTACCGCGAATGACTTCGTACCCGAACAGCAGGAAATTCGACACCGGCGCCGACGCGGTATCGAGCGGAATCACTCCCTGATGAGCGGACAACCGCACTTCGAGGACACCATCTCGACTGCTCAGTTTCACCGGCTCCCGGTAGTCGACAGGGGCACCGTCCGAGCCGTAGTTGGCGCCCACCTCAGGCGCCGATTCACCGGCGGTACACGCACCCAACGCCACCGTCATGGACACCACAACTACCGCGGCCAACGACTTTCCTCGCAGTGCGATCACTGGTTTCCCCGTTCCATGGTGGCGTGAGATACGTCCGATCAGCGCTCATCAGCCTATCGAGAAAACATTCGCTGAACAGGATATTCACGACAAATTGCCCGCACAGTGCCCGCTTCCGAGATGCATGCCGCAAGGTGGCTCACCAAACCGATCAGGAATCGAGAAGCACGGCCAAGGACCCGCAATTACCTTGAAACACATGAACACACCACAGAAGTCCACTTCCAGCCACACGTCGTCAAACCACACATCGGCAGGGAGCGCCCAGAGGACCACCGCGCAGTCCGTGATCCTCGACGTCCCGGACCTAGCGGCAGCCGAGGCCTTTCACGACGCTCTCGGCGTCCGAGATCGAATCCAGCTACGCGAATCCAACGAACCGACAACCGGGTTTCGTGGATATACCGTTTCGCTCGTCGTCTCCCAACCGAACATCGTCGATGCATTCGTCGACGCAGCGCTCGCAGCCGGTGCCACCGAGTTGAAGCCGGTCAAGAAATCCCTCTGGGGATACGGCGGAGTTGTTCAGGCTCCCGACGGTTCGATCTGGAAGATCGCCACGTCGTCGAAGAAGAACAACGGGCCGGCCACCCGCACGATCGACAACCTCGTGCTGCTGCTCGGCGCCGAAGACGTCAAGGCCAGCAAGCAGTTCTACCTCGACCACGGACTCGAGGTGTCCAAGAGCTTCGGCCGCAAGTACGTCGAATTCACCAGTGCAGCAGGCAATGTCACACTGGCACTGTATGGTCGGCGCGCCTTGGCGAAGGATGCCGGGCTCGCTCCGGAAGGCACCGGATCGCACCGGATCGCCATCTCCGGCGCTTCCGAACCCTTCGCGGATCCCGACGGTTTCGCCTGGGAGAGCGCCCATTCCTGAGCCGGACGGTGCCCTGCCGGCAAGCCCGAGCGACTCAGGACATCCCGCGAATCCTCTCCAAGCTGTGCGCGATCAACGGACCAACAGTCTCGAGCGCAGCGGGTGAGGTGATGTCCCAGTGAGTGCACTCGACGGGATGATTCACGATATCCCCGCTCACGTACGCACGCCATGAATCGGCTCCACGGTTCAGCCACGGATCATCCAGCGCTGCAGTGAAGTACAGCACGTCACCATCGAAGATCCCCGGCTGATAGGTCTTCATCAACGTGTCGTTGTGCTGGGCCGCAAAGACAAGCCTGCCGACGTTTTCGGTAGTCAGTTCACCCATGGCTTGCGCGAACTCGAGTCCCATATCCGAGACGTCTTCTGCGTCCGAATCTTCAGTGCCTTCAGTGTCTTCACTGTCTTCACTGTCTTGACTGTCTTCAGTGGCACGGGCGAAGCTGTCCAGCATCACCAACGAATCGACCGACTCGCCCGCTGCCTGCAATTGCACCGCCATCGAATGTGCGATCACTCCGCCCAGCGACCAACCGGCGAGGTGGTAGGGGCCTTCAGGCTGGATTCGCCGCACCTCCTCGATATACCTGGCAGCGGTGAGTTCGATGGACTCCGGCAACGGGTCCCCGGACGAAACTGCCGGAGTTTGGATTCCGTACATCGGAGTTGCCGAATCGATATACGGCGCCAAGCCGGTGTAACTCCAGGCCAGGCCGATGATCGGATGGACGAAGAACATGGGCGGCCGTTCACCGGTGGTTCGAATCGGGAAGACTACGTCCAGCGCACCGGCAGTGTCTTGTCGGGAATCGATACGCATCGCAATCGACGCCGGAGTCGGCTCGGTCATCAACCACTGCAGCGGTATCTCGCGGGCGAGGGAAGCCCGCAGCTTTGTCACCACCCGAATCGCCGACAGTGAGTTGCCACCGAGTTCGAAAAAGTTGTCGTCGGCGCCGATGTCAGCGATTTCGAGAACCTCAGAGAAGGCCCTGGCCACAGCGATTTCCGAAAGTGTGCTCGGTTCCCGATACACGATCTTCGACGCAAAATCAGGAGTCGGCAATGCCTTCTCGTCGACCTTCCCTGTCGGTGTTGTCGGCACCTTGTCGATGAAGACGACGGCACTCGGGATCATGTGACGCGGTAAGAACTCGGATACGAATGCGATGACGTGGCCCGCCTCCGGCGCAGTTCCCGGTGCCGGCACGACGTACGCCACCAGCGCCGTGTCCCCGGACGGTGTCCGCTTGCCGAGGGCCATGGCCACATCGACGTCCGGGTGGGCGTGCAGTGCCGCATCTATCTCACCGAGTTCGATGCGGTGACCACGAATCTTGACCTGACTGTCGGTCCTGCCCCGATACTCGATGGTGAGTTCGGGTGTCCACGCTGCGATGTCACCCGTTCGATACATACGATCCCCCGGCTGCCCATGCGGATTGGGAACAAATCGGGTCGCCGTGAGCACGGGCTGATCGTGGTATCCCCGGGCTAGAGCCGGCCCCGACACGTACAGCTCACCCGGTGTCCCGATCGGCACCGGTAGCAGTCGAGCGTCGAGGATCACCGTGCCGAAACCGCGTACCGGCGATCCGATCGTGACCGGCTTGCCCGCGACAAGATCACCGACGGTGGAGATGTCGGTGGCCTCGGTTGGTCCGTACCCGTTGAGCATGGTTCGACCAGGCTGCCAACGATTGACCAGTTCGGAGGAAACCGCTTCACCGCCGACACCGAGAACGCGAAGCTCCTCGAGCCCTTCCGGTTCCATCGACGTCAACATCGCCGGGGTGATCAGTGCGTGGGTGACCTCGCGGTCGATCATGAACCGCGACAACTCGTCGCCGCCGAGAATGGAGGGTGGTGTGACGACCAGAGTCGCCGCCGCGGAGAGCGCCGACATCATCTCTCCGACCGACATGTCGAAGCTCGGTGAGGTGTTGTGCAGGAATCGTGAGTGCGAGTCGACGCGATAGTGCTCACGACGTTCAGCGGCAAGGTTCGCGAGACCACCGTGGGTGACTACGACTCCCTTCGGCTTCCCCGTCGAACCCGAGGTGTAGATCATGTATGCCGGATTGTCGATTCGTGCGGGTGTGTCGAGAGGGCTCACCGGGGCTGCCGCCAGTTCTTCGGCGATGTCCTCGAGAATCAGCCATTCGACGTCGTCGGGCAGGAACCGACGATGCTCGGCAATCGTCACACCGAGCTTTGCCCGAGAGTCTCCGAGGATGTGCTCGATGCGCTCGGCCGGATAGCTCGGGTCGACCGGCAGATACGCGGCACCGGTCTTGGCCACTGCCCAGACTGCGAGCACAGACTCGAGTGATCGCGGAAGAGCGAGAGCCACAAATGTTTCCGGCGAGACTTCTCGTTCCAAGAGAACGTGAGCCAGACGGGTCGAGAGTTCGTCGGCTTCTGCATAGGTGACGGCGCGGTCATTCCACAGGAAGGCGATCCCCGTCGGATTCGACGAGACCGCAGCAAAAATCAGCTCGGAAAGCGTCGCCGGATGCGCCGCCGCCAGGCCTCGCACCGGCACCAGCAGGTTCTGCTCGTCACGATTCAGAATGTCGACATGACCGAGAACTCTGGCAGGGTCTTCGGTTAGTTGCTCGAGCAGCATGACGAATCGCTCGGCAAACAATGCAACCGTGGACCGGTCGAACAGATCGGTTGCGTAGGTCAACGATCCACTCACCGTTACCGACTCGGAGTCTGAGCCTTCGGATTCCGTAGTCTCGAACAGCGTCAACGCCAGATCGAATTGAGCTGGAGTGACGTCGAATTCGAGAGCCGACACACGAAGGTCAGGAAGCTCGAAGACAGCGTCCTCGACGTACTCGTAGGCCAGCGCAACTTGGAACAGCGGTGTGTGAGCTTGTGAGCGAACAGGTTTCAGTACATCGACAAGCCTCTCGAAGGGCACATCGACGTGGCCGAATGCGCTCAGATCTCGGTCACGCACCTGATCGAGCAACGCCGAGAACGTCAGTGCGGAGTCGACATCTGTTCGCAGAACGACTGTGCCGACAAACATTCCGATCAAATCCTCGACAGCGGCCTCACCTCGTCCGGACACCGGTGTGCCGACGACGATGTCGGTGCTCGCCGACAATCGCGCCAGCAGCGCCGCATACACCGCGTGGATCACCATGAACACACTTGCGTGATGGAGATCGGCGATCTCACGTACGCGTTCCATGACTTCGGGCGCGATGTCGAAGCGAACCATCGCACCGTTCTGGGTGGCCACCGCCGGGCGTGGTCGATCGGTCGGCAATTCCAGTACGTCCGGGATCCCGTCCAAAGTTGTTTTCCAGTAGTCGATTTGAGTCGATGCGATGCTGTTCGGGTCCGCCTCGTCACCGAGGAGCGCCCGCTGCCACAGCGCAAAGTCGGCATACTGGATCTCCAGCGGCGCCCAGAAGGGCGGCTGGCCGGTGAGCCGCGCCGAGTAGGCAACCATCACGTCTCGAGCCAACGGCGCCATGGACACACCGTCCGCACTGATGTGATGGACCGACATCACGAGCACATGCTCGAATTCTTCGACGCGGAACAGCTTCACCCGAATCGGGACCGAGGCTGTGACGTCGAAGCCCTCGGAAAGGATGCCGAGTACGTGCGTGTCGAGATTGCCTCGGTCGACATCGATCGGGCTCAGATCGAACTCGACGTTTTCGGGTGGCAGGATGACCTGGACGGGGCCGTCGCCGTTGTCGGGGAACATCGTTCGCAGCGACTCGTGGCGTGCCAGGACGTCGCCCACCGCACCACGAAGTGCAGGGACGTCGACGGCACCTGAGAGTCGGATAGCCAACGGAATGTTGTAGGCCGCAGACGCGACGTCGTATTGATTGAGGAACCACATCCGATTCTGCGCGAGCGAGAGCGGGATCGGTTCTGGGCGTGCGTGCGCAAGGAGGGCGAGCCGATCGGCACGCTCTGCATTATCGAGTGCCGCAGCAAGTTCCACCACGGATGGATGATCGAACAACGCGCGAAGCGGTAACGCGCTACCGGCGTGTTGATTGATGCGGCTGATGAGTCTGGTCGCATTCAGCGAATTACCACCCAACACGAAGAAATCATCATCCAACCCAACCCGCGACCCACACCCCAACAC
>NZ_JBHTSW010000064.1:0-20109 GCF_042794945.1 Rhodococcus sp. NPDC056506 | reverse complement strand
ACGTGGATGCCAGGAGCGCGACTCGGGAGGAACTATCGATGTTCAGTCGCCGTGCGTGAGAACGCAGCAACGGCAAAATGCCACGGTGGCTGACCACGACGCCCTTCGGCCGTCCGCTCGACCCCGAGGTGTAGACCACGTAGGCGGTATCGTCCAGGGACACGTCGGCGATAGATGAACCGGCCTCCGAACCTCGATCGATCGGCCCATCGACAGTTTCGTCGCCCCTGGGACTGACGACGCAGACCCAAGCCGGCACGCCTGCCGGATCGTCACCGACCACAACGGACACGTTGGCATCGTCGAGAATGAAAGCGACACGCTCGGAGGGTGTTTGAGGATCCACGAAAAGAAGAGCCGCACCGGCCCGCGCCACTGCATGAAATGCAACTACGGAATCGGTCGACCGCGGGGCGAGGATCCCGACGACGTCACCTCGGACGACGCCGTTCTCTACGAGCAAGGCGCACAGTGCATCCGCGCGAGCGCCGAGTTGGTCGTAGGTGACGTCCACACCTTGGTCACGGATCGCGACGGCACTCCCCCGCCCTGCCCCGTCTCTGATGACCGAATCGAGCGTCGCGAATCCGTCCGTCCGCGCACCCAGCGCGGGGACCAGATCATTCAGTTCGTCCGCCGAGAGGACAAGGAGGTCACCGAGCCCCCTGGTGGCCGAGTCGAGGAATCCCTCGAGTAGCCGAACGAACTGACGATGGTGCATCGACAGATCACGTTCGCTGTACAGGCGCGGATTGGCTTCGAAGGACAGGCGAACGTTCTCCCCCGCGATCGACGGATAAATGCTGAAGAACAGATCTTCGGTGGGTCCGGATGTGAGGACGTGAAATTCGCCGACGACGTCACCGAGCCGAATCGCTTCGTGAAACATCATGACGTTGACTGCCGGGCCCGCCGAGTCGCGGGATCCGCCCTGATCTCCCTGGAAACCCATGTCCTCGTAACGGAATCGCTGATGCCGCAATGCGCCGGTCATCTGCACCGAGATCTGACGCACCAACTCTTGTGGCGACAGATCCCGATCAAGTTGCGCACGAACAGGCACGATGTTGGACAGCATTCCGCCCGAACGTCTCGACCTTGCCGTGGTGCGGCCGGACACCGGCAGGCTGAGGACGACGTCGTCGGAATCAGTCATCCGACCGAGATAGGACGCGAACGCACCGACGAGGATCGCCACCTCGGACGTAGTCCACTCCGTCGCGACATCCGAAAGCTGTTTTGCAAGAGTTGGATTCAACGTCTGCACCATCACGCGCTGCGGCATGGACGTCAGCCCGGCGCCGTCGGCGAGGCGAACCGGGCGAGGCAGGCCCTCGGACACCTCAGTCCAGTACTGCTCGTCCGATCGATACCGCGCCGAGGATCGGTAGTCGACATCGAGGTCGTGCAGCGCACGTACCCCCGCACCACCGAAAGGAGTCAGCTTCTTGCCGTGAACAAGATGCGAATAGCGCTCGGCCACTCGCGTGGTGAGTGTCATCGCCGCATACCCGTCGAGCACGAGGTGATGGGCATGCGAATACCAGAAATAGTGATTGTCTGCCAGGTGCAGCAAGGTCGCCGAGATCAAGCGATCCGACATCACGTCAAGTGGCCGTGAGTATTCCGCTGTCATCCACTCGTTCGCGCGCTGAACTGGATCGTCATTGCTGCGGAGGTCGAGGTATTCGAGATCGTCGACGATGGAGTGATCGACGACCTGAAGCGGCTCGGCATCAGTAGCGACGAGGCGAACGAACGCAGACTCCACTTCATGACATGCCGTATTCGTTGCCTCGATCAGCGCGTCGACGTCAACCGGTCCTCGTAGTTCCACGTACTGAGCCACCACGAACGGAGTTGACGGACTCAGTTGCTGCGCGAACCACAGCGCGAGCTGAGCCCGAGACAACGGAAAAGCACTCAACCCGTCACCTCACATTTCACCAGCCTTGTTATTCACGAACATTCGGTGGCTGATCACGTGAATCCATGGGAGCGAACACCACGAACGGCCGAACCGAACCCTACTGTCTCGTCTAAGTTTTCACCACCGGGCCAACACTGCTAGACATGTCGACGCAGCTTTCACGCACTCAAACGTCAGGAGCTTCAGCGGATGAACAACGACACGGTGGGACCAAAGTCCGACGACGATTCCGGGGCTGAACCGATCGGCTCCGACAACATCCCACCGAGCGGTCCGGAGCGCGAACCCAAGGGGTCGGCTGCGTTTCTCCGAAGCCACCGAACAGCAGTCGCGATCACGGCATCGACACTGCTCGTGGGTGGTTTTGTGGCCTGGCTCGGTTACACGGCATACGAGGCGCAGGGCAACCTGGAAGCGGCTCGCGACCACGCACAATCGGCAAAGAGTGCACTACTTGCCGGGGATACGGGGGTCGCAGAGTCCGCCGCGGCGGAAGCCGATCTCGCGGCGTCGACCGCCTATGACAACACCCATTCGCTTCCCTGGAACATCGCCGCCGCTGTTCCTGTCATCGGGTCGCCCTTCGACTCGACGCGCCAGATGACCGAGGTCGTCCAGGGACTCACGCGTGACGTTCTCGGTCCTGCTGTCACTGTCGGAACTTCACTCGCACCAACGGAATTGGTGCAGCCCGGCGGACGCTTGGCACTCGCACCGTTACGCGAAGCAGAACCGAAACTGGCCGAAACAGCTATCGCCGCGGAATTGCTGTCGTCGCAGGCACAGGAAGTTCCCGAATCGAAGTACCTGGGCCGAGTTAACGATGCCCGAGCAGAATTGCAGTCGCAGACAAGCGAACTGGCTACCCTCTTGACGAACACCGCCACAGCGGCTCGCATCGCACCGGCGATGCTCGGCACCGACGGACCGCGCAATTACTTCATCGGTTTCCAGACCAATGCGGAAGCCCGCGGAACCGGTGGCCTCTTGGGCGGATACGGCATCGTCCGAGTCGACGACGGCGCCGCTCGGGTGGACACACTCTCCCCCAACTCCGAACTAACACTGGACAATCAACCGATAGACCTTGGTCCTGACTTCAACCAGCTGTACGGAACAAGTCGCCCGACCACCGATTCTCGCAACAGCAACCTCAGCTCGCACTTTCCCTACGCGGCACAGATCTGGCAGTCCCTGTGGTCACAGGAGTCCGGGGGTGAGATGGTCGACGGTGCGATAGCGACCGATCCGATAGCCCTGAGTTACATTCTGAAAGCGGTAGGGCCGATCAAGATGCCCGACGGGGAGTCGGTGACGGCCGACAACGTCGTGGAACTGACCGAGTCGACCGCGTATGCACGCTTCCCTTCCGACAACAAGGCACGAAAGCAGTATCTGCAGACGATCGCGGCCCGCGTCGTCGAGAAGATGACCGGGAACATCAAGTCCCCGAGCGCACTGCTGGAAGCACTGGGCAAGGGCGTCAGCGAGGGCAGAATCGCGGCGTGGAGCTCGCACCCCGACGAACAATCGGTGCTCGCCGACACGGTCCTCGGTCATACGATCCCCGGAGATTCGGCGCCGTATGCCGGTGTGGTGATCAACAACCAAGCCGGCAACAAGCTCGACTACTACCTCACAAGAGAAATCGACTACACAGCGCAGACGTGCACCGGCGACACCCGAAAGACAACGGTCACCGTTCGACTGACGAACAACGCACCCGACGCCGACCTGACCGAATACGTCAGCGGGATCGTCGACAACCCCGGACGACTGCCCAAGGGCACCAACGTGGCCGCAGTCACCTTGCTGGCAACGACCGGAGCAAAACTTGACGCGGTCTCGGTGGGCGGGCAGATTTCGTTTGCCGTCAACGGATCAGAGCAGGGGCACCCGGCCTTCATGACGAGGGCCGTCATTCCGCGAGGACAGACTGTTGAACTGAAGTTCGATCTGACCGAGCCCACAGCCGAGGGCGAGGCCCGCGTACCGGTCCAGCCGCTGGTCGACGAACCGAGGATCACGGTCGACGTGCCTACCTGCTGAACGTGATCGGCAAACGTCTATCGCTCCCCTTCCGCGCGGACGTTTGCCGATCAGCGTCTTTCGACAGCCCTCGATGAACTTTCAACAGATTTGAAACTTTGTCGAAGGCTAGCCTATGCTTCCTGACGCGCCTGGAACCGGCCGTCGGCTGCGATCCGTCGGAGTCTCACTCCTCGGCGCATCGACAACGGAAGGTTCCTCATGCGATACGCCCGTGTGCGCTCACTTCGCCGAACTGTGGCGCTGAGTGGATTGGTCATTGCCGCCCTAGTGGTCGGTGGATGCAGCAACAACAACGCTGAAACCGAATCAGGCAACAGCGACTTCGACACCGTCACCATCGAAAGTGCACTCGGAAACGCCGTCATCACGGAAAAGCCCAAGCGAATCGTGACCCTCGGCATGGGATCGGCTGAGACTGTGATCGCGCTCGGCACAATCCCGGTCGGCGTCGAAAAGTACTCATGGGGCAGCGACGACACCGGATATCTGCCGTGGGTCCACGAAGCGGTCACGAAGCAAGGTGGCGAATTGCCCGAGCAGTTCACCGGCGGAACCGACCTCAACATCGAAGCGATCATCGCTCTCGAACCAGACCTGATCCTCGCCCCCTGGTCCGGCATCACTCAGCAGCAGTTCGACTCGCTCAACGCATTCGCGCCGACCGTCGCCTACGCAGAGAGCCCGTGGACCATCACGTGGGAAGAGCAGATCAACGTCATCGGCAAAGCCATGGGTGAATCCGAGAAGGCAACGGCCGAAATCGACAAGATCAAGTCGCAGTTCGCGGAATCGACTGCCGCACATCCGAACTACGCCGACGTCAGCTTCTCCTTCATCTACAACACGGGCCCGGGAACGCTCGGCGTCTTCTTCGCCGAAGAGCAGCGTGTGGCCATGGTCCGCGCACTCGGCTTGCAGGTGGATCCCGTCGTCTACACCTTGACGGAATCGGAAGGAACAGACTCAGCCGTCATCGGCCTGGAGAACGCAAACCTCCTCGACAAGTCCGACCTGCTTTTCACCTTCTACTCGGACCCGGCCAATCGCGCCGAGATCGAGGCGCAGCCGGCCTACCAGGCCATCCCCGCCGTGGCTCGGGGAACTGTGATCGCTCCGACCGAACAGCCCTTCGTCACGGGTTCCTCGATGATCAACCCGCTGACCGTGCCCTGGTCGCTCGAGCGTTACGTACCGATGATCGACGAGGCAATCGCGAAGCTGAACAAGTGATGTAGATACGCACCGTGCGATCGAGAAGCCCGCGTCCTATTCGGATGCGGGCTTCTTGCCGTCACGTTCGCTCTTGAATCGCATCCACTCACTGCTCAGCATGCGATTGTCGATGATCCACCCCATGTAATCGCGCATGTTGAGCACACGAATGTACGCGGGGCCGTTGGGGTTTGCGTATTGCAGCGCCTCGGTCGCAAGCTTGCGTTGATTCTCGAGATACACGTGCTCTGTTTCGAGGAATCCGCCCCACACGTCGGAATCCATGACGTAGTAGTGAGTCCGATCCCGAGGCTTGCGCGTGCGTTTGACGAAGCCCCGGTCGATCAACCGGCGAATATAGGTGGACACCGATCCGCGACTTGCTCCGAGTGCCTGCGCCAACTCTTCGGCACTGACCCCTGGCGACTCGCTGATCAACAGATAGCCCGCAATCCGACCTTCGATACGAGCCCCACCACCGGACTGCCAATACACGGAGAACTGGTCGACGAACCAGGTGGAGAAATCGTCACCGCGAGCAGGGCTGGCATCGCCCATTCGTTGAGCCTCCGACGTCACTGAGTACGAACAAAACTGAGTGCGAACAATTCGTCACTATTGTGCCAGCACCACACTCACTGAGCCGAAAGCATCAGTCCTGGAGTGGTTGCAATGAACTCGAGTTGTTCGATTGTCAAGGGTGGTGCTGTGGTGGAGCCAACCGTTTTCACGAACTGGGTCACCACGACGGTTTCGCCGGAGGGCTGGACAACCCGGACCGTGTCGTCGCCCGAGCCATAAGGATCGACCAGGCGAGTCACGGTGGTGGATCCTGGCAACGTCAGTGTCTCACCCGGTTCCGGCACGGCGGTACCAACCGATATTTCGACATCGCTGCTGCCGTCCGCTGTCGAAGCGACGATTCGCTCGCACACTCCACCCTGTCCGTAATCATCTGGAACCAACGAACCGAGCGGGCGTTCCAAGGTGACGCCTGCCGCGCCGAGGTCTTTCCACCGTGTGTCGAGCAACTGATTCAGTCGGTCGACATCCATGCGCGTCGCAGGTGGGCCGGCATTCACAGAATCGGTGTAGCAGGATGCCATCGGCGGCGGCGTCGAGTCTGGAACCGGCGCAGTCACCGCAAGCCCCGGCGAGGTTGCGAGCCCGATCAGTTCGTCCATCGTCAAAAGCGGACCAGTACCCGTCGAAGTCTCCGTCGACGTGTCGATGCTGGCAACAACCCGGGATCCGTCGCCGAGATACGCGACGACACCTCGCTCGCCCCCGACATCCGAAGCGACTTCGTCCTCGAAATCCGCAATGTCCAGCACTGTTCCGTTCGCGAGATGCTCCCGCCGATCCACAAGACCCTCCAAGCACGGCGGCACCGGCTGATCCCATGCACGAACCTGAACCGAGACATCGGCCGTCTGCCCGCCGCGACTTACCGCCCCGCTTGCCCTCGTCGAACCGCTGAACTCGATCGGGTCGACCCCGTCAGGAAACGATGCACCCCGGAAATTCTGGATCGGCGCAAACTCGAACGATTTCGACGGACTCGCAAATACAACCTCGACAGCTGAAGGCAACGATTGGAGTAACGCGTCGCTCATAGCGGTGGCCTTCGGCCCCGAGAACCACGGATAGTCCGGATCGTCATAGCCAGGCTCGCCCGCGGAACCGTAGTTGAATCGTACCGGCGGACCCGGCGATTCAACCGAATCGCAGCCAGGAATTGACGTGCCTGTGTCCTCGTTCGTCACCGCCGCGACAACAGTTCCCAATGCGACGATCGAGACGATCACCAGCCCGTCGCGCCAGGTCCATTGCTCGCGACGACGGTTCGACTCGTGTGCGGTGTGCCCAGACATTTCTCGATCATTGCCTACGGCAACAACTACGTCACTATCCGACATACCCAGTGAGGTCGTACACCGTGGAATTTCCCACTGTCGTCGATCCGAAATTGGCTTCGACCCATTCCTGGATGGCACTCGACGTGCTGTCCCCGCTTTGGCCCTCTCTCTGGCTTCCGCCCTGGCCACCGGCAATGTAGTAGTGAATTTTTCCGTCTGCCACGTACTGGATGAATTGATCCAATGTCGGTGCGGGATCGGAACTCCAACCGCCGATCGCCATCACCGCGGTATTGCTGGCCAACTCGTAAGTTGCTGCGCTTTGCGAACCGTTGGTCGCGGCCGACCACGTGGTGCCCGCATTGACCAGCATTGCCGTCAACTCTGAAGCACTTTCGCTGCCGCTACTCAGTTCTTGCCCGTTCGACGCCGGATTTACAGTCGCGTCAGAAGAACTCGGCGGAGCGTCACCGTTTCGCAGCTCCGGGCCCCCACCCATACCTCCTCCCCCGCTCATTCCGGAATCGGACACCGCACCGGCTGGTCCGGCTGTGGGAATGGATCCGCCGTGCGCGGCTGCGGCAGTGGCAATCGCGTAAGACGCCGAACCTGCTATCCCTGCCAACGAGCCGATAATCAATCCAGCGACAGCAAGCCTTCGGAATCGATCCTTGGCTCCCACCAGAACCAGGATCGCGCCGACAATCGTGCCTACCAACAGAATCCACTTCAGCATCGGCAGCCAGTCGGCATTGCGGTGCAACAACACCCAACTCCAGATTCCTGCGGCCAGCATCATCGCAGCCAGGCCGCAACGTCCGATCCAACGGGCACGGACCAACCACAGAGCGTATCCACCGGTCCCGATCATCCCTGCGACGGCGGGCGCAAGCGCAACTGTGTAGTAGGGGTGGATCGTGCCGGACATATAGCTGAAGATCAGGCCGGTAACGAGAAACCAACCACCCCACACGATCAACGACGCGCGGAGAATATCTGTGCGCGGTGCGCGTCCCCGAGCGAGGAGTCCGAATACCACTGCGATCAGTGCCGCAGGAATCAGCCAGGAAATCTGTATACCCATCTCGCTGCCGAACAGCCGTTCCAGTCCGGTACTCCCCCCGAAGCTCGAACCCGCACTGCCACCGTTCATTCCGCCACCGCCACCGGTGTTACCGAAAAGTCGACCCAATCCGTTGTATCCCAGCACCAAGTCCATGACGCTGTTGTTCGTCGACCCACCGATGTACGGGCGAGAATCCGCAGGCCACATCCACACTGCCAATACCCACCAACCGGCCGATACGACAACGGCCGTGGCTCCGATCGCCAAGTGGACCAAGCGAGCTCGCAGACGTGCCTGTCCGGCAATCGCATACGCACCTCCGAATGCAGGTAATACCATCAACCCCTGCAACATCTTGGTGAGAAAAGCGAACCCCAGCGCAACACCGGCGAGGGCTACCCACATCGCGGCTCGCCGCCCCATCGCCGTGCCCATTGCCCGAATCACGAAGTAGCCGGCGAGAGTCATGAGCAGAACCAACAGTGCATCAGGATTGTCGAACTTGAACATTAGGGCGGCAGCCGGCGTAGCGGCCAACACAGCTCCCGCCACAAGACCCGCAGCGGGCGACGCCACTCGTTTGACGGCCGCATACACGAGCGCAACCGATCCGACGCCCATCAATGCCTGCGGAACTAGAAGGCTGGCACTCGAAAATCCGAAGATCCGTCCGGACAGACCCATGACCCACAACGAAGCGGGCGGTTTGTCGACCGTGATGAAATTCGAGGTATCGAGGGACCCGAAGAACCACGCTTTCCAATCTTGGGAGCCGGCCTGCGCAGCCGCAGCGTAGAACGTGTTGGCGTATCCACTCGCGGTCAGATTCCACAGATACAGGACCGCCGTTGCCGCCAACAGGGTCGTCAGCGCCAATCCTGTACGACGAGTGCGGAACCACGACGGCGAGGGCTCCGCTCGATGGGCAGTTGGTGCCGGCCGCTGAGGTGGGGCCGGATGCAGAACGGCGGTCATCAGGAAGTCCCTTCACGAGTTACTGTCCTGTCAACGATCGCGTCTCCAACCCTGGCGTCACTGGGACCCGGCTGGAAGGTTGCTGTGAATGGCTCAGGTCAGAGCGCGCTCGAACAGCACGACGCTGAACCAACCGTTGTCGGCATCATCTCCGAAGTCACGACGCCCGACCTCGGTAAAACCCGCGTCCAAGTAGTAGCGACGCAATCGCACGTTCGTTTCCACACAATCGAGCCGCAGGTACTGCGCGCCCTCCTCTACGGACCGTCGACGCGCCCAGAGCAGTAAGCGTTCACCCATCGAGTCGCCCGAAAAAGCTCGATCGACAACCAATCCGTGCACATAGCCTGCGGGTTCATCCGAATCGGGCCAAACCCGAGGGTCTGACCAGATCAACCTCAGCGCACCGGCGATCCTCGACTGAACCTGGTCTCGCGCGACATAGAACTCCCCTCGCGAAATCTGGGCCTCGATCTGCTCGAGAGACACTTCGCGAGGACGCCACTGAGCGATTCCACGTTCCGCCAACCAGTCTTCCGCCCCATGCCGAAGCGCCAAAATCGCCGGCGCATCACTTGCGATCGCCCGCACAACGTCCACGGTCATGATCCCTCCCCCCGATACGACCAACCACAGGTGCGGCCCACAGCGGCACGACCTCTAGGCTCCGCCTCGGATGTATCTGCGAGAGGGAGCCTATCGGCGTGAAGTTATGTCTCTGAACGGGTCCCACCACTCGGTCAGGTTTTGAAGGTGGTGTTCGCCGGCCGCGGGTGCCGCTGCGGGTCGATCGAGGGCGGCGGGATGAACCACGGTTTGTTGTCGACGCCGATTCTGATTTCCCATTTTCCGACGAACCCCGATTTGCGGTGCATCAACCGGTGATGTGAACGGCACAGCAGGACAAGGTTGTTCATCACCGTCGGACCACCGTTCGCCCAATGCCGAATATGGTGCGCATCCGTCCACGCCGGTACGCATGTGCAGCCGGGGAACGCGCAGCCTTTGTCGCGGGCGATCAGCGCCACGCGCTGTTCGGCGTTGACCAACCGTTTTCCGGGTCTCGCATCGAGCGGCGCGCCGTGAGCGTCGAGCAACACCGTCGAGAGGAAACAGTCGCACCCCAACAACCTCGTCTGAGACACCGACAGCGGTCCCAACCATGGCATGTGCCCGACATCAAGATCCGACGGGGACTCTTCACCATCAGAAGGCGCGGCGGCACAATCCCGATGCTCAGCCAAATCGCGCGCGTTGATGTGCACGTTCACATGCGGACGCTGCCCACCATCGGCACCGGTCTTGGCGCAGTCCAGATACCGGCGGATCAGCTCGGTGAACCCGTCCGCGGTCCGCTTCGCCGCCGACCGAGCGTCGGGGGTTCCGTCCGGCGCCGGGGTCGGCATCGTCAGATTCGACAACGCCGACAGCAACATTTCACCGGTGAGAGCGTCGAAATCACCCCGCACCACCACCCGACCATTCAGCGTCGAGGCGATCCGAAGTTCGTTCCGATCGACATCTTCGGCTGGCGGAATCTCATCCGATTCGAACACCCGCTCCAAAGTCGCGATGACATGCCGCACCTTCGTCGTCGTCGCCTCCACACCCGACGCAGCCGCGAGCAACAAGTCGATGCAGCGAGGCAACGCTTCCTCCGGCATCCCCTTCGGCGGGGACTCACAGAACGCCACGATCAACACGACATGCTCTAACGAGCAATCCCCACAATCGAACCGAGCCGCTACCGCCGGAAACGGCCGTAGCGCGGCACCCAGGGCGGCGATCTTCTTCCCGTCACGAACCTGCAGCATCGTGTTTGCCGCCAACCACGCACCGACGCCGCGGCTGGCGATCACCTGATCGTCCGGGCGCATCGAGAGTTCGTCCACCACCGCCACCCGCACGGCTTCGAGCCGAAGAATCTCCGCACTCGCCTCGACAGCAGCAGCGCGTAACTCCGCGGCAGTCAATTGCCACAGACGTCCGCGTAACCCCACCGCAGAACCAGACACCACGTCCGACAACAAGACACTCATAGAATCCCCCGATCCCCACCCCCAACAATACTCGAACACGCATTCGAGTCAAGAGCGATAGATCTCCAGCGCTCGATCCACCGATTCATCGCTCGCCGGTAGCAACGGCAATCGCACATGAGGCGTCGGAATCTGCCCCAACGCATGCAACACACCCTTGATCACAGTCGGGTTCGGTTCGGAAAACAGGGCCCCGGACAGCTTCGACAACCGTCGTCCAAGGTCGCGAGCACTGTCCACATCGCCACTGTCCCAGGCTTTTACCAAGCGGACGAAGTCACCAGTCGACACGTGAGCCGAAGCCAAAATGCCGCCGGACGCGCCCAAGGCCAGGAGCGGTGCGAGGAACAGATCATCCCCGGCCAGTACGGCGAAGTCGTCCGGAAGATCCGCGAAGAGTTCGACGGCAGCTGCGTCGATACTGCCGGCGGCATACTTCACAGCAACAACCCCGGGCAACGCTCCCAGCTCCCGCAGTGTGCGACCGTCCAAATCGCACGCAGTTCGGTACGGCACGTGATAGACGACGAGCGGTACCGGGCCCGATTCCTGCAGGTACGTAAAATGCGCCACCACACCGGCTTTCGACGGCCTCGTGAATGAGGGAACCGGAACCAACGCCGCCGAGACCTCCGGCCACCGACTCAGACCGTCGAGCGCCCGCGCACTGCCCACCGTGTCGCTACCGCCGGCGCCGACGATCAACGTCGCGCCCCGCGCACGGCACACGCTCGCGCAGGTGTCCAGAACGGCCACTCTCTCCTGCTCCGTCAGCGTTGCGCTCTCCGCCGTCGTCCCGAGCGCAACGAGTCCGACCGCACCATCGGAGAGAACCTGGTGCGCAAGCCGTTCGAGTGCGTCGGTTGCGATACGCCCGTCGCTCTCGAACGGGGTGATCAGTGGGACATGGATTCCGGCGAGGTCAATTCGAGCAGTAGTCATAGAACTCAGCCTCACCCAACAAACCTTGTAGGTCTAGTTCGCGTTTCCATCGTCGAGCGTAAGCTGAGCTGATGCTTGATGTTCGTCGACTGAGACTCTTGCGTGAACTAGCGCTGCGCGGCACCATCGTTGCCGTCGCCGAGGCGTTGTCGTTCAGTCCCTCTGCCGTGTCGCAGCAGTTGGCCGTTCTCGAACGTGAAGCCGGAGTTCCTCTTTTGGAACGCACGGGGCGTCGGGTGCGCCTCACGCCGGCAGGCGAGAACCTCGCACGTCACGCCGAAGTCATCCTGCAACGCCTGGAACAGGCATCGGGTGAATTGGTCGACGCTCGTCGTGGCCTCGCCGGACCGCTACGCATTGGTACGTTCCCGACCGCCGCACGCGCGATCCTCCCTCAGGCCTTGATCGCACTGTCGCACGAGCACCCGGGATTGGAACCGATGGTCTCGGAAATCGACCCAGCCGACGTCGCCGACGCGCTACGAGCCGGGAATTTGGACTTGGCTTTGATTCACGACTACGACTTCGTCCCTCGCCCCACCGAACCGGGCCTGACGACATTGCCGCTGTGCAGCGAAGCCGTGTACCTCGCTTCGAGTGACATCGAGTCAGATCCCGGTAACGCTGTCGCATCGCTGACCGACTGCGTAGAACGTCCCTGGATTACCGCAATCCCCGGAACCGCTTGCCACGCAATGACCATTCGCGCGTGCCAAGCTGCCGGGTTCACACCGAAAGTGCGTCATCACATCGACGAGTTCGCCACTGTTCTCGCCCTCGTTGCTGCGGGACAGGGAGTTTCACTGGTCCCGGAACTCGGAGCAAGTCATCCACCACCGGGAGTACGGCTCACGCCGATGCCTATTCGGCGACGGACCAAGATCGCCCACCGAGCCGGCTCCGACGCACACCCGGCAGTCACAACCGTGACAAGCGCGCTTCGCTCGGCAGTCCCGCTACTGCTGGACGCCGAGCACTAGCGACACTTACATGTCGAGTCCGAGGTCGAGCACCGTCACCGAGTGTGTCAATGCACCTACGGCCAGGTAGTCGACGCCGGTTCGGGCGTACTCTGCGGCAACGTCGATGGTGAGACCGCCCGAGGACTCGAGCTTGGTTTCGGGAGCAACAGAGTCGCGGCGTTGGACCGCAATCTGCGTCTGCCAGAGCGGGAAGTTGTCCAGCAGAACAAGTTCGACCTTTTCCGCCAGCACCTGATCGAGCTGAGTGAGATTGTCGACCTCTACTTCACATTCGATGTCCGGCGCGAGTTCGCGGACAGCGCGAAGTGCAGCAACCACCGAACCGGCAGCAGCAACGTGGTTGTCCTTGATCAATGCGGCGTCACCCAACCCCATGCGGTGGTTGACTCCCCCGCCCACGTGAACTGCATATTTCTGCAGAGAGCGCAGGCCTGGCAACGTCTTTCGACTGTCGCGCACTTTGGCATGAGTGCCGGCGATGGCGTCGACCCACTGTGATGTCGCCGTGGCGATCCCCGAGAGATGGCAGACGAGATTGAGCATCGTCCGCTCTGCCGTGAGAAGTCCGCGGGTGGGCGCGACAACGGTGAGCACCGATTGACCTGGCGCAACCCGAGTTCCGTCGGAGACCCGATCGACTACCTCGTAGTTACCCGCGCCGATCACCTCGTCGAGAACAAGCAGTCCGACGTCGATGCCGGCGACGGTACCCGATGAGCGTGAGACGACCGAAGCCTTCGCGACCGCATCAGCGGGAACCGTTGCGGTAGAGGTGATATCGGGGCCATAGCGCAGATCCTCGTCGAGAGCGAGCCTGACCAATGTGAGCAGCTCGTCACGGTCGAGCGGCGCGGGCAGGATCTTCTGCTCGGTCATCAATGAACTCCTGTCAACAACATGTCGGGTATTTCGAGCGCTCCATCGGCGCCCATCTTGATCCGAGTGCTGCGGCGCTGATTCGGATCTGTTTCAGGATAGTCGGTGCGGGTATGGCAGCCACGGCTCTCGGTTCGCGCCACGGCCACGTCGACCAATGCAGTCGCGGTCAGTGTGAGCGCCGCGTCTTCGAGGTCCGGAGCAGCCACCGCCACTGACTGTTCGGCGTCGGCAAGCGCGGCTCGCGCAGTCTGGAGACCGCCTCCGTCGCGAACCACCGACGCGTGTGCCGTCATGACGGACTGCACGGTCTCGCGCGGCAGGATCGGCATCGGCTTGCGCACCACGTTGACCACTTCGGCATGGACATCGCGACGCTCGGCAGCTGCGATTCCTGCACGCTCCCCGACTACCAAACCCTCGAGAAGGCTGTTGGACGCAAGGCGATTCGCGCCGTGCAATCCCGTGCGAGCCACTTCACCCGCTGCGTAGAGTCCAGGCACTCCCGTTCGTCCATGGACGTCGGTGGCGACTCCCCCGCACGAATAGTGCGCAGCCGGAGCGACCGGAATTAATTGGGTGCGTGGATCGATACCGGCTTCGAGGCAGGACGCGGTGATGGTCGGGAATCTCGAATCGAAACCGTCGAGCTTTCGTGCGTCGAGATAGACGTGATCGGTGCCGAGATCTCGTAGGCGTGCTGCGATTGCCCGCGAAACCACATCACGCGGGGCGAGATCACCCAGCGGATGAACACCTGCGGTGACCGAATCACCGTTGGTGTCGACAAGAATCGCACCCTCGCCGCGGACCGCCTCACTGATCAGGGGTCGGCGGCCTACCCCACCCGGAGTGAAGAGCACCGTCGGATGGAACTGAACGAACTCCAGGTCCGCAATCGCCGCACCAGCTTCGAGTGCCAACGCGATTCCGTCCGCAGTTGCGCCAGGCGGATTTGTGCTGCAGGCATACAGCTGACCGAGTCCGCCGGTAGCGAGCAGGACCGCTGGTGCATGGATCACCCCAAGCCCTTCCGGGGAGGAGACGACGAGTCCACACACCCCACGGCGGTTGGTCACCACCTGAACTGCCGCTGCACCGAACAGGACGGGCAGGCCGGCAGCATTGAGAGCCCGCTGCACTTCCGCGCCCGTGGCGTCGCCGCCGGCGTGGATGATCCGACGTGTGCTGTGCCCACCCTCGCGGGTGCGCGACACCTCGCCGTCTCGCCCGCGATCGAAGACCGCTCCCAACGCGGCCAGCGCTGCAACAGCGTCGTGACCAGCTTCTACGATGGAATAGACGGCTTCCTCGTCGCACAAACCGACGCCGGCCTCACACGTATCCGCAACGTGCGATTCGACGGAATCCGTATTCAGATCGTCGACGACCGCGATGCCACCCTGCGCGTACTGAGTCGAGGTGTCCGTCGGACCACCCTTGCTGACAGTGAGTACTTTCAGTCCCCGCAGAGAAGCGGTGCGCGCTGCGGTGAGGCCGGCAACACCGCCTCCCACGACGACCAGGTCGGCATGGGCCTCCCAGGCGAAACGCCCGGCAGGGCTGGTCACTCGCCGCCGCCCGGATTACCGATCTCGATCATGCGCTGCACCGATTTCTGCGCACGCTTGGCCATCTCGAGATCGACGTGGACCTCGTCCTTGCCCTCGAGAAGGCAGCGAAGCAACGCGGCAGGCGTGATCATCTTCATGTACGGGCACGATGCGCGGTCGTTGACGGCCTGGAAATCGACGTCGGGCGCCGCCTTACGCAACTGGTGCAGCATCCCGATCTCGGTTGCGACCAGAACCTGCTTGCTCTTGGTGACGCGGGCAGCGTCGAGCATTCCGCCGGTGGAGAGGATCTTGACCTTGTCCGCGGGGACCGCGCCTTCGCCGGCGAGGTACAGAGCCGAAGTGGCGCAACCACATTCAGGGTGCACGAACAGCTCGGCATCGGGGTGCGACTTGGACTTGGCCGTCAGCTCGTCACCGTTGATGCCGGCGTGCACGTGGCACTCGCCCGCCCAGATCTGCATGTTGGTACGGCCGGTCACGCGCTTGACGTGAGCTCCCAGGAACTGGTCCGGCAGGAACAGCACCTCGCGGTCGGCATCAATCGAGTTGACCACGTCGACGGCATTGGACGAGGTACAGCAGATGTCGGTGAGTCCCTTCACCTCTGCCGTGGTGTTCACGTACGACACCACGAGCGCGTTCGGGTTGTCGGCCTTCCACTCACGAAGCTGCTCGGCATTGATCGAGTCGGCCAGCGAGCAGCCGGCCCGCTCGTCCGGGATCAGCACGGTCTTGGACGGCGACAGGATCTTCGCGGTCTCGGCCATGAAGTGCACGCCACAGAAGACAATCGTGTCCTCGGGTGCCTCGGCTGCGATTCGCGAGAGTGCCAGGGAATCTCCGACGTGATCGGCGACGTCCTGAATCGCAGGCAGCTGGTAGTTGTGCGCAAGAATCGTCGCGCCGCGTTCGCGAGCCAGACGTTTGATCTCAGCGGCCCACTCGGGGGTCGCTTCGACTCCGTTGTATCCGCCGGGGCCGTCGTGAATCTGCGAGGCCGATCCCTCCCATAACGTCGTGGTCGTCATGGCGTTCTCCTTCACCGTGAACCCGGGCTCGTCACCCAGTTCAAATCCGGACGGGCTGGCCCGGATTTCCGTATTCGAGGTTTTCGACTTAGGATCGAAAACGTGCCCAATAGTAACACCACCCACGAAGTGCTTGCAGCGGTGTTCCAAGTTCGCACCTTCCCCGCGAACATCGCCGCAGGTGACGGCGATCACTGCCCACAAGGACGTGAAGAGTTGGCCGTGCTGCTGTGGCAGCGTGCACTCAACCCGCAGAAGGGCACGTGGTCCCTGCCCGGGGGCACTTTGCGCGACGACGAGGACCTGACGACATCCGCTCGACGCCTCCTCGCCGAGAAGGTCGACCTACGAAAGGTCGCCCACCTCGAACAACTCTCCGTCTTCAGTGATCCACAACGAGTGCCGGGCCCGCGCCGCATCGCGTCGACCTTCCTCGGACTCGTTCCCCTCAGTGCCGATCCACAACTTCCACCGGACACTGCCTGGCACCCGGTTTCGAAACTGCCGGAGATGTCGTTCGACCACGGAACTGTCGTGCGGCACGCGCGCAATCGACTGGCTGCAAAACTCTCCTATACCAACATCGCATTCGGGCTGGCGCCCGAAGAGTTCGCGATGTCGACGCTTCGCGAAATCTACTGCGCTGCACTCGGTTACCAAGTCGATGCCACCAACTTGCAACGCGTACTGGGGCGTCGAGGCGTTCTGACTCCCACCGGCAACACCGCACCGTCCGGCAAGTCGGGTGGACGTCCACCGGCGTTGTACCGTTTCACCGACTCCACCTTGCGGGTCACCGACGAATTTGCCGCACTACGGCCCCCGAGCTGACGTCGATCAGATTCTCAGGCAACGGCTTCGAGATTTCCGCGTTGCAACCACACCGAGGTCACGGCGCCGCCCGGATCGATGACCCGGTTGATTGCACCGAACCGTGTCGTCACCCGATCGAGAATCCGATCGGCCTGCCAACGATCCGTCGGATCGGCGACAATCGCAAAGAAGCGATGGGCAGGTTTTCCCGCCATGACGCGCACCAATTCGGTGACCGTCCGAGCCGTGACTGCCACGCTCCAACCAGCGTCGAGAAACTCGGCGGCAGTGCGCGCACCGTGCTCGAATCCGATGTCCGTGACTAGTACAACTCCCCTGTTCGGGGCGATCTCTGAAACACTCATTGCGGAACCTCCAGTCGGAATCAAACTTCTTGACTCCTATGTAAGTCCGCAATCTTGTGCTTCCCTTGTGCTGGTTCTGTGAGAACTCTGGGGAATTGCGCGCGCCCCACCTCAGACAGATCGAGACAGCCCCGCCCAGAAGACCGTCGAGGCCGCGTTCACCACATCGCCGACCGGTACGTCACCCAACATTCCGCCCGCAGCAAGCGTCGCGACGCCATGGAACGTCGCAAAGGCAACCAGCGCAATACTTTCCGGATCACCGGCGGCAATATCACCCGAGGCCTGAGCCTCCGATACGAGCCGGACGGTCAGGTCCATCGTCGCGTGCCCCGCGTTGACGACAGTCTCGGCGGCGCCCGGTGCATGCTTGTTGCTGTACATCAACGACAAAAGTCCGGGATGGTCCAGCGCAAAATCCACGTAGGCATTCGCGAGCGAGGAGAACCGGGCCCTCGCGGTCCGTGGAGCATCCGCGACCGCCCGCTCGAGCGCACCGGTCATCCGATGGAATCCACTTTCGGCCAAGGCATCGAGCAAAGCCTGGCGATCACGAAAGTGCTTGCCCGGAGCCGCGTGGCTCACGCCCGCCTCGCGCGCGAGTTGCCTCAGCGACAACTTGTCGACGCCATCTCGTTCGAGTGTTGCTTCGGCCGACGCCAGGAGTTCCTGTCGCAGGCTGCCGTGATGGTACGGCTGTTCGTGGGCGGGCATGGTGGCACCATATCAAAATGTTGCCATTGACAACTATGGTGTCAGTGCCTACATTTGGGATCACCCGAACCGAAGGAGCCACCATGGCCATCGACGTAGCCGGAACCACCGTCCTCATCACCGGAGCCAGCGCTGGGCTCGGAGTGGAATTCGCTCATCGCTTTGCCGCTCGCGGCGCACACCTCGTTCTGGTCGCCAGGCGGGCAGACCGCCTCCAGGCACTCGCCACCGAACTCCGTGGCGCCCACGGCATCACCGTGACAGTCCTGCCCGCCGACCTGGCCGCACCCGGCGTCGGCGCGACCCTGCACCAAGAACTCGCCAGTCGCGACATCACGGTCACGTCCCTGATCAACAACGCCGGATTCGGAACACACGGAGCATTCGTGGACGAAAACCTCGAGCGCGTCACGTCCGAAATTCAGCTCAACATCGCCACACTCGTCGAACTGACGCACACATTCCTGCCCGACCTTCTCACCGGCCGCGGAGCACTGGTCAACATCGCCAGCACCGCGTCGTTCCAGCCGACACCGGGCATGGCGGTCTACGGCGCATCAAAGGCGTTCGTACTCAACTTCACCGAAGCGCTCTGGGCAGAAGCTCGCGGTAGCGGATTGACCGTGTTGGCAGTATGCCCCGGTCCGACGCGCACCGAGTTCTTCGACGTAGTCGGCTCCGAGGACGCAGCGGTCGGGCGAATGCAGACGGCAACTCAGGTGGTGGACACCGCTTTCCGAGCACTGGATCGACGCAACGCGCCGCCGACCGTCGTATCAGGACTGCCGAACTGGGTGTCCTCGATCAGCACTCGCTTCGCAACCCGCCGGTTGGGGGCGCTGATTTCGGGCCGACTGCTGGGCGACGTGCGAATGAAGTCCGAAGCGAAGCGCTCGTCGACGTCGCCGGCGTAGCGACGTGACAGCTACGGGAGCTTCGGCTGGATCTCGTCTTCGGTCTGTTCGGTCTCGATGGCCGGATCCCCGGATTCCGGATCCCCAGATTCCGGATGGTCACCCACACCGAGGTCGTCGAACGGATTGAGCACTGCGAGAACCAAAGTCACGACGCACGCCGCGAGCGGCTGAAACAGAAGGACGAGCAAGGTGCCGATGTTCGGCGCCCGCGCGATGATCTCCCCGACCGCCGGATTGTCGGCCGTGGGGAAACGCAGTCTGGCCACACCCGAGCCCACGAGTGCCATCAGGCCTGCTCCCACCGCTGAGCCGACGATCAACCCGCCCAGGGCATACGGGCCTCGACTCAGGCGTGCCAGCCAGGCCGCCACCGCCGACAGCACACCGACGATCAGTGCCAGCCAGATGAATACTGCGCTCGCGTCGAACTGGTGAAGACTCTCACCCGTCAACGCGACGCCGCGCCCCTCGGACACCACCAACAGGTGCTCTGCCGGAGCCAAGAACGCCCACAGCACACCAACGAGCACGCTCACGCCCGCAGTGGTTGCGGCGATCACGATCGCGGTGCGCAGACGAGTCTGCCGAAGAGAGATCACACAGAGTGACGCTACCTGCGGGCGGCGTCGATCGAGTCGACGACACCGTGACGGGAGCATTTCGCCCACCATCCGTCAGGACTGACCTGAACGATCATGCGACGTCCGCACTGCTCGCAGAAGCGAGGAGGCTCGAGCCCCATCGACGCTGCAGTCGGCGTC